>CAZIBG010000007.1:25700-38365 GCA_964536985.1 uncultured Candidatus Saccharibacteria bacterium | reverse complement strand
AAATAAATCAAATTTAGTAAAGGGTAGGCTACTTTTCATCTTGCACCTCTGATAAATCAACTGTTAAGTCATAATCCCTCAATCTCTCCCAAATTTTCTCAAAGGCTTCTTTTGCTTTTTGTTCCGTTTTAAAAACTGCAATACTATCTCTCCCAAGTTTAATTTCCGTATTGCCTAAGAATAGCCATGAGGAAGTAGTAATATTGGTTATTGAGTCCCCTTGCCTAATCCACATCTTGCACCTCTGATGTTAATTGATAAATATCTACTCCCTCTACTTCGCTACAACAATCACTATCCATAAAGTAAATTAAAAAGGGCTTAGCCCTCTCAATCCAATCATTCTGCGTCTTCACCACCTCAGACAAATCTTTAATGCGTTGCAGCATTGACTCGTGGTCTAAAGTGACCTCAGTTTGTAATAGTTGTTTTGCTTTAGTTATCACTTATCGCTCCTCATCTCGGATCTCACTTCCTGTAGTAGTTTTATAAAATCATCAATATTGCAAATATGAATAAAGGTATAATCACCTGGCGTTTGATTGTAAGTAACTTTGATGTCCAAACAACTATCCCATTCTGCGCCTTTATCGTATGGAGTCTGAGCATTTATATCAATAGTTCCGCAGTCTGATCGAAAGTTGCTTTCAGTTATTTTTTTCATCTTGCACCTCTGATAATGGCTTTAGTATTCCTTTCCTTACTTTTCCACACCTACTACAAATAGCATCACACCAACCATTCGTAATAAATGTAGTTATATATCCGTCGCTAATTATACTTTTCCCCGCCTCTATGTCATCATAGATAAAGTCGTGACGGCCAAAGAAACATTTAATTTTATTAATCATTTCCTCTTTATTAATCACTTCCCCTCCTGCTTTTTCTGCTCGGCCTCGACCATGCGGTTAATCTTCTTCAGCATTTGATTATAAGCTCGTCGATGGTCATCATAATATTCTTTTCCAGTCCTACGTAGCAACAACTCGAAAAGATTACGTTGTCTTTCTGTCCACCTTTTCAATTTATCAGCGTCGATTTTCATTGTAGCCTCTTGATTATTAGGTCGAGGATTAAAAGCAGCCTACCGCCACTCAGAATAAGTAGCGCAATAAGACCAGTGTAAAGTGTAAGTTTAGCAATTTCAAGGGCATCCTTAATCATCTACTTAACCTCCTGCAAATTATGCAAGCGCAGAAGCTCGTCGTAGTGCTTTAAGGATACGTCACGCTCTTTTGCTAAAGATGACCAATAACTAGCCTTGCTATCGCTATTTGTGTTCCAACATTCATAAGCAGTATTTACTGCATGTCTAATGCTATGCTCTAAGAAAGTCCTAAACGGCAGATAAGCTCCTTTTGTTTCTTTATCGCTCATTTGACCCCCTTGGTTAACTCTGAGATTTTTTCGATAACTACAACTCGTGGAGCTACTAGGGCTTTAGCTGCCGAACTTAGCGCATAAAAAAAGAACATAGCGAAGATTAGGGCAACGATTGTTAACGGTACGTATAAGACTTCAGCTCCACTAGAGTATTTATTCTTGACAACAAACTCTAATAAATCTTTTTTTAATTTTAGAAATAATTTATAACAAATAAATAAACCAAGACCAAAGTATAATACTTCTAACAAATTCCCCCATATCTGCCATTGAATAAATTCCTGCACCACTAACGGAGCTTGCTCAGCGGTAAATGTTCCAGCTTTTTCAACACCACTTTGAAACGCTTGTAAGTATTTTAAAATTTCCTGTTGTATTTGTTCGTTCATTTACTCCCCCTTTTCTTTGCATGATGCGCTAACATCTGTTTATGTTTAACTGCTTTCTTTGCTTTTAGCTTTCGCTTAATTCTTTGCTTTTGTGACATTTGTTCTATTCCCTAATTATAAGTTTTTAAAAAATCGGTAGCCTTTTCTAGGAAAGACTTCTTAGCTCCGCCGACCAACTGCCAAACGTTATCCTTAACGTCGCTAACGTTATGGTAAACGTAGCTAATCCCAAGGTTCTTAAATACCGACATGACGGTTTTAATATATTTCTCTTGGTTCACTGGATATAGACTAGTGCACCCAAACTCAGTGTTCACTACTGGTAGCGCATAGGTTTGTCGAAACTTCAAAACATATCTAAGATCGTTCTCTATCCTTGCGGGATCTGGAAAGTAAGTTAACCCAACCTCAGCTCTTTGGTGAGTAATGCTATTAGGAGCATAGTAGTGAAACCCGTAGTATAGATTTTCTCCAAGTAGGGGCTTCATGAGTTTAAATCCTTCCGGAGTTGTTCCTGGACAATTTATTATCAAAGTCTTATTTGTAATTTTTCTAAGAGCAGTTACTACTGGCTGCATGTTCGCTAGGTATCCTCTAGTAGTCACCACTTGAGGCTCATTTAGTAGCTCAAAGCCTTCTATAACTTCGTCGTCTTTATATCTATTGGCTATATACTCCCAACACTTCTTGAATCCAGCTAAGTTCTCGGATAGCTTTCTCATAGACATAAATAGGTTCATTCTATGGCCGGAGTATCCACCAAAGGGGTGCATCATCACTATAACTACCTTCATTCCGGCTGCCTTAATTCTTTCCCGACATTTGTCGTATTTGTCTAAGCCCCAATAGACAAAGTTAATGTAGTCGCCATAAGCTTGAGGCTTAGGCTCTTTGACGCCTTGAATTATCTGCCAACGTAACAAGTTGACGCCTAATGCTTGAGCTTGATCTACTTGTTGCTCACAAGCGGATATCTCGTCGTATATAGTGTCCACTGAACTTCCTACAAAATACATTTTACTCTACCCTAAAAGTGCGGTCTCAGGAAAAACTCTCGAAATATGACTACGCAGACAAAAACAACTGCAAGCATTAGCGCTAAATAGTATAGTTCGCTTTCTTTCTCCTTTGACCGCATTGTGTTCCTTAGAAAATATTAACAGGATGCCCGATACTCACTTGAATATCAGAAAGCTGACCTTCTGAAGCATCGTCGATTGGCGATAGATATCTAGAATCGGCAAGTTCGAGCTTAGCTCTCCTTAGTAGCTCCTGATTGTCCTCCTTGAAGCCGTCGCGACAATCAGCTAGAAACTTTACGCAGTCTACGCAGACTCTCCAGGTATTTGCCTTTATTTGAGCAGCGCTTGGATTGCAAGAAACCATTTGTTTGAATAAATTTTCCGTTTCTAAGAGCTCATTGTGCTTTGCCCAGACTATCTTCCTGGCTTCCGCGACCTCTTTTAGCTCTAGCTCTCTATCTTGAAGCTTTAACTTTTCAGCGGGATCGCCAGATACGTCAAACTCAACTCCGCCTATTGGGAGCTTATCTACTTCTTTTTCTCCGACACTTCCGATTGTTGTTATTTTAGTAGCCATGTTGTTCTCCTTTTTATTTTTATTAATTAATACTAGCTAATGCTTCAGTGAGCACTTGGTCTATTCTGTCTTTTAGAATCTTCCAAGCCTCCATCGTAAGAGGTAATTCTACATAGCTGCCGTCTCCGCCAGCTAGTATTATCTTCACTACCGATGGAAACTTACTATTCACCGCCGCCGCCACTCCTATTGTGGTTAGGTTAAAGGGATCTCCTACTGCCGCGTCCGTTACGGTCTTAATGAACTCCTGCTTCCTTCTCTCGAATCGACTAGCGGTATCCCCTGAGTCTGCCGAATCTGAAAAAAACATTTGCTTCTCTGTTGCCTTTGTTTTCATTCTACTCGTCCCTTTTTTGGGCAATCATTTCTGCATAACAGTTACAAATTGCCGTGTTTATATTATTAGTTATTTTCTGTAGTCTAATTAAGTTAGTCTTGTTCATGCCCCAACCAAGGGCGTATATTAAAGCCTGTCGCCCCACGCCCATGCGAGTAGCTAGGCTAGTAGTGCTTAAGCATAGCGCTTCTAGCATCCCCTTAATCTCCTCCATGTCTCCAGATAATGGCCTTCTTTTCATATTTTTATGTAGATATCTAATGATCTGAATATACGTCTCCTTATCATAGTCGAATCTAATCCCCATTTTCTTAGCGACCTTAATCGGCATTACTCCACACGAGTCTCTAAGCTCTGCCATTTTATCGTAATAGTATTTCTCTCTCATGCGCTCTCCTTTGCATATTCGTTGTATTTTTGTTCTAGCCCGACTAGCTCCTTCAGCATAATGTCTAGCTCTCCTAAATTCTTAATTACCCAAACAAAGCCAGCAGCCTTAGATATTCTCTCTAGCTCATATATCTGGATAGGACTTAGCTTAGAGCCTTGGTCTTCGGTCTTTAATTCTATCGCAACGAAAACCCCACAATGGCACCCCAGAATGTCCGGCGTGCCATTGATTGAAACTTGCTGGATCTTACAGAACCAAGAGTTAGGGAATCTCAGCTTTAGAGCAGACAATACCTTCTCTTTTAGTTTTGTTTCCTGCTTTTTCATATTACTCCCAAGGATCTTTATCTTCGGTAGCGCTATTACTTTCGGTAGCCACTAACCTGTTAGTTTGGTCATACCAATACTTAGCAGCAGCTACTTCTTCTGGAGTAGCGTCCCTAGAAATAGTCGCCACTGGCTCATACCATTTCTTTAGCGCCCCCTCGTCCTTGAATTGGCTAGTTAGCTTAATTACGACATGAGCACTAGTCTTTCCAATTCTAGCAAGTTTGCTAAATATAACTCCAAGTCTCTGCCCAACCTTTAATGCTTTTTTATTAAACGAAATCACCGCAGGAATCCCGTCAACTACATGCTTTCTGTCTATGCAATAGTAGTTAATAGTTCTATGTCGAGTGATTTTACCCTCTGGCGTCATTTCTTCATATCTAAGGTTTGCGTTCTCTACCGTTAACGGCTCAAACTTTACAAACTCAGACTGATCGCTGTTTAAAGGAGTCTTCATTACTAACCAAGACATATAGGCACCGAAAATAATTATTTCCAATGGATCTTCATTAGTCCCGACAACCTCTCCGTCTAGCGAATTGATGAAAGTCCCTGGCTTAGAGCCGAATGTATCAACCTCTTTGGTCGTCTTCTGAACTAATTTGATAAAAGGCACAGCTAACTCAGCTAAGCCCAAATCCTCCATAGCCCCCCAACTAGCCACCTCGGTAGAGACTTCCTTTTTGTCTTCAACTACGGCAACTGCTAATTCTTCATTTTTTGTTTTCATTTTTTACTTTTCCTAATAATTATAATTAATTTTTACTTACTACTTTTTGATTAATACACTTTTAAATATTTGCTGGTCTTCACCTCCTCTATTCCTGGAATTTTAAAATCGCAATTACCCTTAGATAACTCTATCTCGCTTTCTTCTCGGAAGAATGAGTTTAGAGTTGAATAATGAATAGTCGCGTAATGGTCGAACACTCCTCTATCTTTAAAATAATCTAAAACCATCTGCTTTCTTTGCGGATCTTCTGGCATAGATATGTTTTCGCTAGTCACTATAGAAACGCTAATGTTAGCTCCGGCAAATTTCTGTAGGCCGTTGGCCTCTAGCGCTTTCATTATCTCGCTTTCGATAGCTTTCTTTCTTGCGGTTTGTTCGCTTAGGTGATCCTTAAGTTCCTTTTCGGATCTTCTCTCTATCTCTAGCGCATCTAGCAATTTGTTTAAGTCTGAAAGTTCCATACACATATCTCCTGTTTTGTTATTAATTATCTCTCGTTCATTTCTTCGCTCAAATAATCAACTAAAGATTCCGGCATATCTTCCATCAACCACAATGGAGCTTCGCCCGTTAATTCTACAGCTATTGCTGCTAGCAATTCGCCTATCTTTCTTTTGTTGATAAGAGCATTGTATATCTTGTCTTCAACGCTGTCAAGTGTTGAAATGTCGATTCTTGTTATTTTGTCATGGATTTCACTACCGCCCCTATAGATTCTCCCCATGCTCTGAATATCATGCTCTAACGAGAAGCTCCTAGAATAATAAATACAATACTTTGCTACCTGTAAGTTCAAGCCAGCGCCCCCAGACGCTTGGTTAGCTATTAATACGTTCAAATCTCCGTTCTTGAAGTTTAGTATAGATTCTTCCTTGTCTTTCATGCTCTGACGGCCAGTTAAAAAGCCATAACTTCTCCCAGACTTTTCGCAAACTTCCGCGATGACGTCATACGTTGGCACCCAATTTGACCAGATAATTATTTTATCCTGCTTGGGAATATCCTGCATGATGTCGAATAATATCTTAGGTCTATCAGTTTCTATTGATGATACTTTTCCGGTGTCGTCTTTGAATATTCCCACAGAAATTTGCTGTAGCCTTATGAGCTTCTCTAGGGCTATCTTAGCTACTGAAGTTTTATCTGCGAATACGGCTATTAAGTTTTTCTGCATAGATTCGTAGATAATTCTCTGCTGCGGAGTCATCTCTACTCTCCTAGAGACTTGAATTAGCGGTGGTAGGTCTAGCACTTCCGATTTGTCCACGAAGCTAATATCATTAGCTATTAATTTCTTAATTTCAGTCTCGCTACCTGGCCTTGGTCTCCAATCTCCCCACATTCTGCGACCAGGAATACTAGCGTTTCTATTCTCGAAAAATCTTCTACGAAATACTGAGAAATTCTTATCAAAAATAGTCCTATTGGACATGACCTGAGCTTGCGCCCAGATATCTAGTAGGGAATTTAAAATCATACTGCCGGACATGACGATAGCGAACTCAAAGTTGTCTCTTATTCTTAGTAATTTCTTAGTCCTTATCGACTCAGGATCTTTGATCCTCTGGCTCTCGTCTATTACTAGTAGTTGAAATTTTCTACCACACAATGCCTCGTATGCTTCATTCGTAATGAAGCTTTCGTAATTCATTATTATTATTTTTTCAGATTCTAGGATTTGCTTTCTTTTCTTTTTTGAAATTTTCCCGTGATAAACTTCAACTTCTTTATTTCCCCACTTTAAGAACTCCTCTCGCCATGATAAAGTAACACTAAGTGGGCATAGTATTAACGCTGTCTGGAACTTTAGTCTTTTTATGATCTCCAAAACCGCTAAAGTTTTACCAGTCCCCACGTCCCACGCTAGCCCTATATACTGTTTGCTTTCTATATCTTTAAGGATATTTTGCTGATGTTGCCAAAGTGTCATTTTTTATTCCTTTCATCTATTGACTTTAATATATTGGATAGTATATGTATTAACATTGTTGTGAGTATAAGTCAAATGCGTTTACTAATCAATTAAAATGAGAGTGTGTATGAGCGAACAGCCCCGATTGTTAGATATAGTAAAGTTATTAAACGGACTACCGAGAGGCAGAGATTCGTATAATTGCTTTTGTCCTAGTCACGAAGACAAGAGAAGAAGTCTAAGCATTAAGATAGATAAGTCTACGGGGAAAATATTACTATATTGTCATGCTGGCTGTAGTTATGAAGCTATTCTGTCGGCTATCAAAGGGGCTTGGGGAGTCAGAAGCTTTAATTCAAACAAAAGGAAAGGTAATTAGTTTATGTCAGATAGGAATATTCCCGAAGTAGAAGAAGATAAAGTAACTCTAGTAGCAAGCTATCCATACTTAGACGAAGACGGACATATCCTCTACTATGTAGATAGATTCTCCAATAAACAATTCAAGCCAAGAACTCAAGTCCAAAGCACCGGCAAGTGGGTTAGAAAAAGACTGTGCGAGCCGGTGTTGTATAACCTGCCCTATCTAATAGGAGCTATTAGAAATAAAAAAACAATACTGATCTGCGAGGGCGAGAAAGATGCTAACACTTGTAATTCTAAGTTAATGTCCGAGAACTACTACGCCACAACTAATTGTGCTGGTGCTCTGAACTGGCGAGAGTTAGAACATAGCGCGGTTTTAAAAGATGCTGATTGTATTATACTTGAAGACAACGACGAAGCCGGTAGAAAAAGAACTATCAAAATAGCAGAGACTCTATATAGATATGCTAAGTCGGTGAAGTATGTATCTTTCGAGGAGGAACTGCCGGAGCATGGCGACATTACTGATTTCGTAGAAACGTTCGGGATTAATACTACGCTGGCTAAGCTGGCCGAAGCCAAGGAAGTCCCTAAGAGCGCTGACGAAAATCCGGTGTTTTACTTTACGCCTCAACCGTCGGAAGCTACTGGCCTTGTTCGGTCTAAGAAATCTAAGAAAGCTACCTACCAAGACTATATAGATTTTCTAAGGACAATCCCAGGCATTAGCGAGATAAAGAGGGACATACTATCTGGTAGACTCATGACTCAAGATAAAGGAACTTGGCAACCGTTGTCTAATTACCTAAGCTACATAAAATCCAGAGCCCGAGATTTTGGGACATTCTTTGATTTGCCAGCATGGGAAGATCACCTAGAAAGATATAAGCTAGAAAACTGCCAGCCAGAATTACTCATAACTCTACCTAAGTGGGATGGTAGAGATAGGATACTAGAACAGTCTAAGGTTTTTAAGTTCAAAAATCTATCTCAGCAAGATTTCTATGAGTTAGCTTTATCTTGGGGAAGTAATATCTTTAGAAGACTAGAAGATCCATTTGTGCAACCGACTACTATCATTCTAAAAGGCGGGCAAGGGTTAGGGAAAGATAGCTTAATACAGGCATGGACGGGCGGTCTTGGCATGTATGTAAAGAACTTAACTCTACTTCCTGGACAACCGCAAGAAACCTACAGACAGCTACACAAAGCTCTAGTCTTTGTGATCTCCGAAATGGACAGAGCCGCTAAAATGGATATTGCCATGTTGAAGCAGGTCTTAACTACTCCTACTACTGACATAAGGCTACCGTTCGCCAGAGACGACGAGACTAGATTTATTCGAGCTAGTTTTATAGCTAGCTGTAACATAGAGGACATTTTCGTAGACAGCACCGGTAACCGAAGATTTTGGGTGTTCGACTGTGAGTTCTTGGGACTAAAGAAGCCCGACGGTGTAGTGCTGGATGATTTAGGCGCTGGTGAGGTGACGATGTGTAATTATCCTGGTCTGTGGTCTGATCCCGACAGAGACAACAACCGAGCGCAAATCTTGGCGCAGTTTAGACATTGGGCATCGCTAGGGAAAGCTCCTAACGTAGACATCTTAGCTAGGATGCAAAGATATGTAATGGAGCAAACCCCAGAAGACGCCGTGAAGTTACTTATCGAAGATTATAGATTGGCTCTTACTAATAGTGTTAGCTATATAGCTACTCGAAAATCCCCGAGAGACGGCGCTGATCTTTATCCGGCAGCTTGCGTCAACCCTTTGATTAAAATACTAGCCAAAGATTATGGAAAAAGTATTGCTAAGGTGACTAGCTTGCTAAAAATCCAAGGGCTGAGAGAGAGGTTATCTGGTGGTATGTTCTATAGGGCTGCTGCGTTTTCTGGTTCTCTAGTCCAAGATAGTAGTATATCTGTAGCCGAAAATACTAACGAACCAAAGATTTTGGATGCGGACGAGGAAATATGGTAGCAAAACTTGAGTCATCTCATATTGATATTAAAAACATCTTGAATAAGAATATTAGCAAGTCGGGGAGTTATACCTGTCTGGATAGTAAACCTTATGAAAGTATGCGGGGAATGTCTGCTGATAGTAGCTTAGATTGTTTCGATCTAGCCTTAGAATTAATAGCTAAAAGCCCCAAAGTTGCAGAGTTTTACCTGAAAATGAGTTATGCTAGTAAAGAGAAAGTATTATTTGTAATTGCTAGGCATTTACTTGATGCGCCTTATCAAATTTTTACGTGATGATCTCTTGTTTTGGGAATTTTTCAAAAACTCCATTACTTCCTTATCGAGTTTTCTCTGAACATGCTTGATTCTCAGGTAAATTAGTAAAAGTAAGAACGTAAAAAATAAAATCATTTGATTCAGCCTTAAAGTTAATATATTATGTAGGTGTTGTTATTACATACAGATCGCTCATTGTTATACATACACACAACCGCAACACAGCCGGCTAGCATCATCACTAGCCGGCTTTCTTTTTAGTTACCTATCTACACTCACCGCCTTGTCCAGTCGCCATAGTCTTGGAAGCTACTTCTGACACCGATTGAGTATAGTCATCACTGTTATAGTCACCCGATGATAGGAAGGGAAAGTATATAGAATTTTGCTTGTCTTTTTCGGTAAAACTTTCAAAAGCGTTAAAGCCATAGCCATACGATCCGGAAACATACCAGCCATAATATCGGCGTTTTTGTTCTGTATTATGCTCATATACTCTAAAAAAAATCCGGCGAAATGCGGCTGGATGCACTAGTAAGAATAATAACCTAGAATAATTATAATATTCATGAGCTTCTTTAATAGTGAAGCAGCTAACTTGTTTTTTGGTGGGACTCTTTACCGACTTGCAGCATGAAATAGCTAGTATCTCAGTAGCATAGCCGTTGCTTTCTAAATATCTACATAGTCCTATTATGGCCGATCCTCTTGCTAGAAATTGATCGCTAGTAACTACGCACGATCCGCCAATATCGCAAATTAATCTAATAGCTTTCCTTCTATTGTCTAGCCTAAAGTTAATAAAAGACTCTGGCTCATGCGATAAATACCGGCCGATTTCTATTTCATCGCCGGAGTAATCATATACTACTCTTGGAGCTTGTGACTCTAAGTCTTGTAGTTTTTTTTGAAATGCCTCCGATCGTTGTTGCATGGTCCTAAGTTTAGACTCGTCTTGCCAGCCATTTTTTAATAATTCTAAGCTCTGATTATATCCGGTGTTCATATCCCAAGTATAGCTACTAGGATTTTCAGTGCTAGCATTACTGCTAGCGTCCATAGCCTCCGGAGTCCTGCTAGCTAAATCTACTAAATCGTTAAAGTCGCCATGCTGTATATCGTTGACCTGATACTGCGGATTGCTTAATTCTAAAAAATCGCTCATGATCTTTCATTCCCTTATTTATTGTTATTATTGATAGTAAAAAATAGATAATCGGATACTAGCGGATTGCTCCGCTAGTATCCTGATATTTACTTCTTAGACTGACTTGCCGAATGGCTCAGTGTCAACTTTATTCATTCCCTTAAATAGCAGCATATCTAGCAAATGATCTTTGCCTACCCCGATGGACGCTAGCTTTGCTCCGTATAGACTTGCCCTTGCAGAGACAACAACATCTATTTTTTTTGTTTCTATGTAATTTCTAAACTTACATACGATCCCTAGCCAATCTTCAGTAGTCACTTGTCCACCCTTAGTTAGTTTTACCGGATTACTAGTAGCCGGCAATCCTATCATGGCTTTTTCAAGTTCTGCATCATGATCAAGTTCTATGAAGCAAAAACGATCCAAGGTAGCAGCATCAAGCCTTGATCTGCTGGTATATTTATGGTTACCGCCTGATCCGGTCGTGTTCATAGCAGCGATAAATAAAAAGTCTTTATGAGCTTGTATAGTGTTATTATCCGCAAATGTGCATATATTATTCGCAATAGCACTATTCATAATAGTGGCGACTCCGGAATTACACGCATCAAGCTCATCGGCTAGGAATATACCGCCATGTTCGTATGCTTGTCTAAAAGCACTAGCATGATAAATACCATTGGCATCTATAAATCCAAGTATATCGGCTTTACTAGATAGAGCATTAAAAGATACTGTGTAGAAATCCCTCTTTAATGCTTCACTGGCTTTTTTTGCCATGTATGACTTGCCAGTTCCGGCTTGGCCATATAACGCAAGGTTTAAACCGACTGACAATACCGACATTACTAAAGGAAATTTATAGTGTTGATGTTCCTGTATAGTAGTAGTTCCTTGATCTGTAATTAAATTAATTTCTAGCTTTTTGGGATTTTTCTTCCTGATTTCATCGGTTAGCTTTTTATCTAACTTGGCAAATCTTTGCTCTAGTCCGACTGAATCGACTAGACTAGTTTTGATTTGTTCTATTACTTGTGTTAGCTTGCCAAGTTCCTCTGCTGTTTTGTTCTCTAGTCCTGATAAATTAGTAGTCATGCTTGTGTTATCCTTTTGTATTATTATGGCTTTTTCTAAATCGGCAATGCTAGTTAATGGAGTAATTAAACCCATTAACTCATCGGCCTTGATAGTATTATCTAAAATTGCTAGCAGTTCCAAATAACTAAAATAATTATTCAGCCGTTTTGATTCGGATAGTAAATATGCAAGTTCTGCAAAATGATGATGGAAATTTAAGTGCCTATGCTGATTCCCGCAAAATTTTTCCAAATCGCCGGCGCGGGTAACCCTAAAAATATCATCGGCTTCAGACTTATTCTCATCATACTTAAAGTATATTAAGTCAGTATCTAAGCTATTCTTTAGTGCTAACTTGCTAGTAGTAACATGCTTATCGTTTACATCTTTGAAAGATTGATCGCTGACTAAAAAGCCGTTACTTTGTAGTTCTGGAATGGCTTTCTTTAAACGGCCTAGTAATTGTCCGGCTACATCGACTCTAAATTCAATGCTAACCATAATTAAGGGATTTTTTATATCTAACTTGCTAAACTTTATCTTCAATGCGTGTAGGTATTTATTCCTGACCATCTTGCTATCTATGGTTAGATCCTCATACTTAGTGGCCCTGTTTAGTCTTATTAGCAACTCGCGTTCTATATCATCATAGGCTTGTGTTGTTGTGTTCTCTTTTTTGTCTGTCATTGTTTTTTGCTCCTGTTTTTTTGTTACTACATTGTTAATTATTACATCTAGCCAGGTTATTAATTACCTTA
>CAZIBG010000007.1:7270-25600 GCA_964536985.1 uncultured Candidatus Saccharibacteria bacterium | reverse complement strand
TTTTTTGTTACTACATTGTTAATTATTACATCTAGCCAGGTTATTAATTACCTTAGCTGTATATAAAAGATTTTCTTCTGAATTGTTAAAACCGTTGTACCTTCTGACTCCATTGTCATTAGCCTTTAGCTTCTGGAGCTTGTTTAGCTTGCTGGCTACTGTCTTTAATTTGTTGTCTAATATTTTCATGCTAGCAAAGATATTGTCCTCTAGTGATGATAAATCGGCGTTAATCTGCAAATCTTTCTTCGTGCGCTCTGTAACTTGTCCTATTCCCTTCGCTCCAGCTTTTGACTTGGTTAATTTGCCGGCCTTGGTAGTATGTAGCTTGCCGGACTCGATATTTATAACCGCGTGCGCTAGACATCTATTGATCTTAAACATATCGGCATAAAGATCGATGTAATAATCAGCATCTTTACTAGTAGCTTGTGATCTGCTGTCTATGCTTGCGTAACTAGTAGTTTCATAACTAGTAGCGAGAATAATCCCTAAAATTACAGTTCCCAAAAAAATTACTTTAATGTTCATGATGTTTTTAACCTTTTTAAATGTTAGTAAATAAAAATATGCTCCCTTAATCGGGAGCACCGCAGAAAACCTTTAGTTATAATTAGTCTTCTATAGATATTTTGATTTTCTTATCCGGATTTTTGATTAGTTCGATGGCTGTATCCTCTGATAAATTTATAGATAGCGTAAACCTATCAGAATTATGAATATATTTGATCTCGGTAGAGTCTTTTTCGTCTTGTCTTTGGAATGAAATATCTCTAATATGCTCATACACCGGCCAAGGCCATGAGATACTATTCAGCTTCTGCAGTCTTATACATTTTGATAGCAAGTAAAAATCCCTATCCTGCTCTTTATTGATCATTGGCTCTACTATTGCGCAAATCTGCAGCTGCTTATCTATTATGAAATTAATATCCTTAATCACTAAACTTTCTTTTTTGTCCAGCTTTACTAGCTTATTCAAGTGATATAGCTGATATTGATCTTTAGTGAGTCCTAGCTGGTCTTTTTGTTCACGGTTTAGCATGTTTGAAAATTCCCTATATACAGTTGATCCTGATGGTTTAGTCGGGAGCACATATCTATATGTGGTGTTCAGGACAAGTTCATACTTACCGCGCGATGCGTATCTATTGGCAGCGATATATATTTCAAAAGTCTTATAACTGCTATGCAATATTTTAATGTTACTATCCTCTAGTATCTGGATAGATAACGCCGGATTACTGGAAATTACTTTCTCTATAATGGGCTTTAGTATTTGCAAGTCTTTTTCGTCCATTTTTTTGTTTTTCCTTATTACTGGTTATTATACCAACGATCGCCTAATGAGATAGGCGATCTAAGCTATAACGCGCCGGTGTTAGTGTTAGTGTTAGTGTTTTGTTTCAGTGGTGTTAGTAGCATTAGGAGCTTTGTTTATAGCTTCTCTTAGTCTGTCCTTGGCCAGTTCTGCTCGTTGTTCTTCTGGTAAGTGTCCGTATTGCGCTTGATTCTCGGCTACTGTCTCGGCTACTTTCTTATCTATGTTGCCTAGTTCTCTAGCTATTTGATTATCTGACATGTTGTTTCTAAGCATGGCTAGGATATTAACTGACATTACTATCTTTTTGAGTCTAGCGAGTATCTCGAGGCGGTCGTTATCGGCTAAGTTCTTTTGATCCATTACCCATAATGCTACTTTGGTAGCTTCTGTTAAAATGCCGTATTCGATACTTAATAAGTCGCCTAGTCTTTCTTTGTTCATTTTTTTAGTTCCTTGTGTTGTTTTTGTATGTATAAAATATGTATCATTAATTAGTGGGTTAATGTAGGCATCTAATTAAATAATAAGACTTGTCAGATAGTAGCTTATTGGCTCTAGTCGTGTTGAATACGCTAATTATGTTGCCTGTAACTATATGTTTGAACTGCCAGCCTACCAAGTCGTTAATCGGTAAGTAGTTCTTATTCTGTTCAAATCGTTTGATGGTATCCTGATTGCCTAGTGTAATTATTTTACCAGTTAATAGATGCTTAAATGACTTAGCTTGGGCAGCTTGTTTATGTTGAGTGCTCATTTTTTTAGTTCCTTTTTAATGAATTATTATAAATTTCACTTCTTCTAGCCTTCAAATTAGGCAAAAAATACGTTGCTACTCCAAAAAATACTACAGCAATTCCGATTATAATGAGTAATTCCATATAGTTAAGCCTTTTTATTGTGGTTAGTAAGTGATAGTTATTTATTAGCATAATATTTGATGCTAATGCAAGCATATTTGTTCAGTTATTTGTTTGTTTTATCGAGTATATGTTTGTATTTTTTAGTTCAGGTAGTTCTTGCGCGCTTGTTTGTTTTGCTAATCTCTTAATTTTATTTAGTAATCGGGAATATAGTATATATGTGTATAGTATAATTTAATATCTTAATAGAATAAGGTCTAAAAACAGCAAAAAAGGGGTATTCCTGACTAAATTGGTGTATATGTATCGCTTTTTTACCTGTTTTGCATCAAATGTTTGTAAAAAAAAAACCCTTAGAAGTCTGCCGGACAAGCCTACATGCAAGGCGAAACCTCATTTTTCCCAACAATTACAGCCACTTGATTATGATTACTTTTTTTTTCAAACTATTCATAACTAAACATGTAATATTGTTCAATATAATAACCGCAGAGATTTTAGATGCACAGCGGATATTTGCGAACATTTCTTGTGCTGCGCTATATGCGAGTAGGGCTGTTTTTGTCTTAAACCACATACTTGGAGGGAATTGATGTGCGGATATATGCAAAGTAGGCATAAAGTATGTATAAAATATGTATCAAAGTTTAGTAGGAAATACCGGCTGCAGGACGATATTTGACCGGTTACTTTGTCGGATCGTAAGTAGATACATACCTAGTTAGTATTAATACCTGATTAGTATCAATAGATAAATGATGAGTGAATGATGATAGGTCAGAGGCGTGATGTGCCGGCGTGATAGGTAGTATGTATGGCGTGAGACGTGCTAGATGATGGGGGGGGTGTAGGGGGTGGGACTTTTTTACCGCGCCCCCGTGCCAGGGTGTCAACCCCCACCTCCGTCCGCAACACTATTCCCTATAAACCTACTCAACAACACACTTCTCTTGACAAACCAAACAACCTAACTCACAATCAACACAACAACATGAAAAGACGTTCCAAAAAACAAATGTCCGACAGACCACGAGAGCTAGAGGACGAGTTTTACCTAGAGGCTGTTAGAAGTCCTCTGATTCAAGTTCCTCGAAAGCCGATGACGTATTGGGACATCGTAACCAAAGTGTTTCTACTCAAAGAGCATCCCTTCCTAAAGAGAATGTGTGAGCAGGTAGAGTCGGAAGGGTTAGACTTAACGCTAGATATATGGGCAAGAGAGCACTTCAAAACAACTATCCTAACCAAAGCTGACATAATTAGAGCGCATATACTGAACCCAGATGAGCGTATTGCTATCATGTGTTATAATAGAGACTATGCCTCTGCTATCCTTAAGTCTATCAAGCGCACATACGAAACTTCTACATACTTACACGAAAACTATCCTGATTTATTCAACATAGAGTCTATGTCTAAGTCCAATAAGGGCGTCCAATGGAACGCATATCGACTAGACCTGCCCAGAGAAGGTTCTTTTAATGAAGGAAGTCTTGAAGCGTGGGGGTTAACTGAGGGTATGCCAGTAGGTAGGCACTTTACCCGCATAAAATACGACGATATTGAGACGCTAGACCTAGTCAGAAACCCAGACCAGATACCAAAACTAATAGAATCATTCAATATGTCCATAAATCTAGGAGCAGAAGGCGGAACTCACAGCATTTGCGGAACATTTTATAGGCATAATGGGTTATTGACCTACATTCGGGACAAAAAAGACCCAGAAACCGGCGAGTTTCTATATAAAACTAGAATAGTCCCAGCCACGGAGGATGGAAGTTACTTCGGGGAGCCTGTATTTATCAGCAAAAGTCGAATGAGGATACTCAGATCGGACAAAGCTAGCTTCGCGACGCAGCAACTCTGTAATCCGACCCCACAGGAAGACAGAAAACTCAAGGAAGAAGACCTGCAGATCATAAACAAGGCAGACATACCTAAAGAAGTAATGAAGTTTATGCTGGTTGACCCCGCAAGCTTTCATGCTGGAGGAGATTCTTGGGCAGTCCTAGTAGTAGCGGTCGAACCGCTAATCGAAGACGCAGGTTCTAGCAATATTTTTGTAATGGACGGAAGCATCGCTCCTATGGATGAGCCAACTCTAATCAAAACAGTCGTTGACTTATATATTAAGCACCAAGACATAATGAGTATCGGAGTAGAGCGAGTCGGAGCTATGACCGCGGAGGTTCACATTAAGAACGCGCTGCAGGCTAGGGGGATATTTATATCCGAAGACACTAAGACGTTGAAGATATTAAGTCCAAGGACATCAGGCAGCAGAATAGGCACTAAAAAAGAAAGCAGAATCACTCAAGCGTTAGCCTTTCCACTTAGTAACCATAAAATATTCCTAACAGAAGACGCTCCAGAGGAGCTCTCTAAGAGACTGAGAGAGGAAATGAGGCAATTCCCAGCATGGAAGGTTGACGGATTAGATGCGCTATCCTACATTTATGATATGATAGAAGACTTTAAGTATGCTATAGTTACCCGTAGGAGTAAGGAAGATAGATATGAGAAAGATACATTCAAGCAATCTAGTGGCTGGAAAGTAGCATGAAGATACTTCAGACCGAGATAGCCTTAAAGCACGATCACATCGTAATGTTAGACGAAGTCAGTGGCGTTGGCATGACCAGCATAGATAAAGACCATTCTCATGAGATAAGACTAGAAAACGGTCAATGGGTAATGCAGCCAGGTAGCGCAGACGGACACGTCCACGAAGGTTTACTAGAGCTAAAGAAGACGGGACTCAGCATAGACGAAGAAGACGATGACATAATTAAAGATTGCTTGAGTATGGCCTATGACGCTTGGGAGACTACCAGTAAGAGCGTCGAGAGGGGCAGAGAATCCAAGAAATATTACTACGGGGATCAATGGCTAGAAAGCGACAAAGCCCACCTAGAAAAGCTACAGAGAGCTTGCCTTACTATTAATCTAACAGAAAGAAACGTTGACGAGCTTTGCGGAATAGAACGACAGAACCGAGGAGAGCTGAAGTATCTACCGACCGAAAAAGGCGATCAAAGATTTGCCGACATATTAAATATCCTCTCAAAGCACATCATGGATAGATGCGGATACGAACGAGAGCGTTCCCAGGTATTTCTAGACATAGTCACTTGCGGTAGAGGGCTCTACAATATTTACCTAGACAAGACCAAAAACCTAGAAGGCGAAATAGTAATCGAAAGATTTCAGTGGGACGGAGTTTGGTTCGGTCAGCATGAGAAAAGCGATCTAACAGATTGCGACTATCTCGTTAAACACAAGATGTATAGTAAGGCTAAACTAGGCCAGCTATTCGGAGAGGCAGCCGCAAAGCGAGTCCAGAAGAAAGCCGATGAATACTCTGCCTTGGAAAGCACAAAGGAAGTATCTAAGGAAGTTGCGGGCGCAGATAATTACGAAATATTTGGCAAAACAATCAGCGCCGGGGGTTATCCGATGATGATTGGAGACCAACTAATGATCAACAGCCTTAAGAAAGAATATAGATTAATGGAATGTTGGCGCAGAGAATACAAAGACGTTCCAGTCTTAGTAATAGAAGGGCAAGAACCAGAAAATCTTTACGGTATAAAAAAGAAGGACGTTTCTAGGCTAGCTACGATTACTGGCGTTACGGTAGTCACAAGAACCATTCCCATTATGAGAGTAACGAAGCTATGTGGCGGGGAAATACTTTCAGACTCTTACCTGACAGATATTCCAGGAGACAACTTTCTGATAGTGCCAGTCTACTGCAAGAGAGATCCAGACTCCGGAGAGTTCTACTCGAAGATAGACTCCATTAAAGATGTGCAGGACGAGATAAACAAGAGGCACTCGCAAGCAATAGACATCGGCAACAAGATGGTTAGCTTCTGCCATTACGTAGACCAGAATACCTTTAGAGACAATAGAGAATTAAACAAGTTCAAGACACACTCATCTAGCCCAGGAGGAGTGTATGAAGTTAAAGACGTCACTAGGCTCCCAGGTAAGAGCGAAGGAATCAAGTTCCCAGGAGAGTTAGTTGAGTTAATGAAGATAGGCGGGGAGATGCTATCGGAACTCATAAATGTCAGATCAGAACCACCTGGAGCAAATACTTCTGGGCAGTTAATGCTTCATGTAGAGAAGATGAAGCTAACAGGGAACAACTATCTATTCGAAAACATGGCAATGGGACTGAAACAGATTGGACGAATAATTCCAGGGCTAATACAAGAGTTCTACTCAGCCGAACGAATAATGAGGATAATCAATGCCTATGACCAGCAGAGCATACAGAAGATGGCAGAAGCGGGTCAGCCCGACATGTCTCAATTTACCGTAGATGAAATACAAAATTTTCTAGACAATGCGAACATATCAGATTATGATATGTTTACCGATGAAGCTACATGGTCGCCGAGCATCAGACAGGCAAACTACATGATACTTAGTGAACTAGTAGCAAAAGGGGCTCAGATACCTCCGGAAGTATTATTTGAGTTCGCGGATCTTCCAGAAGACATTAGACAGAATGTCTTACAGAAGATGGCAGAAGCTAGTCAGGCAGCCGAGGCGGCAGCTAAGAGAACTAGCGACACAGAAATAGACAAGACTTTAATCGCTCATGGGCAAATTCCACCAGCGGTTCAAGCAAGAATCCAGCAAGAGGAGCAACAGATAAGCCAACCTCAGCAGCCTGGAGGGGAATTTACGCAGTAAGTAGAGTTATAAGTTAGTATTAAAAAGATTAAGACAAAAGGGAACTAAGAATGGCAGAGCAAGACTCAGAGATAGAAGAAGGTAATACCAACCCAGAAGAAGCCAATGGCCTCGATATACCCGAAGGCATAGACGTCGATAATGAAATTCATGAACTCAGCGACGAGGAAATCAAACAACTTATAGAAAAAGATATCAAGTCAGACTCCGCCGAAGATGGCGACGAGAATAACGACGAAACAAGTAACAGTGATCCGGAAGAAACTCCAGAGCTAGGACAACCTGCTGCGCCAGCTAAGGAAGGAACGCCGGAATCGCCTGGGCAACCTGTAGACTACAAAGCTGCTTATGAAGCGGCGATGAATAAAATGTCGGAGTTGCAAAAAACAAGCAAGCAGCAGGAAAGTTATATTCAGGATCGGAACCAAGAACTAGGAGAGCTTCGCAAGCAGCTCATAATCAAGGCGACTCAGGTCAATTCAGAGATAGAGAACGACGAGATTAACAACCCTAGAGAAGTAGTGAAGAAGGAATTAATCCTTAGCCAAATTGCTAACCAAGTCCAGGCAATCGACCAAGAAAGAGAAAATTTAACGCAGATGCAAGACTCTAGAGAAACTCTAGAAACTTACGTCAAAGACTACGATATAGACTTAATGACAGAATCTCTATCGCGAGACGGCATATCAAAGGAACACCTAGAAAGCTTCAGGCAAAACCCTTTTGGGTTCGCTAGGGGAGATACTTTGATTCAAATCGCAAAGAGGTCTATCGCTGAGAATTATCTAAAGCAAATACTCCCAATGGTTAAAAGTCTTGTCGAGGAAAACAAAAAGCTAAAGACAGGGACATCTTCAACTATTTCCAAGATAGAAAAAACAGCTAGAAAAATTCCAGCTATGATGTCTGGCAAGAGCGGTGGCGCGACTAACAAAGTCAGACCAGCACTACTAGACAGCACTATCTCCGACTTGTCCGATGCTGAATTAGAAAGATTACTAAAAGAAGCTGAAGACTAATTTAGTTTCGCGCTTTTTAATTTAGGAGAGCACACAAATGGCAAAGACCACTTTTACCACAAGCAACGCTCTAACCAAGAAACTATTCGACGAACAGTTATTTAGAGATGTCCGTAAAGCTACCTTCTGGGATAAGTTTACTTCAACAAACTCAAATAGCATTATTCACGAAAAGACTCAGTTAGAGAAATCCAGCGGAGACAAGATCACAATCGGACTAAGAATGAGATTAGCCGGAGTTGGGGTTACCTCTGGACAAACACTAGAAGGGAACGAAGAAGCACTATCAACTTACGACATGAATATTTCTCTTGAGAGATATAGACACGCAGTAAGAGATAAAGGCGAATTAGACAGAAAGAGAGCAGTATTCTCTATCGACGAAGAATCCAAAGCAGCCTTAAAGGATTGGGGAGCTGAGAAGATAGACCAACTTGCTTTTGATGCATTAGGCATCGGTTCTGGTTCGAGCGTAGATCCAACAAAGATATTTTATATCAATGATAGTTCTGGCGCGAAGCTAGCAACCGCTACTGCAGCAACAGCTAAGGCGGCGATTGGAGCTACTAACTCAAAGTTATCTTTAGAGCTTATTAGCTTTATCAAAACTAACGCTAGGACTGGCGGAGGTAGAAATTATATTCCACTTCGTCCAATAACAATCAAAGGTAAAGATCACTATGTCTTACTTGTTCACCCAGACGCATTGTATGACTTGAAGTCAAGTTCAGCATGGCTACAGGCGAACAGAGAAGCCAGAGAGAGATCAGATGAAAACCCAATATTCACAGGCGCCGTAGGAATGTATGATGGAGTAGTTATTCACGAACATGAAAACTGCGCTATCGCAACAGACGGTGGAGGTGGCGGCAACGTCCCTTGGACTAAAGCTGTATTAATGGGAGCTCAATCTTTGGTTTGGGCATGGGGCAAAAAACCAGAAACCAAACAAAAAGAGTTCGACTACGACGAAGAACATGGCTACTCATGGGCTATGACTTGCGGAGTTGCTAAGAGTAAATTTAATTCTATTGACTACGGTTCTGTAGGTATCTACCTCGCAAGAACTAACGTTAGTGGATATTAATAATTATTAGGAGATAAGATAATGGCAACCACATATACAAGTTCAAAGGCAGCATCTACAGTCCAGGCGAGAGCAGGGCTAGATATTACCTCCATAACTGCAAGCTATACTTTTACCGCTGCTCAAGTAATCAACGACTTGATCAAGATGGTGAAAATTCCAGCAGGGGCTAAAGTCCTTGATATCATTCTATCTTCCGACGACCTAGATACTGGCGTTTCGCCAGCTATCACTTTGGACGTTGGGGACGGAGACGATCCCGATAGGTTTATAGCAGCGACTACTATTGCTCAGGGTGGCGGAACCGTCAGACTTGGCAGCGGTATTGTTACTGATGCATGTCATGGCTATACATACACAGCAGAAGACACTATTGATATTTTAGTGAAAGCTGCGCCAGATACAGCCGCATACTCAAATTTGAGTGTGAGCTTAACTGTTTTGTACACTATGAACTTCTAACAAGACTTAAGGCAAGGGGGTTTCCTCTTGCCTTATTTTTACTTTACTAGAGAAAGCCCATGGCAGTCGCTGACTATAACTTCGCCAGCACTCGAAACGAGATAATCCAAAGAGCGTTTAGGATAGTAGGAGACCTTCCGGACGGACAAGTCTTGACCGCAGGACAGCTAGACCAGGGTATAAAAATACTCAACCAACTAGTAAATACCTGGCAAACCGGCCACATTCACCTATGGAACGTAACCAACAAGCAAATAACCTTAGTAGATGGAACAACTAGCTATTCGCTAGGAACAGATCCTTTAGTAATTCAAATAGATCAAGTAAACTACAAGCTAAGTGGGGTCGAACGCCCTCTAAATGTCCTACAATGGACAGAATACCAAGAAATATCCAAGAAAGCAGCTATTGGAGCACCTACCGACGTAGCCGTCAATCACCAAACTCCCTTATATTTATATGTATATCCAGTGCCAGACGCCTCCGCAGCTACTGGAACCATAGAATGTTTAGTTACTTCTAAGGCAAAAGATTGGGATACTTCGGCAGGAACAGGCAATTTACCGGAAAGATTTAAAGATGCTTTAATATACGGCATAGCTGCGAACTTAGCAGACGAATACGGGGCTCCGATAGGCGAAAGGAAGTTCCTTTCGGAGAAATATTTATTTTTATACGAAGAAGCAAAGCGAAGCGATAGAGATTCCGAATCAGAAACGTTCGTCGAGCCAGCTTTTACGACCAGAAGAAGAAGGTAATTTATGGCAAGAGGTGTCCAAGTAGAGAGCTTATGGAACGGAATATTAGATACCAACGGACAAGCTCTAAGCGGGGGCAAGGTCTATACCTATATCGCCGGAACTTCGACTCTCAGCGCTCTATACACAGACGTAGCCCTAACTACTCCAGCGGCAAATCCAATAGTGCTAGACTCTAACGGACAAGCTCAGGTATACGGTAATGGCACTTATAAATTTTTAATTAAAACGTCCGCAGACGTTCTTGTCTATACCAGAGACAACCTTGTATACGAAACTCCCGACGATAGCTTTAAGTGGGGAGGAACATCTACTGGAGCTTCTGGAGTTTTTGCGATTACGCCATCTCCGGCGCCGAGTGCTTATGCGGATGGTCAAAGATATTGCTTCAGAACTCACCAAAATTCAGCAGCAGGGAACACCTTAAACGTAGCTGGACTAGGAGCAGTGCCAATCTATAAAGGAGCAAACGCAGGAGCTACGGCAGTTGGAGATTTTTACACAGGTCAAATACTAGACCTAATATACGATTCTAGTTCTGGAGGTAGGATGCTACCAACTAACGGAACGGATTTTATAATTAAAATAAATGGCTCTGGAGAGACTATCCTTTCACCGTCTACGATAAAAACATCTAGTTCGCTCAACTTATTAGTTAACACATCAGATGGCGCAGATAACGGATTCCAACAATTTGGACACGGCACGAACACAAGAGGCGCATATTTAATACTAGCAGGCAACGAACATGCGACAGTTCCGGGTAATGTTATCATAAGAGGGGGGGATGTGGCCGGCGCTTCTGTGTCGATAGGAACGACAGCGTCAGAATCGTTAATCTTAGTTAGCGGTAATACCGTAAGATGGGTAGTCAATGGCTCTGGGGACTTATATCCCGACTCAACGTCTCTAACACTCGGCACAGCATCGAAGAAAGTAGGTGCTATTTTTGGCGCTATAACTACTTGGAGTCCTATTGTTACCGCTTCAGGCTCTATGACGATTGGCGCACAAACAATTAATCAAGCTGATTACTGGAAGTGTGGAGCATTTTACGAATTTCAACTAAGCGTAACCTTAACCCTAGCAGGAACAGCAAGCAACTACATCAAAATACCTTTTGCCTTAACTACCACAGGACACAATGTAAACTGTGAGTTTCCTGCCGCTGGGAATGATGGTGGAGGAACTGGCATAAACGACTTAAGATGGAGATATGATGGCACTGATATTTTAGTGTTCAAAGCGGGTTTGGGTAATTTTTCGCTAGGAGCGGCCGCTTCGGTGAACATTCAAGGGAAGTTAATTGCGTAATGGTAACAGTCCCAGCCCCATTTTTTACGAGTGCCTATAAAAACGTAGACGGAGTAGAACTTACCGATAAAAGCTATTTGCTAACTAATTGTTACGCCGACGAACTTGGTTACACCGTCAAAAGACCTTGTCTAGCAAGTTTTCTAGACCTGCAGCTTGGAGTTAACAGAATAGTTTCTGGGCTATACTGGTGGCAAAAGAACGGAGTTGCTTATGCAGTTTCGGGGCAACAAATCTTTAAAATAGAATACAGCACCACGGCAAGTAAAACCGACATGACCGGAACCGGCATCCCCGAAATTAATACTCCAGTTACCTTCGCAACGGATGGGACTAATCTATACGCAGCAAACGGCGGAAAAATATTCTACACGGATAATTCAGCAGCAACTATCTACATGGCAGACGGAGACGCTCCTATAGCAGTGACTCACGTAGCCTACTTAGATGGATATCTACTAGCAAATAGCGTCGGCACAAACAGAATATACAGATCCAATGTGAACGCTCCGACCGTTTGGACAGCAGGGGACTACTTCTCCGCTGCTGGCAATTCGGACAATATTACCGCCTTTACTGTTCTCAATAGAGATATTTATATATTTGGCGAATGTTCCACGGAGATATGGCAGAATGACGGAACCACTCCTTTTTCTAGAGTAACAGGCGGATATATGGACGTTGGCTGCATTGCCCCATATAGCGTAGTAACCTCAGATAATAACATTTTCTGGCTAAGTAATAACAGAAGGTTCGTATCTATAGAACAAGGCGGGGTAGCTAGAATATCGACCCCATACGACAAAGAAATTGAAAGTTATTCTTCAGTCTCAGACTGCAGAGGATACAGAGTAGAGATAAAAGGAAGACCGTTTCTTATCTTTACATTCTTATCGGCGGGCAAGACTCTAGTCTACGACATAGATAAGAAAGAGTGGGCAGAATGGAACAGATATAATTCCACAAATCAAACTAACGAGGCTTGGCTGGGCTATTCCTATGCTTATAGTCCGTTATGGGGAAAACATTTAGTAGGAACTAGGCATGATTCTTTAATTACCGAACTATCTAGCTCGACCTACAGAGACGTAGGAGAGACAGTAAGAACCCAGAGAGTCACTGGACACATAGACTACGGAACGCTGAGAAACAAACGGTGCAATCAGCTGAGAATCAGAATGAAAAGAGGCAGCGAAAACCTGACAGACACCCCTCAGCTAATGCTCAGGTGGAAGAATAATGGCAGTAATAATTGGAGTCAGGAGGTCTGGGTAGACTTAGGAGATCAAGCCGAAACCGACATAGTCAGGAAGCTTGATAGGCTTGGAGTTTACGCAACTAGACAATATGAAATTACGGTAACAGATAATTGTCCTTTAGTCTACGGCGGAGTAGAGGAGGACTTGGACTTATTAAGGTAACATGTCTAAAGACAAGAAAACAAAAAGAAACAGAACGGACATTCTAAGAGAGATCGAAGACAGATACGGCAGAGACGAAGACCTTAGAGTTAGCTATGTCCCAAAGGCCAGAATAAGAGAAGATAAGAAAAAACCGAGGTCTATATACTTAGAAAATAACAGTAAGACGGTGCATTAATATGAGTAGAACATTTGAAACTTTAAGTAAGCCTCTCTTTGGAGATGGCACCTTCAAAAAAAGATGGGAAGGTGAAATTACTAGGGTTATTAATTTTATTTTTTCTGCTATAAATGGAACTAGGATACCAGAGTTAACCGCGGATCCTGCTAGCCCTGAGCCCGAAAGAGCTTGGGTCTTAGAATCTGGCGGAACTTATACGCTAAAATATAGAACAAAAGGAGGCACGACTAAAAGCGTCGTGTTAAGTTAATGTCAGGAATTTTCGATATATTAAAGCCAGTAGCCGAAGTAGGAAGCTTGCTCTTTGCTTACAACCAAGGCAAGAAGAACATCAAGCAATTAAACGATGTTCAGAACACAATAGAGAACGAAGACGCAGCTAGAAAAAACGCAGCCATGGCGTCTTCGGCGTCATCTTCTGGAGCAGCGGCGGCTATTCAAAGACAGACAGAATCGAACAGACTAAAAGCCCTAAGAAAAGCAGTATCGGATGCTCAAGCAGGTTTCGATAAATCCAGATCATATTTAGAGCCATATTATAATTCTGGAGTAAAATTTATCCCACAAAAAGAGAAACAATACGGCGAGTCGCTAAAAATAACAGACCTACTGAGCGCCTACATGCAAAGTCCAGAATATTTACAAAAACTCAACCAATCTAAAGCTAGCTTTAATGTAGACTTGCCAGTCCCCGACTATCTAAAGGGAAAAGTATAATGACACCAGAGCAAGAAAAACAATTCATCCAACAGTTACAACAAGCCCAGCAACAGCCTCAAATTGGCATACCTCAACAATCTTCTCCAGGACTTGAACAACTACAAGCATTGCTAAAAAGTAAAGCTACGTCCGAGCCAGGATGGTTAGAACAATTATATAACGGCATTAGCGGAGGCGAAAAGGCTACGGCAGCAACAAAAGCGCCAAATATCGCTAGTTCGACAGGAAACGTAGCCGGAGAAGCAAGTCTACTAGATCAAGCTATGTCTTGGTTAGGAGGCAGTTCTGGGTCTGGAGCAGTAGCTCAACAGAGCGTAGCAAGTTCGGCTGTCCCAACATCTACGGCAGAAATGCTAGCGTCTGATGCTAGCGCTAATATAATAGGGCAGACCGCAACGGGAGAGCCCATACTTGGAGTAACTCAGCCAACTGGGCTATCTTCACTATCTACCCTTGGCCCTTATGCAGCAGCGGCATTAGCAGCAATCTACACAGGAGACAGAGCTTTAAAGACTAATAAAGATGCAAAATTTTCTGCTAAAAATCCAATAACTGGCTTTAAGGTAGGAATGGAGAATACTGGTGTTGGCAGTTTAATTGATAAGAAACTAACTAATATTCCAGAAGGCGTAAAAACAGCTCTCAATTATTCTATGCTCCCCGTCACAGGAATAGCAAATCCAGTAATCGGAGCTATCTCGGCTTTTACTGGCTCAGGCAAAGATAAAGATCAGCACGCAAGAGATAGCATTAGAAAAAACATTCAATCAGCTTATGGCCTAGAAAAGAATGATTACATTCTTAATGGATTCGACTTTGGGAAAGACGGCGGATTTAAAATGGAGAACGGACTGCATCCTTACGACGTAGACTTTAACGAAGCTGGCTCAGGCCAGAAAGTAGCAGACCTTAACGCGCTCGGAGCTATTTTTTCGGGCGGAGGAAAGAAACAGAACAGAGACACAACTGGACTTCTTTATAATTCTTTTAAAGGGGGAGATTCTAAAGAGGCATATTCTAAGGCTGGACTAAATCACGACTCAGCTTACGGAACAGTCCATCAAATGTATGTAGACGGGAAGCTAGACAAAGCAACAGCAGACGCCTACAAAAACGGACTAGATGAACTTTACCAAGTTGGGGCATACAAGGGAGGAGCCAAGCCTAAAGCAGCTACTCCAGCAGTAGCAACCCCAGCGCCGACTCCAGCAGCCAGCGCGTATCCTGCAGGAACTAAAACTCAACAAACTAAACCAAAGACTAAACTCACAAGTCAATTTATCCAAAGCAGGGCGATATGAAGACCACAAAAATAGGGGGAATTTCTCCGTCGAACCAAATATACGGCAAAGCTCCTATATCGAATAATCTAGACTCTGAATACTCAAGACTATCTGGGAGAGTAACTCAAGCACCTAGCGCTTACCACAAAACGATAAGACAAGGACAACTAGATAGCTTCATGAAAAGCAATCCAAATTACAAAGCCCCAGGAAGCGTAACTCAAACACCAGCAGCTCCAGCGGCGACACCAGCGCCAGTAGCTCAAGTCCCAGCACAACCGGCAACTTCTAACCCTGGACTCTTTAGTTCTTTATTTCCAGCGAATAGGTCTTTCGAGCCAACAAACTACGAAGGATCTCCTTTGTATAAATTTCAATCAGACGAAGGATTGAGAAAGCTAGCAGAGGCAAACTCAGCAAGGGGACTCACAGACTCATCTACAGAAAGAGAGAATAACAGGAAATTCCTGCTAGAGCTTGGAGCAAAAGAAGCGGACACTCAAAGAGGATACGCCCAACAGGACGCAGATAGACTAAACCAAATTCAACAGTTTGAGTCTAGTAGACTTAGCAACCGAGAAGACTCGGCCTATAATAATTTATTTAGATTATTAGAAATCATGCAGCAAGATAACCCCTACGCAACTGGAGTTGGAGCGGCAGGAAGTCTAGCGAGTAGCGTTACCGATTCGACTAAATGGCTAGCAGACCAGCAAGCTGGAAACTACGCTAGGCTATCTGGCGGAGGAGGCGGTGGAGGTGGAAACTCAACCCCAGCGACACCAAGTCAAGGTAATCTATCTGCCGTCAAGGCTCTTACTTCAGCGAGTAGCAACAATCTACTAACGAATTTAGTTAATTCTATAATTTCGAAGGTGTTTTAAGATGGCAGACCTAAGAACAGTAATGCAACTATACGACAAGATTATGGCCGATCAGCCAAAGTCCGTAGACGATTACGAAATGGAGCAACAAAAAGTTAGATACCAAGCAGGGCTAGCTAAGCAAACAGAAGCGACAGCAGCTCAAAAGGCTCAGGAACTAATGTCGCAACAAGCTTTACAGGAAATACTCTCTCAACCAGGGGCAACTTACGACAACAAACTTCCAGAAATTAGAGATGCGCTAGCGAAGACAGGTCAAATAGACAGCGTCATTAGCATCGACAGACAAAGACAAATAGCAGAACAGGAAAGAAACAAACTAGAATACGAACGAAAAAGCAAAACACTAGAAAGTAAAATGAAGATGCTTCAAGACTTAGGAGAGTATCGCCCAGAAGAAGCTACTGCGCTATATCAACAAAACCCAGAGTTAGTCCAAATGTATGGGGCTGATTATAAGTTCTCGCCTAAGATACAATGGATTCAGTCAGGGAACGGAGGGCTAGATAGAGCTGAAGGGACTTCGCTAATTCCCGTCAGAGCGGCTAAAGAGTCCGATGGAGCAGAACGTCAACCAAGAAACAGAGTTAGGTTATTTAATGAAGCGGCAGCCCCTGGTCAACAGTGGATCACGGTAGACCCCGCGAATGAAGTGGCTTACTCAGCTGCGCTAAACAATGGCTATGTTCCCAAAGAGCCCGAAGACGCGGTAGCCGCTATGCTTGAAAAGCTCATGAGCATGGGAGGTCAGCCAAGTAAGGACGGAGAAAAAACAATTTATAAAAACCCAGCAGACGATCCAGGATTTCAAGCATACAAAAAAGCAAAATACGGAAGATAAATGACTCAAGAGGAGCAGGACTTAGCCGACTATCAGGAATACCAAGACTATCAGGAGTATCAAGCCTATCAAGATTACTTGGCTAAAAATCCACCCAGTGTCTTTTCTAAAGCTAACGATGCTTTGTCCGACTTCGGAACTTCAGCAGTTAAAGGGATAGGTCTAGGAATTGGATCTACTATTTCTGGGATAGAAGGACTCCTTCAAGGAGCTAGCGATTTACTAAAAAACGACAAGCCCCAGACGCTAGGTTCTCAAATAAGTAATGAGATCGGAACAGGATTGTCTGATTATCTTTCTGGAGATTACGGGACTAAACTCACTCAACAGAGAACTCAGGAATTAATGGATACACTGGAGACGCCAGACAATACGGCTTCTTTCGTGGGGGAAAATGTAGGCTCTGGTATTGCAGGACTAGGAAAGCTATTAGCTATGGGGTCTCTAGGGTTTACTGCTGAAGCTGGACTATCTGGAGCCGGCAATAGATACGCAGAGAAGAAAGCTCAACTAGAACAAGATCCGTATCAACTACCAAACACTTTAGACTTTTCTTCTACCGAAGACCCACAACCAACTTTCGACATTAACAAAGAATTAAATCCAGCAAGAACTAGCGCAGCGCTAACCGGAGGAGTAGACGCTACAGTAGCTGCGCTGCTTCCAAAAGTATTGAAAGGCAATTCCATCGCAGAAAGAATGATAACTTCTCCAATGAAGCTAGGGGGAGTTTCCGCCGTTCAAGAGCTAGGCAGAAATGTTCAAAACGAAGTAGAGGACACTGGAGAGTTAAATATTCCAGAACTATTTGCTAAGGATAAAGTAGATCAATACTTAAAGGCCGGAGCCGCAGGAACTATTCAAGGTCTAGCGATGAACGCAGCTATGGAGCCAGGCGTTCAGAGACAAATAAGAGCGGGAGAAATAGAGGCCGCCAGAATCCAATCCAATATTAAATTAGCTGAGAGCTGGCAGCAACGAGCAGCCAAAATCCAGAACGCCAACGAAGTAGCAAAATCGGCAAAACTAGCAGATGAGATAATTTCCAGAGCTCCAGAGAAAGGGAGCTTAGAGCTTCCTGTAAATCTAGATCCGAACAAACTTCAACCTAGACTCAAGAAAGATCCTATCGAAAGAGCTTACGAATCTGGACAAAAATCTAGATCCGACAAAGAGGCTCGAAGGTTACTGAACCCAATAGTCGATAATCCAATTAATAGAGAACTAGAACTCAGAGCAGTTCGCAACCGAAGAAACGACCTAGAGCGCATAGGGATAGATCCTTATGAGCTAGAGCAATCTCCAGTCAACGCTTATCCAGATATTCGATACGATCAGCCTATAGAGCCAGTCAAGAAGTTAGACACTAGCTTAATGAGAGAAGCTCGGATGGAGCCAGCTAGCGATATAGAATCCAATATTAAATTAGCTGAGAGCTGGCAGCAACGAGCAGCCAAAATCCAGAA
>CAZIBG010000007.1:0-7170 GCA_964536985.1 uncultured Candidatus Saccharibacteria bacterium | reverse complement strand
AATCCAATATTAAATTAGCTGAGAGCTGGCAGCAACGAGCAGCCAAAATCCAGAACGCCAACGAAGTAGCAAAATCGGCAAAACTAGCAGATGAGATAATTTCCAGAGCTCCAGAGAAAGGGAGCTTAGAGCTTCCTGTAAATCTAGATCCGAACAAACTTCAACCTAGACTCAAGAAAGATCCTATCGAAAGAGCTTACGAATCTGGACAAAAATCTAGATCCGACAAAGAGGCTCGAAGGTTACTGAACCCAATAGTCGATAATCCAATTAATAGAGAACTAGAACTCAGAGCAGTTCGCAACCGAAGAAACGACCTAGAGCGCATAGGGATAGATCCTTATGAGCTAGAGCAATCTCCAGTCAACGCTTATCCAGATATTCGATACGATCAGCCTATAGAGCCAGTCAAGAAGTTAGACACTAGCTTAGTCAAGCAAACTCCAGTGGAGTCAGTTAGCGACGGGGAGGTATCCTTCCAAGTAGAGACTCCAGTAGCAAAACCAGACAATAGTAAAACCTCAGCTAAGGTAATTACTAGTCCGTTAGTAGTTCAGCAAGAATCAGCCAAGATTATTACACCAACCATTACGGCAGAACAGTTAGCGCAGAAAAAACAAATAGCTCTAGAAAAAGAAAAACTAGTGACTAGGGAACCAGAGAGAGTTCCTAGCAATATGCAAGAGGAAGCTGTTCAAGTTTCTCCGCAGGTAGCTAAGTTAACTTCATTACTAGAAGCAAAACTAGGAGAGGCTAGAAAAGCTAGCGAGCACTTAGAAAATCTAGCTATTCTTAAAGGCAGAGAGCAAGACCCTGCGCAGTTAGAAAAAATAAATCAAGACGAAATATTAACTACTCGAAGAAAAAACAATGCAGACAATTATGTTAAGCAAGTCCAGCAGAAGATAGCCGAAGCTTCGGTAGTTAAGCCAAGCATCTTAGGTAATGAGAAAGGCTCTATTCAAATCAAACTTCCAGAGTTCTCGGAAAAATTCGAAAAAGCCAAGGATAAAATAGAGAAAGGAACTGAGGAATTTTTCGATTATCTAAAGAACGGAGCTAATCCAATAGCGCCAAAATATAATCTCAAAGACTCCGAAGTCTTCTTTCGAGGCTATCTAAAAAATTTCGGAGCCACTCCAGAACTATCTAATAAAGTAATGTCTGGCCTAAGAAAGGGATTGATATTCCCAAGCACGCTAGCAAGCAAATTCAAGAACTTCAAGCCCACCTTCGAAGTTAGCATTGATTACATGAACGATATTAATAAAATGCCAGCTCAATTAATGGACGGACTAAGAAAGCCGTTCTTCGAATTACCATCTTCGGAAAAACAGAAGATATCAGAAATTATGACTGGAGTCAGGAAATTATCCATAGACGGAAAGCTACAAGGAAGTAATTTAATTTCCAACATAGAGCAAGCCGCAAAGCAGCTAGGAGCTACCGACTCTCAAGTGGCTAGTATTTTAGCGGTTAAGCGAACTATGGATAACGTTATTGATTTAATTAAAGAGTCTCAACCAGGGAACTTAGAATATTTAGTTTCTCAAAAGAAGCTATCTCTAGCCGACGCAGAAGCTAAAGTCGCAGAAATAGAAAAACTTCATCAAGCAATGAAGGATGGTTTTTACATACCCCTGATTAGAACTGGAAAGCACACAGTAACAGCAACTGACTCAGCAGGGAAAACTCTATACTTCTCTAGAAGCGAAAGTAAGAGAGACGCATATAGAAAATTCAAGTTAGCCAAAGAAAACTACCCAGGGACAAAAGTAGAGAAAAGCGAATTTACAGAACCTCCAAAAGAATATTGGGACGCTATGTCGATAGAGGAAAAAGCTGCTTTTCCTATTGGCTTCAAAGCTCACTTCCAACAAGCGGAAATGATCCCAGGGTTCGAGCCGGACATGAGCAAGGCAATTTCCACATACCTACTTAGAGCAGGCAGATTTTTAGCTGGAGCAAAGGCAGGAGCTAGCTATGCTCAGACGATGAAGCTAATAGACCCATCTAAGGAAAGCGGACTATATCAATACGCTAGTAAATATACTCAAGACGTAGTTAACCCAGCTAACGATCTACCGGAAGTTCGCAGAGCTCTAACTTTTTTAACTTTGGGTTATAAAATCGCTACTCCTATAGTTAACCTGACTCAGATGGTAACGACTGGATACACGCTACTCAATCAGTATGCTCCAGCGACTAAAGTTCCAAGATATTGGAGCAGAGCGATGGCGCTAGCTCCGCTAAGCGTATTACCAGATTCTTACAGCAAGATGAGCCAAAAGTATCCCGATCTACATAGAGCGCTACTTTCGGGAAAAGAAGCCGGAGTCTTTGACCATTATAACACTAGGGAGCTAGTTGCTTATTCGAAGGGAGAGAAAGGGACTCTAACTTCTGGGTTAATAGATGCCGGAATGTCAATGATGGGCGTCACAGAAGAAGTAATTAGAAGACAAGCTTTTATCGCTAGATACTTAACCATGAGAGACTTACTTCCAAAGCAAGCCTTCGTTAGAGAAACAGGGAAGCCCCTAACAGTAACCGACAAGGCACTAGCCTTCATGACTAAGGAATCAGCCGAGTTCGCAAATGACGTAGCCTTCAGACTAGATAGAGTAGACAGAGCTCCGGTCTTTAGAGGCAAGGCTGCTCCTCTTGGATTGTTCACCAAATTCGGCGCTCAGACATTAAGGACTTTTAGAAACTTCGCAGGGACAGACTCTCCTAAGGGAAGAAAAACCCTAGTCTATGACGTAGACTATGTTAAGGATGGAGTGACTCACACTAAGAGGATGACTAGAGACGAATGGAAGACCAACCTAACGACCATGATAGCACTAGGCGCTACCGCTATGGCAATAGGAGGACACAAGGCGCTACCGCTAGTGCAACAAGCTTACAATATAGCTAATGGTTTTGGCTTAGATCCCGACAAGTTCGTTAGGGACAACATAGAAAACGACACCTTAGAAGACATAACTCAATACGGGCTACCTAGTCAGTTCGGAATAGACATTTCTAGATTAATGTCCTACACGCCAATTCAAGACGTAGAGGAAGGCATTACTAAGAAAAACTCTCCAAACATAATCCTAAGAACCGCAGGAGGGCTGCCATATTCCGTCCTAGAAAGAAGCATGAACGCTTACGGTATTTATCAAGATACTGGAGACTTTTCTAAGGCACTAAAGGCTTCTCCCGTTGGAGTGGGAGCTTACGGAGCTGATCTTAAGGAAGCGCTAACTACGGGCAAGCTAACAGACTCTAGAAAAAATGTAATAGTCGGAGACCTGAGCCCAGCCCAAAAAACCTTCAAGGCTATGGGATTGCCACTACTAGAGGAAAGCAAGACTAGAGCAATAGACAAGACTACCAGACTCATAGATAGAGAGGCCGACGATAACGATAATATCAACTGGAAAATCGCCAATACTATCAGAACCTACAGAGGCCAAGAACTAAAAGATAAGCTCATAGACCTACTAACTGACGTTAAGGAGAAAAATAAGAGTAGGTCATTCCCGATAGTTCCGAACTCTAACGAGATAAAAAGTCAGCTAATAATACCGCCAGAACTGTATCAGCTGAAAAGTGTGTTAGAATTAAGAAAGGATGCTAGACCTGCTGCCCTAGAAAATATATTAAAAGACTCAATGACTAAGAAGAAAATTCAAGATTTCAACAAAAAACAAAAGGAGAAAACTCGATGAAAACCTTAGCGTTAAGAACGATCGCAGCCTTATGTATATTAATGTCTCAGCAGGGGTGCCTAGTCTACGTCGGAGACGCCCGACTAAAAGATTCTGGCTTAATGCTAGACCCTTTTGGGACTATACAAAAACCCGAACAACCTGCTAAAATAGTGGAAACCACGGAGGTGCAAAAATGAAGCTAAGAACCAAATATCATTTTTTAATTTTAGCCATATTTACCCACATCGCAACAGCGCACATACTAGGATGCGGCGCTCCTAGCATAGGAAATAGTAGTTCGGTAATAACCAACACTACTACTACCACGATAACTGGTAGCTACAATGATGGAGTCAGGGACTGTGACTACAGAGTAACTCAAAAATTAGATCAGGAAGGGAATGTTACTGGATGTGATTTTGCTAATAAGTGTAGCGGTAGCGACACTACTATACAGAGCCTATTGCCTATAGATCCCGACTTCTACGAGAAGTGCGTAGCTCCAGAAGAAGAACTACCTATCGACGATGGCACAGGTGGAGCGGTGACCGATCCAGACGTTCTAGATCAAACGATCGACAATTTTAACGACGACCCAATAGTAGCACATTAAAAGAGTTATGGATTTAAACCAAGGAGTCGCAGCTATGGGTATCTTGACGGGATTCTTGGGGGTCATCTTTTGGCTCCTAAGAATTACTTGGATGCTTTCTGAGCTATCTATGAAAGTTGAGACTATGTGGCATTTTCAATTTAGAAGGGCTGAGCGCGAAATGGTCGATTCTGGCCTAGCGCGAGCAGTAAGAACAACAGAACGCAGAGAGGAAGACTAATTAATATGACACTAGAGATAACAGAAGAAGCGAAAAGCAGAGCTAGAGAAGTTTTGTCCGATCTAGCAGCAGACCTAAAGAGATTTTATAGGAGATACGGCAAACACCTTTCTCCTGCTGAGTTATTCTACGAGCTAGAAAAGCATTTTGGGGCTAAAATTGCTAACAGGATTTCTATTCCCTTTGGAGTATCCGAAGGGGCATGTATTTTGCTGGCTATCGAAATAGCAAAAGACAGTGGCGATCATAACAACACAATAAATTGAGGATTATATGAAAATATTCGAATGGATTAATGGCAAACTTAAGTATGTCAACCCAAATTTCTACTTAGAGCAGTATTTCCTAAAGTGGTTTTTTCGAATACTACAGAAAGCTCCGAACGGAGTTATTACTCTGTTGGGGATTTTGATAGTGGCGCTAGATCAATATATGAAAGTTTGCGAAGGCGAGTATTGCACATACGGCAAATTAATTCTTGAAGGCGCAAAAGGAATACCCCTCATTCCAGACTTCACAGATGCTGGACTTGCTGTAATATTTAGTGGATTATTAAAGAAATCAAACCGGATGCCAGCAATCGGAGATCCGATTAAGGTTAATGGACTACCTCCGGCAAAGAAATGAGCTCAGTAGAGGAAGCCAAAGAAGATATTACCGAAGAGAGGAAAAGATATTTCAACATAACAATAACTATACACAAAGGATTTTTTAATTTTATGAAAAAAATACTATCAATATTTTTTACGCTAGCCCTAGCAGTAACTTTCGCCGAAGCTCAGTCTCTACAGAAGGCAGCAGACAATCCCGCCTTCTCTCTTAGCGGAGTCTTAACTTCTGACGTTACGGACACAACCTCAACGTCAGTAATTGCTGCTCAGGGGGCAAAGATTAGGACATACATTGACGCAGCTTGCGCTCAGAACTCTCACTCCACTCAAGGGACTTGGATTAATTTCCTGAACGGATCTACCGTAAAATGGAGCTGTTACGCTGCCGTTCTGGGTGGTGGGTGTTGCGTTCCAATCAAGACTCCACTTAGAGGCGACGCCAACACCGCTTGGTCTATTCAAGCCGTCACTTCCGGAGCTTCCATTAGAGCGAGCATGTCTGGATTTAAACAATACGAGCAGGAATGAAATACTTAGCAATTATATTCCTTTTGGTTGGAAGCGTTCAGGCTCAAGAGTGCAAACCTGATTCGCCTTGGCATTTCTTGAAGAAGGGAGAGTATGTATTTAACTCTGACATCGATGTTCTTGAATTTTCTGGGACTCTAAATAAGAGAATTTACATGGTTGAGGCTTGTTTTAACACAGAGGCCGAATCTACTATCTTAACCATCGCAAACGACGATGGAACGATAGAAAGAGAATGTAGGACTACCTTAGAGACTGGAGAATGTTGTGAACCTATAAAGATAATGGGAGCGCGTAGAGACAAGGCAATAAGAATCACATCTTCCGAAAGAGTAAAAATCATTTATGAGGTTAGGGGATGCTTAATAGATTAATAAAATTACTCCTAGCCACCCTCTTAGTAGTTCAGCCAGCTTTGGCTACTCCTATCAACATGTCAGGATGGGAACTAGGCGACACTAGAGAATCCTCAGCGACTTCGGGAAACGTCTCTGTTCAAGCTACCACAAAAAGGACTGGTGGGTATGCTCTGCAATCAAATCCAACAACCACAGCGGTTGGCTATCATGAATTTGTCGGCCTATCTACCGCTGGAGCTACATCTAACCCTAACATCGCCACTGCCTATGTGAGGTTTTATTTTAGAGCTGGAACATTACCAGCGGCCAATGATGAAGAAATATTTGTTCAGCGGGATACTACAAACGCCAATAATAAACTTCATGTCAGAATCAACTCAGCAGGAAATTTAGTTGTATATAATCAAGCCAATACTCTTGTCGCTACTGGAGCTACTGCCCTATCTACTGGCACATGGTATAGAATCGAGGTCAAGTCTGGCAATGGAACATCGGCGGCCTATGAAGTTAAGATAGACGGCGCGTCGGAACTATCGGGGACTACTGACCAGAACGCCACGAACTGCGGAGCTGTTAGACTTGGAAAGGTAGCAAATAGAAACAGCCAGACTGTAAATTTCTATTACGACGATTTCCATTACGACGATACTGCCTACCCTGGGAGTGGTAATATTCTAGCAATGAAGCCAAACGGAGCTGGTTCTTCTAGTCAGTGGACTTCTGGCACAGGCTCTACATTTGCCGAAGTGGACGAAATCCCTTCAGATGACGATACTAGCTACATAATGAACTCTGCTTCAGTTTCTCAATCGTCATTATTTACAATGGAAGATACTGCAACAGTGGGGATATCGGGAACTATCTTAGGGACTAAAGGATGGCATAGAATTAAAGAAGCCTCAGCGGTTACTTCCGCTAATCACCTAAGATTAAGGTCTAGCGCAACCAACTCAGATACTAACGCTAGGGACTTATCAACCTCATACGCCTCTTATGGGAAGCTCTATGCCACTGACCCCGCCACAGCTACGGCTTGGACTACTGGAGGCTTAGATGCGGTAGAATTGGGGGTATTGGAAGATAACGCTGTCCAAATTAGAGATACTCATATTTTACTATTTGTGGATTTTGAAACTAC
>CAZIBG010000006.1:32087-39185 GCA_964536985.1 uncultured Candidatus Saccharibacteria bacterium | reverse complement strand
CTTGTGTTGCTAGCCGGAGTATCGTCCAACTCTACGATCAGTTCACCACTGTCTACCGTAACCGTTGCCACTTGGCCATTACCTGCAACTGCCGTCCAGGCCGGGAACGTTACCGTTAACGGAGTGACCCCGCCAGCAAGTACAGTGCTGGTAGGTGTAACGGTACTGACCAAAGTATTTCCAATCTTAAGTGTCACGTTTCCAGGAAGCGATGTTACTGATCCCATGTTTTTTATGACGGCACTAAATACTACTGAGTTGCCTGCCTTTGGTGACGCCACATTCTTATTAACTGCCACCACTTTGAAGTCGGGTTTACCATTCTTTAGATTTACGGTCTTTGTTACGGTTGTCTTGTTAGTACTGCCATCGGTGGCTACAACTTTAAGCACATAGGCGCCGTCGGCCAGGCCGGCCGTATTCCAGGTATAGTTATAAACTCCGGCGCTCAGTGTCATGGCCACTGCCGGCAGGTTACCAATAGTTAGCTGAACATTATTAACTGAGCTCCCTACGTCAGATGCAGTGGCTTTGATGGCCACGGAAGCGCCCGTTACGTCCGGGCTTGTGCCAGTGGGTGCCGTGATGGCGGTTACGGGACCTTCTGTGTCTGGAGGCGTAGCGCAGTTAGCGCCAGCTGTTCCATCGGATGCGATAGTGTTGCTAGGAGTACAGGTATTACCTTGGGCATCAATCAACGTAAAGATCACTCTGTCTACAAGTAATCCATCCCCTGTGCCGTACAACGTAACAGAGTGGTTGCCAGTAGTGGTGAAGGTATGAGCTAGTTTTTGTGCATTGGTCCCAAAATCTACCCATTTCCAGTTGCCCACATCGGCCGATGTAAGCCCCGATCCGCCAACTGCATAACAGCTAGAGTCAACAGTCATCAAGAAGTTATTACTCGTAGAGCTAGCCTGAACACGAGCCCAGACGCGGTAGTTTCCATTAGCAGTGGTATTAACCGTTATTCCACTGACAACGCCGTAGCTGGGGTTTGGAGGAGTGCAGGCCGCTGCACTGGCTGAGTTGCCACGCAACAATAAGCCGCCAGTAACGAGGGCAAGTGCAAAAACAAATTGAAATAGTTTATGTCGAAACATACGACGCATGAATATATAGTACCGTATATATTGCTTATGGTACATAAAATATATCCCGCCTGAGCTATACTATTTATAAGCACATGCATAAACTTTCTAATCTCATCAAATCTATTAAGCGGTCGAAAAAATCTGCGCTGCTAAAGAAGATCACGAAACTGAGCGAGAGTCGATTTAGACGACCGGTAATATTAGTGGTCTCTTTTGCAATAGTTGGGATATTACTACTTATAATCACCAATGCGCAGACAGCAAGTCCCAATTTTGAAGCAGAGAGTGGAACTGGCACGGCCGGAAGATTCAGTGGCGATAGCACTGCCAGTGGGGGCGGGGGTATTCGATTCGGACGCGCCTACCAAGAATTATTTGTAAGTACATCGGGTAGCGACGCTAAGGACGGGAAGTCTCAGGCTAATGCGGTTAAGAGTATCAGCAAGGCTGTGGAGTTAGCTAGCGGACCATCTAGAATCCGCATCTTGAGTGGAACTTATTACGAAACAGTGGAGATTCAGAAGAATGATTTGATAATTGAACCCTTCGGTAACGGTGATGTTACCATCAACGGTGCCATACCAGAATTTATTAATGGTGTTGCCTGGGAGTATGTCCAGCCGGGAATTTACCGGTTCAACCTTCAAAGAGACGAGCTTTTAGCCGATGGAAATACAATTTACACCGGCGATGGCAAACAACAGTGGTCATATTCCGATGTCTTTGCTCTTCTTAATAGACAAACCACCAATCAGCTCCCGGGCGCGGTTTTATGTAACTGCTTATTCAGAAATGATGTCTACGTGGCAACAAGTAATGGGCAGGCACCGACAGCACCACTATATATAGCCTCTCGGTCAGCAAGTATCGGAATTTATGATGCATCAAATATCAGCATCAATGGTATCAATGGATCCAAACTCAAAGTAGCCTACGGCGGATCGAATATAAACGTCAACAATAGTACCAATATCACAATCGATAACGTCGATATTATTGGGGGCAGTGCTGGTCTGTCGGCATTTGACTCGTCATATCTAACAATTAAGAATAGTAGGTTCCGTGGACAATTTGACCGCAACTGGGACGGCGCCGACGTCAAAGATCGGCCTGGTACAAAGTCCATGGAGAATCAAGCCATGATAGTCAGAGCCACCAGTAAAGATATCAGCAACATAGTAGTCGACAATAACGAACTGAGTGGATATTGGGGTGGCGTTCACTTCCCGACCCTATTCAATAGGTCGACAACTACTAAGTTTTATAATGACAATTCTGTTATATCCAATAACTTGGTGCACGATATGGCCGTCGGTATTGAACCGGAGGCTCCATTTAGAAATCTGGTGGTCAAAGGAAATACCGTTTACGACGCATTTGAACCGTTTTCACCAACGCCGGCCATGACTGGTCCTACGTATGTCTACGAAAACTTATTCATCGCTAACCGCGGATCGGTATCTGCCTATAGTGGCGCAACATGGAGCCCATCTTATGCAATCAAGATGTTAAATACATCTGTTGGCCTTCCCGAGAACATACATTTCTATAACAACACCATGTATTTTGCCGGTAACTCCGGTAACCTGCGCATGACCGTTCACTCAACCCCAGGGTTAATTACCAAAAACGCTACCTTCACTAATAATATATTCTACTCCTACCAAGGTGGGATTTTACGTGGAACAGGAAGGGTAGAAGATGGATCGGACTTTGATGGCAACGTTTTCTACAGCGAAAAAGTTGTTAACGACAACTACTTTGCCTGGAACACCCTATACGATACTGCCGATATAGCTCATCGCTATTCAAGTCTCAACGACATCATAAGCAGCGGCGCAATGCCTTCGCAATGGAAGGGCAATGTCGAAGGTAATCCAAACTTTAACTGCGTAACCCCTACCAATGCCAGTTGCTTTAGGGCAAGCGCAGCCATAACAAAGCCCTCCTCAAAACAGCCCATTCCCAATGACTATCCAGAAAGCAGTAGACTCAACAGCAGAACTCGAATCGGTGCCTTTGAGCAGTAGTCGTTAATAATATTGATTGCTACAGAATACTTTGAATCTTAGCCTGAACGCAGTTGGCTAAGGCTTGGTAACCTGCATCATTGAGGTGTTTTGTATCAACCTGTTGGGTGAACAAGTCACCAATGATCCGATAGTAATTTGGGTTGAGCCAGCCGGGCTGGCTAGGGTCCTGCAAACTGGCGGTACAATTGACGACATTGCCCGTTACGTTGCCCGGCGTCGTAAGCCACTGGTTATACTCATTTCGCGCCGTAATCATGTCGGTCGACCAATTATCGGCTTGCCCGCTCGGCTTGGGTGGCGGTTGCTGTGCAACCCAAACAATTTTGACATTCTTATCGCTTAGATAGTCGCTTAGGCCACTAACCGAAGCGATGATCTGGGCAGATGTTCGCGGCAAACCATAATCGTTTGTCGATCCAGCGATGACCAGCACTTTTGGCAAGCCACAAGCATCGATATACTGCCGTATCTGTGAACCTATAGCAATGACATTGTTTGGGGTGCCGTTATAGGTAAACGATATATCGCGGGTAAACGCAGCACCCCCTTGGGCGACGATGAATTCCGTATAACCGGGAACGTCGATAAACCGCGGATAGCCAAGATTGTCCGTGCTATTACTGTCGCCATTAAACTGAATAACATTGGTTCCTGTGGGACACGCTTTTGCCGCAGGTGCTAGGCTAGCAAATTTTATGGCAAAGCCACCGGAGGCATTGAGTTCCTGTGACTTATAAGCCTTTGTAGTAATACTATCCTCAGCCTCAGAGGCAGTGGGCGTGGCAGCCTGAGACATAGCCAGCAACACTACCCCAACAACAGCAAAGCTGATCACTACCACAATTAGCCGCACGGCTTGTTTATGGGATCGGATAAAACGTTTGTACTGTCGAGAGATCTTCATAAGGCTTACGCCTAGTATAGCAAGGGTTTGACTAGGATCGGGATACTTTGACCATAGCGTGACGAATAACTGTATCGTTAATACGATAGCCTGCTTGAAGTTCTTCGCTGACTAGCTCTGTGTCGCCATCGCCTTCCTCTACCCCAACTGCTTCGTGAAAATGAGGATTGAATGGTTGGCCAACGGTAGCGATTCGTTCTACGCCCATTGATTGAAGGGTCGATTCGAATTGCTTGACGACACCTTGGACACCCTTAATGTAGTCGTTGCCTTCTAGGTCTGCCGGCACATGCTTAAGGGCCCGTTCGAAGTTGTCAATTACAGGTAATAGCTCTTCGACTATCTGAGATTTTAAAAGGTTCTTGAGGTTTGCCATCTGTTCGTCATGACGACGACGAATATTAGTGGCGTCGGCCCGTTCGCGCTGCAATGCTTCGGTGAGCTCAGCAACATGTTGCGTAAGCACATGCATATCTTCTGCCAATGAAGCATCTTCTGCTGGGGTTTGATCTGCGGGCACTTGCGGATCGTTTGATGGTTGTTTTGATTTAGACATATAATACCTCCTCTAATGCTTCTCCAGTGCGACGAACTAACATCATGACGTCTCTATAACTTTGACGAGTTGGGCCGAGCACCCCAATGTAGCTACGGTCACTATAGTTACTTCGGAACCGACTGACTATAAGTGAACAGCCAGCGCTCCGTCCAATAGGATTTTCTTGTCCGATATAAACGCTCAGCGGCTCGTTGGGAGCAGCCTCGTATAGCCATGGCTCGAGGTTATCAAGCAACCGAGCAACCTCTTTTACCTGTGCGCCATTAATGAATTCTGGCTGACCGAATAGGTTAGATAACCCACTCATATACAACTGATCGCCAATAGTAGCGATCCCCAGGTTATGAGTTAGATCTACTAGCGTGTCTACGGCATTTTTTATGACTCGTTCGCTCTCGCCCCCACTGGCCACGCGGGTAGCCAAAGCTTTTTCGGCGCGCCGTTCGGCTGGAGTCTCGGGAGCACTTTCGGCAATATTATTAACATAAAAACGATAGCCTTTATCGGTGGGGATTCGCCCAGCACTGGTGTGGGGCTGATGAATAAGGCCTTGCCGTTCAAGCTCGGCCATTTCTGACCGAATAGTTGCCGAGGAAACATTAAATACCTTAGCAAGCAAACTAGAGCCCACAGGGCTCGCTACTTCTGCATATTGCTCAACAACCGCCTGTAAGATGCGTTGCTGTCTATCAGTTATCATGACTCTATTTTAGCACTAAGGTAGCAAGAGTGCCAAGTGACTAAACTGCTGAAGTTGGAGGATGCACGCGAGCCGATTTCTGGAGTGCTACGCGGAGGGCATGTTCGGCTTGTTCAAGTTTGCCGCAAATTCCGGCCGCACCATAGGTTACGCATCGACCATCTTCTATAAAATATGGCCCATCGGGATTACAAAGTATTCTCGTCTGTTTAGCTCCGATTATGGAAGATTCGGGCGCATCAGCTTGAGATGGCTTTCTAGAAAGCAGGACTACGTCCAAGCCCTCGTCTACACCAGTTCTTTGGTATACAGAGGCATCAAACATGTCATTGCCTGAACCCATAGTAAAGCCTTGCCTAGATACGTAATCGTATAGGCCAACAGTAGTGCGTAGCGTTGCATAGGCGGCGTCAATTCGCTCCTGTCGCGCCGCACGACGTCGCTCAAAGATACTGATCACCCGATACTCGGCGGCACAGTATAACTCTAAAAGTTTTTCGACAGGACCAGAACCAAGCACAATAGGCTGGCGCTCGGTTACGGATCCCGGGGCATTTGCAGTGGTCATTTCACTCATAAAATATTAATCATAAACTATTATGAGATTTTTTGCAATATTTCGCGAGCGACTTGCTTGCCCGTTTCTTCGTGTTTGGGGTCGATTTGGCCGGCGATTATTTTCTGAATACCGCTGACTGCTTTGTCTAGATCATCGTTAACCAAGAAGTGATAATAGCCCTTCTTGAGCGCCATTGTCAGTTCCATTCGGGCACTCGCTATTCGGCGTTGTCGCTCCTGATCACTTATCTCACCACGCTTAGTCCAGCGTCGTATCCATTCTTCATAACTTGGTGGCAAAACAAAGATCGGAATAAGATTTTGACTAACTGCTAGGATATTGTCGACGCCTTGGACTTCGAATTCGTTGATGGCGATCAGTTTTTTATCACGAGCAATCTCTAACTCTCGGATACTCTGTCCAGAAACCTGCTGGTTATGGATGATGGCAGCTTCGATGTAGCGACCATCCTGTATATCGGCCAGTACTTCTTCTTCGGTACGGAACCAATATTCAACCCCGTTTTGTTCCATAACACCGTTATTGGCACGTGGCGGTCGAGTGGTGTCGGAAACGATAAAATAGAACTTCCCTGTTTTCTGTAATTCCCGGATTATAGTGTTGCGGCCGGAGGACGTTATGGCAGTCAAACCAACGTATGGAACACTTTCTACAAGCCGCTTGGCCTCGTCCGACATTTGATAGTCGGCTAAACTCTGCCTGAATTCGTCTAAGTGTTTAAGTTCAAACATAGTATAGTTGTAAGAAGTAATAGTACTGGAACTCATTATGAACCGTCAAGCACCAAACTTTTCACTACCCGACCAAACAGGCACAGTCCGCACGCTAAAGGACTATGCGGGCGGCTGGCTGGTACTCTATTTTTATCCAAAAGACGACACACCAGGTTGCACCAAAGAAGCCTGCAACTTCCGTGATGCACGCGATCAGTTAGCGGCAATCGGTAATGCGGCTGTAGTTGGCATTAGCAAAGACTCCGTCCGCAAGCATGCTAGCTTTATCGCCAAGCATGACCTCAACTTTACCCTGTTGAGTGACCCAGAAGCAGTTACCATCAAAGCCTACGGCGCATGGGGGCAGAAAAAGTTTATGGGACGTGAATTCGAAGGAATACTTCGCAACACCTACCTAATTGACCCTCGTGGAATCATCGTCAAAGAATATCTAGGTGTTAACCCTAGCACTCACGCCACCGAGATCTTGGCAGACTTACTCGAACTCCAAGATA
>CAZIBG010000006.1:0-31987 GCA_964536985.1 uncultured Candidatus Saccharibacteria bacterium | reverse complement strand
TAGGGTTAGGCGGAGACTTGAGGAGTGATGAGGACTGGAGCAAGTGCTTCGACCTCGCGGTGCATTGGGATTGTGACAGTGACTACCGTTCCTTCGCCGAGTTTACTACGGATACTAATGGTTCCGCCCATGCGCTCGATGATGACCTTGTCGGTGTACAGGCCGAGTCCAAGACCTTCATAGTTGTATTCTTCGGCACCAGTTGCACGCGAGAACGGCTTGAGTAAGCTTGGGAGCTTCTGCTCAGAAATTCCTACACCGTCGTCACTAACCGACATGACTAACTGGTTGAATCGTCGGTAAGCCTGAACTTCGATATGGCCGCCTTCTTTACTAAACTTAACGGCATTGCCAAGGATTGAGTCAACGAGCTGCTTGATCTCTTCTGGCTGGATGCGGGTAAGGAGCCCGGGACTAACCTTAGCGTCAAAGCTTAGCTTCTTATCAGCCGAGCTGGAATTTAGCTCGTGAATAGCCTTCTGAATATAGGTTGTGACGTCGAACAGTGGTGGATCCCCTTCGAAGCTAGCAAACTTCTTAAGTCCGACCAGTCCATCCTTGATGCCTTCTAGCATACCTAGTCCGTTGAAGAATAGTTTGGCTTCGGGGACTTTCTTGAGTGAATCGCCGGCAATCTGGATGTTCTCGAAGTGCTCGGCAACAAGCTTGATAGCATCAGGGATGAAGGCTTCACGCTTCTTATACAGTTGTGATTCCATAGCTAGTTGTCGCTTGGCAACTTCCTTAGTAATAGTCATGAAGTTACGGTAACGGTATGCTAGTCCTACAAGGAACACGCCAAGGACGTACAGCGTTAGTTCGACTACGATGCGGTATGGAGAACGGTTAAAGACGTCGGCGTAGATGAACAGGGCGTTGGCTAGGATAATCAATCCAAGAGCGATCACGGCAGGCACCCAGACAGCTTTAGCTTTGTATGGGCTTGGTTGTTCGTGCTTGATAAGCTTCTCATCATTCGCAGATTGGGCGTTAGAAACCTGGTTGGCAGTAAGCAGTCCTGCAGAAGCATCAGCAAACTTCTTAATCTTGGCCTGAAGGCTTGCAGACTTTGTAGCCGATATCTTCTTGAGCGATGTTAAGAGCTCAACTGCTCCACTCATAATAGCTACGGGGGTATTTAGATAGTGCGTGGTAATCGCCAGATAGTTATCGATTGACTCTTTGGTGTTGGTGATTCTCAGGATACTCTTGTGATATTCGCTGAGCTGACGGTACTCGCGGAGTGCCTGATAGGAATACATGGATGCGAAAATCAAGAGAATCAGGATGAGTGAATAAGGTATACTCTTGGCCAAGAAGACTGGTACACGAGCCAGTATGGCCTTAAGTCCCTTGACCTGCTCTGGGTTACGGTTGAAGCCAAGCTTTTGTGCCACACGGCTGCCAGTATTCTTAATGAGCTGGCGTGTTTCTGGGGTAACCGGAGCGGGAGTGGCAGGATTGCGAGTATTTGTTCCCGTACCCGTTGGAGTAGTAGGTACGCTCGGACCGCCATCGTTCGGAACGTCAGTTTCAATGCCGGCTACAAACTTTGGATAATCATTCTTAACTACCTTCCAGACGGAGTTGAAGTTCCACTGGTTCATAGGGGTATTGATGCTGTTCTGGACGAAGTAACGTTGCTGGTCATTGTTGCCGTTTACATAGTCACAGGCAGTAGGGATATTAATAATGTTACTCACCATTTCGTTAACCTGTCGCGGGGTGCTTTCGAAGGTAACATCGCCTTCATCGTTATGCACTACGATTGGCGCATCAAGAAGCTGTTGCTCCGTTTCCTCGGAAGAGAGAATGTCTCGGAGCGGAATCACTTCATTGTCCTCAGTCTTGCCGCCGGATATCAACTCTTTTCCCGAACCATCCTTTACTGAAGTACCGAGAACAATTGGTTTAGCGATATCATAGACGGTTTTGTTTGGCCCATTGCAATTAGCGACGCTAATCTTAGACTTGTCTAGGTAAACATTTGAAATATCGTATATCTTAGAAGTCTCTGCAGCGGTTGTTTGATGGCCAATCACGAAGGCGTCTACAGCATGAATCGGCGAAAGGAACACGCCAATCGATCCGCCAGATAACGTCTCGCTTTCTAGGCTCATCTTGGATACCGAGAAGACATTCTTTATCACCTGATTGCTGTCAGTCAAATAGTCGGTTGCCTTGGGGCTAGTGTTCGGCACAGTACTTAAGCTATCGCGCATGATTTTTTCGGTGCTCGGTAATGCCAAGGCAATATTCAAACCTACAATTCCACCGGCCATACTCGGTATTTTGCCAAAAGTAACGTTCTGTCCGGATTGGGTTGCGGGACGATCAACCACCTGCTGATCGGCCTTGACCGTGAGATTGCCGGCAGCATAGGAATCTGTTATCTGGCCAGCTGGTGACATGAACAAACCGGCGATACCTCCAGCCGTAGCTGGGAGGCGGATCGAATCAATAGGCACTTGTTGATTTTCTGAAGTAATAACTGCATCCGCAAGTCCCGGGATCGCCGTGACATTACCTGTTGAATAGGTATTTGAGATGGTTACCGGCCCAACGGCTAATACTGCAATGTCCGTAAATCCAGCGTAGGCATACAGTGCTTCCTTCAGTTCGGCTGATGCCGCAGGCCCTACGTCCCCGCCGACCAGTATGGTGAAGGCAGATATGCCCCCAGCAGTAGCGAAGGTCTGCAGAAAACCTGCTTGGCCAACAATTCCGCCAACGATAGCACCATCAACATTACCTTCTGCATATGACTTATTGATTGCAGTCTTTAGGTCGGCAGATCCTACCAGACCGCCTGCAACATTACCCTTAACACTACCTGATGCATGGGTGTTATTGAGTGTTATTCCGCCACCAGAGATATCTGCTAGTACTGTGCCGGTAGTGCCCGTAAGAACCCTGCTAAGTATTCTTGGAACATCTATACCAAGGGTAGCGCCAACTAGTCCGCCAGATATAGCGGCTCCATATTTTGTTGCACCGCTACTAGTGCTGTTGCCTGTCAAGATACTCCTTGGTGATGTAATATCGCCTCCGAGGGACAGACCATCAGGTAATCCGCCCGTTACGTTACCCGTTGCATAGGAGTTAGTAATACTACCCTGTCCGATCATCAACCCCATCAAACCGCCACCAACGGCCAGATGTCCGCCACCAGCATCCTTCTGAACTCCTATATTTCCCGAGGCATGGGAATCATTAATCACAAGTGCATGAGTAATTTGTCCAGTGGCTGGCCAGCTAGCTGCGGTATTGTATGCAAACGAAGCATCTACGCTGAGACTCGTACCGACCAGTCCTCCAGCAAATGACCCACCTGCGATAAATCTATCTGTCAGGTGTTGTGTAATGTTGGAGCTACTATAGGAATTCTGAATAGTTCCAGAGCCTATAAATATCCCTAATAATCCGCCCGTCGTGCCGACAAAGCTCTCTTTGGAATCAAGACTAATTGCACCAGAGCTATTACTGTTATTGATCATGTATTGACCATCGGCATCTTCATCTGTGGCAATATAGGCTCCGGCTATACCGCCAACAGCACCAACGTACATGTTAACTACCGAAGATTGCCCAACCGTGTCATTCTCGACGGCGGTGATTGTACCAGAACTTGAGCTATTAATAACACGGGAAGAAATCATAATTCCGCCAAGACCACCCATAGCGCCCCCATAGACACCCCAGTTTGAAGGAGTACTAGAACAATTTCGGATAGGAGAAGAAGAGGTCGAGTTATTGATCAGTGTTCCGGTAGAGATACCGATCATTCCGCCTAACGAAGCGATCCTGATTCCTGATAGTGATTCACAGGCACTGACGAGCCCCGTACTTTGGGAAGCGTTGATAACGATACCCTGATTGTTCATAGAATAACGGACGCCCTCAGTAATACTGGCTGCGATTTCATTTTCTGGTGCGTTGTCTCCTAATGAAAAGACTCTAAGTGTAGCATTTGCAAGGGAGGTATCGAGTGTGACCCCAAATAATCCGCCAGCAATATTTCCTTGTGTTTCGCTCGAAGAGCTACTATTCTGCATGGTTAGCGCTGTTGGCTGACCGATGGCATTGCCAATCGGTGAAATAGCGGCCCCAACCAAACCACCAGATATGTGACCCACCACTAGACCGTCCGAATGAATACTGTCGAGCACCATTCCAGTCTCTAGGTCGACGGTTCCACCAGTAATTAACGACGATGCGCCCTGCATGTCAATTGGAAGAACCAGTCCAAATACGCCACCAGCTAGGCCACCACGAACTGCCGTATTTACGGTTCGAATATTTGAGTAGTCTCCCTTACCGATCGACATACCGACAACGCCACCAGCTGCAACTTTGGCCATCTTTCCGTAGGTATCGATAGCAAAGTTCGGCGAGATATCTCCGAGTACTTCACTAGCCGAGGTAAAGGTATCAGTTGCCTGATCACTCACACCTTCAATTGAGCGCGGTACTCTATTAGGTAAATCAATGTCTTCGAAAGCTATTTCCGGCGCGTCAGGCAGTCCATTCTGATCGGAATCGACATCCTCATTAAGTACGTAGTTAGCCACAATAGCACTGTTGGCGAGTGTCACATTTTTAATAGTTGCGCGGTAGGTAGTACTAAAGAGACCGACCGATCGGAAGTCGGATGTCGGGCCATCTGTCTGTAGTTCCTCTATGATGGTCAGATTACTTATTGTAAAGCCGCCACCCTGCAGCTCGCCCATAAATGGTGCTGCATCTGCGTCTTGACTAAGGATACCAATGCTCTGAAAATCGAAGTCAGTACAGTCAATATTCTTTGTCAAAGTATAAATACCCATCAGGTCATTTTGGATATCCTGCAACTGTTGACATGTCGAGATGTTGTAGCGTTGCTGCGCGGGTGTAGTAAAGGCAACGGGGTCGCTCCATGGCCCTGGACCTCCGGCATTTGCAGCACGCACACGCACTTCGTAATTTACCTCAGGACTTAGGCCGCGAAGGCCGACATCAAATTGTGTAGGCGGTGTCTGATTCTCGTCAGTATTCAGAGTCTGGTCTGGTACTTGTTGCCAATTTGCCTCACCAGCCATACGATACTCCGTATTATAAATAGTCGCCCCAGACAAAGCATCCCACGACACCCGAGCAAATTTTGGCTGTGGCTGGACGGCAATATTCAACGGTGCAGTTGCTGGCATACCAGTAGAAAAGATATACGGGTCGGAGAGCAAGCCGTACTTATACTGATTTGGATTATCGCCTGAAACAAAACGCGCACGTATGCTAAAACGATATTTTGCAGGTGAATCTAATCCCGTCAAGGTATGAGTACCGTCCGGTTCAGTGTCAACAAGCGTTACAGAGCCCCAGTCATTACCGTTACTCCCGTAATTACCATTCTGCTTCTGATACATGATCTGATAGTCCTGAATGCCCTTGGTGCGAATACCGTCGCCAGATGGAGCGGTCCAAGAAACGTTAAAGTTATCATTATCACGTTGCACGGAAAGGTTGGTTGGCGACTTGGTTTTTACCGCCCAATCCTTATGGGTCGGGTAGGAAGACCCGACCTGCCAATTGTTCTCCTGTTCCCAGGTATCGAAAAAGCCAGCGGTATTAGCATTAGTAAAATAATCTGGCTGACTATTATCTAGATTGATTATCTGGCACTGCGAAACATTTCCATTTGCGTTACCGCATGATGAAGTTTGCGACAATGTTGCATCAAATGCATCCCCGGAAAAGTCAGTGTCTCCCGCTGCCTCGGAACTAGGGTCCTTAGAGTACGAACCAAAGAAACCCTTGGCGTCCTGGGGCACGTTTGCCACAACTTTGCTTACACTAAAACTACTGCTCAGCTCAATGGTGCGGTCAGAGTTAGGGCCGTGTGATAGGGCTCCGACAAATCCTCCGATGACAATACTGTTAGTAGGACTTACACAGCTAATTTCTCCAGTTGAGTAGGAAGCCCTGGTAATAAGTTGGTTACCTGGCCTGCCGGCTTCCATCATCCCCACAAGTCCACCACATTGCCCGCCAGCTGGAGTAGTCTCTGACTCAATCGTTACCTTACCGGTCGCAAAAGAATCCCCTATTGTTATATATGAATTATTCTTTTCATGGTCATCAATTCGTCCTACAAGCCCACCGGCAGCAATATATCTGCCCGTTAGGTTATTTGCTTCGATAGTGATGTTCCCGGAGCTTGAACTATGCTCGATTGAGCCGCGAAGAAGACCAACCACGCCACCGATCATAGCATTGCCACCCTGGCCTTGCTCGCTCTTGGCCTTAGTATTAATGTTTAATTTACTGTGAACATTGCTTATCTTACCGCCGTCTACTATTGCCGCCAAAGCACCACCATTACCTCGAGTGGTGATATCCACGCGGTTGGCGTTGATAGGGCTCTTCTCGAACCAAACGTTCCTAAGAATTGCGCTGCCGGGCACAAATGCGAATAACCCTGCGTCAAGATCATTTGGTCGATTTATATATAGATCCCATATGGCGAATCCCCGGCCATCAAATTCACCCGTGAAATTACGAATTGGTTCGAAACCTTTACCGTCGTTCTGGGTAGCTGTTGCGCTGCAGTCTACATCTTGCATGAGTACGAAATAACTAGTGGTATTATTTTTCATCTCCTGGAGCTGATCACAGGTTGAAATTTGAAATGGCTCATCGTATGTTCCATATCCTGTACCGCTGAATGCTCGGGCAAGTGAAGGTGAAACCACGCCAACATAATAGGCAAAACTGCTGACAGCTATAACTAGTACGCCGCTGGCAATAAGCATGCGCATGCGTCTAGTAGGCTTTGTAATAAGTTGTTTGAGTACTTCTTTTTTCATATCTTATTATCTGTTACATATACAATAACAAACATTATGCTTATGGTACAATGGATTTAAAATTATGAAACGAAAACGAGGAGCTCACATGCAAGCCAGTACACAAGACGGTCAACCAAATTCAAAGAACGTGCGAATTAAGCGCGATATTTTGCAGACAGTTTTGATGGTTGCCATTGTTATAACGATTTCTGCTGGCGGCGGATATTTTGCCGGCTTCCAGATGGGTAAACGCGAAGGCGCCCGATTGGCCGTCAAGAAAGTTACCGACTTTATTAACCCGCTTAACGCCATATCGGACAATCCTCTCTTCCCAAGTACCGTACTTGGTAAGGTAAGTGGCGTTAGCGACACCTCGGTCAAGGTTAAGCAGACTAATGGCAAAGAAAAGACCATTATTGTTACTGACAAAACGGTTGTCACCAAGGGCGACAAAACACTTAGTATAAAAGATGTTGGAAAAAATGCACCAGTTACTGTCCTGACTCAAGGCAAAGATAGCGACCAAACAGCTACACGTATTGTAATCCGTTAATCGCGCTCTGATTTAGGAAAGTTCCAGTCTAAACACTGGAACTTTTTTTATTTCTGAATGAATTTACGGGTTGGTGATTAATCTCTTTTGAGCATCACCGTAAATGCTTCGGCTGGAATATCGACTTTACCGAATCGCTTCATGCGTTTCTTACCTTTAGCCTGTTTAGCTAAAACCTTCTTTTTGCGGCTGACATCACCACCGTACAGACCAGTAGTAACATCTTTACGGTAAGCCGATATGTCGGCACGGGCAATGAATTTTCCACCGATTCCTGCTTGTAATGGCACCTGGAAGTTTTGTCGAGGAATAACCTCCTTAAGCTTCTCTACAGTCTCTCGACCAAGGCGCTGAGATTCGCTACGGTGGACCATAACACTAAGGGCATCAACGGGCTCGCCGGCAACGTAAAAGTCGACCTTAACAAGGTCTTCGGCGCGGTAATCGTCTAGTTCGTAGTTAAAGCTACCGTAACCGCTGGTAACACTCTTTAGCTGGTCATAGAAGTCAGTAAGCAGGTTAGCCAATGGCGCCTCGAAGGATACCAGCGCTAGCTGGGCATCAACATATCCAAGGTTCTTTTGGATGCCACGCTTGCTAGAGATAAGCTGAATAACACCTCCAACGTATTCCTTGGGGACAACGACTTCGCCCTGGATCCATGGCTCGCGGATCTCTTGTATTTGAGAGGGGTCTGGCAGATCGGAAGCGCTCTTCATGTCTATCTCGGTTTTATTGTTAAGCGTCACCTGGTAATCGGTAGAGGGGTTGGTGATAACTAGATCTAGGTCGTACTCACGCTCCAATCGCTCCTTGACGATATCCATATGAAGCAAGCCTAAGAAACCAACACGCACACCAAAGCCCAGCACTGGCGAGTTCTCTGGAGTAAACTGCAATGCAGAATCGCTGAGACTAAGTTTTTCGATAGCATCTTTAAGTGTCTGGTAATTTTCGTTACTATCGGGGAAGATGCCGGCATATACGAATGGCTTGACGTCTTTATAGCCCGGTAGAGCTTCTTCGGCAGGCACTTTGGATAGCGTTACAGTATCTCCCACTTTAGCCTCACGAGTACTGCGCAGGTTAGTAACGATGTAGCCAATCTCGCCGGCCCTTAGCTCTTTTGCCGGAACAAGTGACGGAGAGAGCGATCCGACTTCTAGCGCCAGCCCGTGAGCACTGGTGGCCATCATTTTAATTTCCGATCCCTTGGCTATTGATCCATCGAATACGCGGACATACAGTACAACTCCACGATAATCATCGTAATAGCTATCAAATATCAATGCTCGGGTTGGTGCATCGGCATTACCTTTTGGCTCGCCTAAATCATTAATGATCTTATCCAGTACCGCTTCTACCCCCTGCCCTGTCTTGGCGCTAATGTGCAGGATATCTTCTTTTTTACAGCCAAGTAGCGCGATAACCTCGGCACTGACGCGTTCTACGTCTGCCGCTGGTAAGTCGATCTTGTTAAGCACAGGAATAATTGTCAGGTCGGCTGCCATTGCCAAGTAGACGTTGGCTAATGTTTGGGCCTGAATGCCTTGGCTGGCATCGACCACTAGTATTGCTCCTTCGCAGGCTTCGAGGCTACGAGAAACTTCGTAGCTAAAGTCGACGTGTCCCGGGGTGTCAATAAGGTTAAGTTCGTAACCTTGATAGTTCATTCTGACAGGGGCCAGCTTGATAGTAATGCCGCGTTCACGCTCTAGATCCATCTTGTCCAGCAGCTGTGACTTCATGTCGCGCTTAAGAACCGTGCCAGTGATTTCTAGCAAACGGTCGGCAAGCGTACTCTTGCCGTGATCGATGTGCGCGATGATACAGAAGTTACGGATCTTTGATTGCATCAGACCATTATAACAGAGGTGGGGCTATTCCTGAATTTTAACAGGGCGCATTATGAGCTTGCCGATTTGCTTGAGTTTGCGAATGATCGGCTCAGCTTCTTCTAGCCCGAATAACGACGATAGACCCAAGTGAACAGCAAGCGTCACACCAGCGATAAGTGACAGCTTAAAGCCCAGCGTAATAAATCCGGTGTCGGTGATATTAAGTGGGAAGATTTTTACCATTAGGTACGTTGCCATAACGCTAAATCCGGTGATCGATATGATGCGACCGACTCCACCAAAGAACTTCATATCAAAAAGCTTTGGATCACGAATGAGCAAGATCGTCGTAAGGATAAGTAGCTGACAGCCTGCGACTAGAGATTCGGCCAAAGCGATACCGGTAATGCCGTAGTTCTCGGGTCGTGACAAATGCATTACTAAAACGACATTCAAGCCGATTGCGAATAATGAATCGATCAATGGCGTCCAGGTATCTTTTTGGGCGTAGAAATAACGGGAAACAATTGTATAAAGCGTACGGAAGAAGATAGCTCCAACCAAGAATCCAAAGATAGCAGCAATCTCCCTAGAGTTCTGGCTATAGATCATGCGTGCAAAATAGCCTCGACCAAAGAAGCAAACCACAACTACAGGAGTTGTTATCCAAATCATAATTCGTAGCACCTGCAAGAATTCCTGACGGAACTCAGTCATCTTACCCTGGGCTACCGATTTATTAAAGTGCGGGAAAACTGCCGAAGATATTGCCGTTCCGATTAGCAGTGTCGGTGCAGTATGTAACGTATAGGCGTTCTCGTAGAAGGTGATGTTCCCTGTTCCCAGCCGACGAGCAAAGTTGGTGTCAACAATGCTGTTGATACCCATGATTCCCTGGTCGATAGAACGAGGCGGTAGCTGTCGCAGAATTTTTCTGAAGTCAGGGGCATTAAAATTAATTAAACGACGATACTTAAAGTCTAGTCCAATTAAGCCAAGACTAGCTATGCATAGCTGTAATATAGCTCCGATAAAGGCTCCAACACCGAGACCAATTAATCCTAAGTTGTCCCTAAAGACAAAAATACTAACGATGATCGATAGGTTATAGATCAGCGGGGCAATGGCGTAAAAGAAGAACCGACCAAAGGTTTGCTGGACACTGATCAATACACCGCTGATGGTAAATAACAGCGGGTTAAAGGCGATGAAACGCATAATGATTGTCGCGTTATGAAGTTGCTCTCCGTCCATTGAAGGTGCCACAAAACGGTGGATCAAAGACTCCGCAAATACAAAAATGACCAGGCCTACAAAGAACATAATGACTGCTAGGAAGTTCATTAGGCTGGAAGAAAGCTCCCAAACACCCTTCTTGTCATGCTTATACAGGTGGTCGGCCAATATCGGCATAAAGGCCACTCCCAAAGCTCCGGCAGCGATAGTAAAGAAGAAGAAGTCAGGTATTTTAGATGCAGCAAAGAAAGCGTCGGTGCTTCCACCACCGCCAGATGGGAAGTTGCCATTGATCAGCTTCACACGCAAGAAGCCTAGTACCTGGCCGATCAATGAAGATACCACTAGCAAAGCGGCGGCATTGCCAATAGACAATTTACTATTAACGCGACGGATCATCTTCTTCATTAAGCGTTCCGAGATTTATACTGGTAATCTATTTGTTTTTGCATAGCTAGTACTAGTATCGCCGATCCGCAGTTATGATTCAACCGGCAAACTAGAATTTCTTAAAACTGGAGGAATTCTTATTAATCGTAATGTGAAGTCGATATCGCATAACTGGGATGGTGACCGTCTTTATATGATGACCGTAGGTGTAGGTTTTTCGAGCAAATGGATCGGCTTGAACTAATGGTTTACGGTGCTTTCGGTAATCCAAGAAAGTGTAAACGAGAGCAAACAATATTATCGCACCGAGTATGACTGAAGGGATAATAATTACCATACCGGTTTTTGCTAACGTAGAGTTATCAGTTGTGGTGGTTGCTGCCAGTAGCTGGCCCTGGTACGCGCCTATGCTGTAATAGCCGTCACGAACCACTCCTCGTGCATCGGTAGTAATCCCCAGTACCTGGCCACCTCCATTGATTGCAGGTGAACCCGGTAGTAACTTGATGGTCGGTACGGGCCCGCCGTTATCGGCGACTTCGTGTGCAATTGTATCGTATAGATTTGCAACGTAGGTATAGGCTGTACATGTTTGATCATCGGACATATTATGGCCGAGGTTAGTTGGTGTTAAATCAAACGAGCCCAAGTTGAATCCCAATATAGTTGTATCGGCATTGTTTGCGCAGCTATAAGACTGGCCGTTAAACTTATTTTGAGCAATAAGTACATTGGTGGCAGTCGAACCGGTCTCTGCAGAAATAGGCTGATAGTTTTGATTGAGGCCAACCTTAGTCGCAAAGAATGCCGGTATCAGAGAATTCGCCGATGGTTGGGTCACGGTATTGCCAACGACGGTTGTATTAATAATATTCAGATTACTGCCATTGATTCCTAAAGACCCCAGAAAACCAGCCAAGGAATTCCTATTATCGGGCGCCGGATTTATAACCGCATTATAAGCTACAGTGACATTCTTGAAGTGCTGTGAAGAGCTTAGGACGCCAGTAAACATAAAGCCCGAAACAACAGGGAGATACGACACACCCACAACCACCTGCGGATCAACGACCGTGACAGTATTGTTGGCCACCGTAGTGGAATCGACACTAATATCAACTGTGTTCGGTGATGCCGGACCAGTACCCTGTACCACCAAAATACCTGAGGCAGATCGTGCCTGGTTATTAGATACGACGCTATTATGAATTCGAACTATAGTGCTGCCATTAAGTTCAGTATCGTTGGTGCCAAGCTGGTAGTTTAGTGGCTCAATATAAAGCCCAACCATTTCGCCAGAGTTATCAATAACCCTAAGACCATCTACGTCTATGCCCAGTTCTTTATCGGCAAGGTACGTGCCTAGCTGGGCGGTAACGCCAACGCCTAGCCCTGAGTTTGAGCCGGCGTTGTTATGGATGAGCGAGTTTTTAATGCTAATTTCTTGCGTCTCTCGAATAGCGATAGCTTCACCCGAATTAGAGACATCTAAGTTCTCTAGTGATGCAGATAGGATTCCAACCAACTTGATGGCGAAGTCTTTGGAATTGACGATGCTCATATTCTTAATTGTGAAATTCTTAGTGTTTTGGTTTGAGTTATACTGAGCCGAAAAACCGGTATTGTTACCCATATCGACAGTAGTTGCCGATACACTTGATCCGCTTATGACTATAGTTTTTGTAATGTTTGGAAGATCGGCAGATACGGTAGTAGTACCTGATGGAAGCGTGATAGTATCGTTGGTGCCATAAGCTCCATTTTCGTTGCAGCCGGTCGCACCGCTGTCGGCATCATTAATAGCCGTAATAGCTTCGGATAAAGTACAGCTTCCACTCACTGTTAGCGTTGCAGCGCTGGCACGTCCGGTGCCAAACAGAATTACAGCTGAACCAACGATTATAGACAATGCGAATAGTTTGAGATTTTTATTGTTTGTGAACATCTACCCTACATTTAAGCATAAGAACGATGCTTCTCCAAGGGGTCAGGGTCTATTTGAGTTCTGCCGGGAGCTTAGAACTTTTAAGCACTTCGAGAACTTCGTCGGCTTCGACTGTTTCTTTTTTAAGTAAGCGATCTTTGAGCTCCTCTAGGGACGTCTTGTTGGCCTTAATTACAATGCGGGCTCGGCTAGCAGCTTCGGTGATGAGCGCTTCGACTTCGTCGTCGATGATCTTAGCCGTCTCGTCGGAATATTGCTTTTCGTGCATCATGCGTTCCATCATCATGCCTTCGTCAATATGGAAAACCTGGTCTCGGAGCTTATTACCCATTCCTTGGTTAATAACCATGTCGCGGGCCAACTCAGCTGCTTTCTGCAAGTCGCTTCCGGCACCAGTTGTAACGTTGTCGCGGCCATACATAACCTCTTCGGCAATACGACCACCGAGCATACGAGCCAAAATGTCCTTGTACTCCAGAATGGAATGGTAGCTTTTATCTTCTGGCGGGATAAACCAAGTGACGCCACCTGTTCCGCCTCGTGGAATAATGGTAACTTTGTGAACCATATCACTATGCGGCAGCACATGACCAACTATGGCATGTCCAGCTTCGTGGTAAGCGGTCATCTCTTTTTCGTGCTCACTCATGACCTTGCTTTTACGCTCTGGGCCGATAGCAACTTTTTCGAACGCCGCAGTAACATCATCCTGGATGATTTCTTTACGATTATTACGAGCCGCAATAATAGCCGCTTCGTTAGCAATATTTCCAAGATCTGCACCTGATGATCCTGCCGACTTACCAGCCAGGGCGCTGAGGTCGACATTTTTGGCGAGAGGCTTTTTTGCGAAATGAATCTTTAGAATAGCTTCGCGGTCTTTACGATCGGGAAGATCAATATTAACCTTACGGTCAAAACGACCTGGGCGCTGCAATGCAGAGTCCAGAACATCGGCACGGTTAGTAGCGGCAAGCACAATAACATTTGTACCTTGCTCGAAGCCATCCATCTCTACCAGAATCTGGTTAAGGGTTTGTTCTCGTTCGTCGTGACCACCGCCCATACCGCTACCACGCTTACGGCCGACAGCGTCAATTTCGTCAATAAAGATAATACATGGCGCATTCTTTTTTGCCTTTGCAAATAAGTCACGAACGCGACTAGCACCAACTCCGACAAACATTTCTACGAACTCTGAACCAGAAATACTAAAGAACGGCGCGTTTGCTTCGCCAGCAACGGCACGAGCCAACATAGTTTTACCTGTTCCTGGAGGACCGACCAATAGCACGCCCTTAGGAATCTTGGCTCCAACCGATTCAAACTTTTTAGGAAACTTAAGGAATTCAACGATTTCGGCTAGGTCTACCTTGGCCTCATCAGACCCTGCGATATCTTTGAAGGTAACTTTGTCTTTTTCGTTTCCATATAACCTAGCCTTGCTCTTTCCAAAGCTCATAGCCTGGTTACCCTGACCCTGGGCACTGCGCAAGAAGAAGAATAGAACTGCACTAAACAGGATCACAGGGCCAACAATACCGGCCAGGTTAAGCCAGAAACTAGTGCTCTGTGACTCTGGCTGTGGGTTAACCTCAACAGATCGGTTAGTAAGGCCTTGCTCGTAAATACTACTGCCAGCTTCTTTGTATGATTTTTCGGTGGCTTTATCTTCGCCCTTTTTGGTGATTTCGAGGTTATTACCCTTGATGTCGATCTTCTGAACCTGCCCCTTGTTGGCACGGGCAATTACATCGGAGAATGCCACGCTCTTAAGCTGGTCCGGTTGTGACATTGAGGCATAAATTACCAGTCCGAATAGTATAAGGAGAGCTATAAAGCCGACATTTTTCATGCCAGCACGATTATTTTTTCCGGGGAGTTGCTTGGGTTTGAAAGGTTTTTTATCCATGTCTTACTATTATACGTGCTGTATATGGCCTGGTCTATAGATTAGTGCGATCAGTTGTTAATTCGACAAACCAATGGAACTTACTTTGGCGATAAAAGACTGACGGTCACCACTGTACCCTGGTTAACCTTCGAACTGAGCTTAATACTGCCTCCCCACTTGTCGGCAATTAGCTTATCCATGTAAAGATCGAGTCCCAGACCCTCATAATCGAATGTTCGCGTGTCGGTACCACGACTGAAGGGTTCAAACAGCTTGCGAACTTTTTCTTCCGAAATTCCAACTCCATTGTCTTGGACCTTGATTACAACTTTATTACGGGACTTCTGGATGCCCAGGCGTACTTCCCCGTCCTTAGGTGTGAATGTGATGGCGTTTTCTAGCAATGAACCCACAATCTGCCGGAAACCGGCTTCGTCTATAAGGGCCGTTAGTCCGGGGTCTGCCGCTACCACCAGGGAGACACCTTTGGCCTTAGCCTGCGGTTGATACTCCGACAGAACAACTTGCAGTGAAACGTCCAAAGATATGGGCTCCTCAGTGCGCTGAGGTGTTGTCAGCAAAGTATCCAGATAGGTAAATTTAGAAACTGCTTTTTCGAGTGAGTTATATCCATCGGTGAATATCTTGGCATCCGATACCTTTTCGAGCGCACTAACCGACGACCCTAGTATGGTAACCTCATCAGAGAGACTACTGGCACTATTCCGAATAAACTTGGTCTGTGAATTGGCTATTGCCTGCTCGAAGTTTAGTTCTTGGTAGACGGCTTCTGCCGATTGCTGTTCGCGCCGCAGCAGCAAGTAGGCTGAGGCTAGGCCAAATGCTCCCAGCACATAGAGGCTCGACTGAGCAATATAGTTGATTAGTTCTGAATCGTATTTCTTTGACCAGATGAACAACAGGTTCATGACAACGGCAATAATCATAACTCCGGCCACCGGCAATATAAATCCAGGACTCTTAAGAATACTTCCTTTACCTATAGAATTAATGATGCCTGATGTGGCTGTTGCTTCGGCACTTGCCGCAACGGAATCATCAAGGAGCGCTTTAGATTGAATTACTAACTGCTTTATGTGGCGCTTTGGTGCAATTAGCGAAGAGTCGGAAACGACTTTTTTGCTCTCGAGTAGTTCGATTGCCGCCTTCATGGTAGTGATAGGAGTATTAATATAATGAGAGATAAGGTCGATATACTCTTTTCTTCCTTGCTCCGTCCGCCTATATTTACTAATTACACTTTTAATCTTTATCCTATTCTGAGCTTGTTTGGATGCCAGATAGACGTAGAGAGCTGCGAATCCCGCCAAGGTAACAATTGTGGCATAAGGAAGAACACGAGCCGTATTGGGGGTGATAGGTCGTACTGCCCTGTCGGCGACCTCGAATGTTCCCTCTACCGCGCCCACGAGTGGAGATGGAACCGCACCCCGAATTGACAGAGGGGTATACTTCTGACGAGAACCATTTGCACTGCCATTAGTGCTATTGGTCGACGTTGGAGCTCGACTGGCCACAGGTTTTGGGGCGCCAACAGTTACTTTTATAATTTCGGAATCAGTAACTAGGGCCGGGCTACCATCATCAGTAGCGCGTATTAGGAATTCATAGTCCCCAGCCTTATACCCTTTTGCGGTGTAGGCAAATTCGTTATCGGTAGTAGTGGCTGACATAGCACCAAGTACTTGGCCGCCTTCCAGAAGTTCAACCTTTGCGATTACCGAATCATCCTCGACCGACACCACGAAATTTAGATCAGCAGGTTCAGTTGGCTTGTTATTGGTCTGACCAAAATTAGATACCTTTGGTGCAGTATTGGCTGGCGGCGTTGGATCAGGGACAACCGGTGGCGGCAATGGAGCCAGCACCGTGATATCTATTGCTGAAGATTCTGATGTCAGGCTCGGCGTGGCAGTATCGGCAGCCCGCACGCTAAAGCTGTAGTTGCCAGCGGCATAATTAGGGATACTTACTGAATACACGCCACTAGAGGAGGGGTTCATAGCCCCGACATACGTTTCTCCACTATATAGTCCGACTGTTGCCACTCCGTTATTATCACTTACCGTTGCCTGGAAGGTTAATGTTGCAGGTGCACGGGGGGTGTTGGTGGACTGAGTAAATCCACTGATGCTTGGAGGATTGTTAGGGAGGATGGTTACCGATACAGCCGACGAATCGGTAGACATAGCGGGCGTTACATTGTCGGTGGCTCGTGCGGTAAATGAATAATCTCCGGCCGCTAAGCCAGACACCGAGGCTCCATACTGGTTAGGACTTCCGGTTGGTGTCATGGATGCGACTTGAGTCGAGCCTCGGTAAAGTGCCACTGACGCCAAACCGTTATCATCAGATACTGTGGCCGTGAATTGCAATGTAGCGGGATTCCGTGGGTTTGCTACTGTCTGCGAAAATGCCGAGAAGAGTGGTGATGTATTTGGTGCGATGGTCACCGTAACATCGGATGATGTGGTGGTCAGTTTTGGCGTATCTTCATCTTCTGCCCGTACACTAAAAACATATGTCCCGGCCGTGTAGTCTGGTAATGCTACAGCATACAACCCTGGGGTGCTGGACTGGGTGAAGGTTCCGACAACCTGGCCTTGTCGATACAGCTTAACCGATCCAACAGAGTTATCGTCTGTAACTGAGGCAGTAAAGTTCAAAGTCACTGGGTATCGAGGCGACGCGACCGTTTGAGCAAAGCTAGAAATGACCGGCGCAGCATTCGCTGCAGCAACATTTACCGCAACAGTATTACTGGTTGTAGTCAGTGATGGGGTTCCGTCGTCTACTGCACGCACGCTAAAGTTATAGTTCCCTTCTGGAATATTTTGAATGGTGATGCCGTATTCGTTGGCGTTGCCGGTTGGCTGCAGCGAGCCAACGACATCGCTACTACTGAGCAGTTCTAGGCTGCTAAAGTTATTCTCGTCGGAGGCTGTAATGACGAATGACAGCGAAGCTGGAGCGCGAGGATTATTTGTAGTCTGTGATAAGACACCCAGTACGGGAGAGGTGTTATTTTCGAACACCACGGCGTTATTTTGTGCCGTATTATCACTTTGATCAACGTCGTCGTCATAGATTGCCGAAGCGGTCATTTGCAAATTACTTTGCTGACTGGCAGCCAGTTGAGCCACAGGTTTAGGGTTGATAGTATTGGCGGAAGTTGGCCCCGGGGCTTTGAGCGTGACCGTCGGCTCAATGGTAGACAACGCCAAAATAGTCTGGGTATCCCAAACTACTTTTGATCCATCACCCGAAAGTTCACCACCGTCGCTGGCCGAGACAAACTGCAGTCCATTTGGAATAGTAGCTTCAATACGTGCTGATTTAGGATTGTATTGTCCGCCTATGTCCCCGCGATTATGGATATCGGGGTTTGCCTTATTATTGACGGCGATTGTATAGGTAATGTTGTCGCCATTATTTATATTTGTAGCACTTGGCGTAATCTGCACGCTAAGATCCTTAAAGCACTGCTTGTTTGGGAGCTGGACGAATGGAACAAGCGAGCTCTTGGTTTTAGTGAAGGTATTATCATCGGAATTGAAAACTGCATCGGAACTGGTGCTTAGATTTTTTGCATCACATGCAATATCTTCGACATATGTTTTTGCACGTGTCTTATAGCAATACTGCACATCATCGGCGTTGGCTTGCACCTTAGCATATGGTCTCCCTTGATTTCCCCAGGGACTACCACTCCAAACATTGGCGTCAACATCCAGATATAATGACGACCGCCCGGAATAGGCCGGGCCACTTAAATCGAGCTTACCAAGCTCTTTTGTGTTGCCACTGCCGAGCAGTGATCCGCCTGCCGAATCGTAAACTTTAACGTTGAAATCCTGAAAATCATACATGCTCGCTTTGGCCACGCGGGCACTTTGCCAGGTAAAAGGGTGCGCCTGTCCATCGCAGTAGAAGTCCTGGATATTTATCGAGGCGGTGTACCTGGTTCCGGCTACACGGCATGGCGACTCGGAAGTCTTAGGATTAAACGACCACAAGAATCCTTGTTTGCTGACTCCAAACATACAGGATCCATCATAAGCATAGCCTTCGTCACCGCTGACGGCGTTATTCATGTTATACCAATACTTTAGCCAGGGCATTTGCCCGCAGTGAGCTTGAGTATTCCAATCAAAACAACTCATTGCTCCTCGCTCTGCGGTTGGACCGTAATGATAAGCAAAGTAGGTTTTTAGGTGTCCATCGGTATCGGTAATTGTTGTGGTATTGGGTGACATACGCCAGGCTGGGCTTCCAGGCGGTGTCGGCCCTTGCCAAACAGATGGCACTGGTAAAATTGCCGGGGCCGTAGGGGTTGGACCAGGCAAGAATGAGCCATCGGTCAGGCTATGGCAAAGTACCCGCGATTCGACCGGTGAATCGTTGAGCGAAATACTACTAAAGGTATAGCAAACGGCATAATTCGAACCATTCTGCTTCCACATAAAAATTGCGCTAGCATATTCAACGCCCACTTCTCCTCCAGAGCCGTCATACATACGTGGCCAGTTATACTGGTATATGCCTGCGCATTTAGTCCGAGCAACTACATCAAAACAGGTCAGTACAGTTCCTAGATCACGCTGAGTGTTTGGATAGGTATCCCAGGGGAAAATCAATCCCAGCACTCTGGTATTGCCGTAACGATAGTTAACTGTCCAATACATCTTATTGCCATCCATCACTTGGCTGCCCGGTGTATCGTAGTTATTACTATGCTCGTAGGTGTACTGCGTCTGCGTTGCCGCAACGGTGCTGGCATTGTATCCGCTACATATGCCGCCGCCGTTTGCCGGATCACGAATATCAAAGCAGACCACTGTTTGGCTTCCCGAATCTGGATCATTTGCATGTCCGTAAATTTTACTGCCACTCTGCACAAAACCGTTGAGCCAACTAGGGTTTGTCCCCGTTGGCGCGGCTGCCGTGCCTAAGCTCGTAAAACCACAGTTCTGGTAACTAGCAAGGTCAAAGCAAACTACGCCATAGCTGTTACCCACCTGCCCCGGCATATAGACGCGACCGTTATGTCCATAGGTTCCATCGTCCATAACAAATTGCATATTGCTTGGAGTGCTGACATCTTTTGTTCCGGTTCCAAAGGACGTTGGGCTTGTTGCAGATGCGCCAACAGAAGAGAAGTAGGTTGGAAAGAAGCTGTTATTTGATCCATTAACGCAGCGCGCGTACGTTATGAGGTCGAAACAATCGATACTGTAACTGCCGGCTGTTGCTGCCCGCAGCTGCTTCATAACAACATATAGTTTTTTCTGAAACAAAATTGGAGCAGATGGAGATTTTCCGTCGGTAATTATCTGTTTAGCATCGAGTGGTCGTACCAGCGCAGAATCAGCGTAAGGCTTTACGCCATCTGCTGTTCCAGTGTTAATCCGGATATAAGTAATACTACTCAGCGGATTACTTGCCTGATCTGTCATATTGTACGACGTGAAGACTCGGTCGGCTTTGGCTGTTCCATGTGGACTAGTGGAGTACTCGGCAGTCCAGCCCTTGGGCAAGAATAAATCACCAACAAACACCTGATTTTCGTCGACCTCTTCGGTGATCGTGCCATCTATGGCTAGATCGTCATCCGTTATATCAACGCTTTTAGTCCACTTAAGCGTTGTGTCGGCATCGGCAGGATTAACAGTTGTTTGAGCATTTATGGTTGTTACTGCTTGCGCCGTAACATCTACGGTAGTCGCATCGTTTAGTGTTTTTGGTGCGGGTGCAGGCTTGAGCCACACCACGAGAGCCGCAATGATCAGCACCAACATTGCAATGGCCGCTACAGAAGCATTCTTATGGAGTAGCAGGAATCGCTTTAGTTGGGCCATACGCATCGAAAGGTACTGTGCAAATGTCATAGCCCGCTTCCTGGCCCATTAACGGCATCTAGATAGTTAGGGTAGCCATCGCAATCAGCATCATCATCACCCAAGTTTCCGTTATTGTTGGCATCGATAGTTTGTCCTTTGACAATAAGTGGACAGCTAGTCCCCCTTCCTGTGTCTTCCTGGGCGTTGTCTGTTCCATCTTGATCGTAGTCATTCACTCGGCTATCGGTATACCGCATGGGAAGGCGATACATATTCACAAATCTGCGACCCAACTCTATCTGTCCTGGTGCCGTAAGGTGGGTCCAGTCATAGCCTCTAGGCAGATCTCCGGTTTCGACAATGTCTACTTTCTGTCTGGTATTTTGGTCGCTATCGGCCACGGCTTGTTGAGCGGTGCGAACCTCATCCAGTCGTCGTGACATGCTGGGGTTAATAGAAAATGTTAAAAGCGTATCAACAAATTCAATAGGATCGATCGACTTCGCCGATGGATAATCACAGTAGTTATTAAATCGTGGCCAAGAGTTATCGATACAGAAGTTCATGTTTGTCTTGCCAATTACAAAGTGCCCCGACGGGTGCAGCTGCAAATCCTCTTTAGCGTTAGAAACTAAATCTGCCAGGTTTTGCTGATAGGCTGCGGCATAAGAATCTTGCAGAGTGTCAGTCTCGCCCTGCATCCAAAATATTCCGTCGACAGTATACTTCTCGCCCTGACTCTTTAAGTAGGTGGTAAGTTTATTGAATTGATCCTTAAGCTGAGCGTAGCTTTTAGGTCGATCGGGGTCGTTGCTAGTCGAATTAACATTCCAGTCAAACGGAATGAGTGGAGAATTGGACTGACCCAAAGACTGGAATCCGTAGGACACCTTAAGAATTATTACCTTGCGCCGCCCCATGGCGTACAAGTTACGGGCAATACCAAATTCCGATCCGAACAGCCCACCGGTTTGGGCATTTATTGCCGTTGTCTGAGGACCATTAAGATTGTCGAGCAACCTCGTAGAACCCGGGGCATTATTGCTTCCCCCTGAATAATCCCAGCCCATTTGGCCCGGTCCGTCATAAAAAGGGAAAAATGCTTTAATCAGCTGATCGTTCAGGCCTTGCCCGTTAGAGCCTGCCCACCAAAATTTCGTAGCAGTGTCCGCGGGGTCATTTTGAAAAGTTATCCCTGTCCCCTCAGGAAGCTCTTCTCGGTACGAGGCAACACCAGCGGCGAGCGACTGACCTGCCAATATGAAAATTGAATAGGGCTCGTTGTTGCCGTCGGCTTTAGCGGGCGAATTGATGTATGAAACGACCAAATACAGAGGTACCAGTAGTACTAAAGCAACGACAATCTGACGCCAGTATTTATTGACGAACAGAAGGTAGTCCCGATCTTTCTTGAAAAACTGCTTCATGGATATCTTCACGCCTAACGCCTAACTCGTTCTTCATTCAAGTATAGCATTTATGCTTACTTACCTCAAGATGCAATCAGAGATACTGACTCTCGACCGAGCAAAATGCGATGTGTACTGTCTATGATAATTTGCTTACCGGCTTGGAGTGTTTTGCAAAGGGCGACGAGCTGTTCGAGCTGTTTAGCATTAAAGTCACGAACCCCGTGGCTGCGAAGCCAACTAGCCATAACCTCTAGAGCAACGGCGTGAGAAAGTTGTGTAAATGCGTGACGGTCCAATGTTTGTCTGGATGGCTGCAGGTGAAGATATAGCTGCATCTCACTATCTATAGCCCGGTTGACTACCGACATATGTCCGATATGATCAAGCAATTCCTTGCGTCCGCCTTCTCCTAATTTTGGGATAATCGATCCCCTTACATAGTTTCGGAGCAACGTCATGTCACTATTAGTGCTGTCTTCGCGCCATTTCAATCCTTGCTCAGAAGCATAATGGCGGATTTGAGATTTGGGGAGGTGAAGCATTGGCCTGCGCAGATGGTAGCGATCTTTTAAGGAAGTAATGCCACTTCTGCCCGTGCCTCGCAGCATGTTTATGATGGCAGTCTCGACTAAATCATCCTGATGATGAGCGGTAACTAATGCTTGGGCACCTGTTGCTCGTTGCACTTGGCGCAAGAAATCATAGCGCGCTTGCCTGGCCACGGCCTCACTGGCGCCGGCGCCAAGTTTGCCTCGCTCGTAAACAAAAGGGAGTCTATATTTTTTGGCCAGTTCCTGAACTAGCTGTCTATCCAGGTCCGAATCGCTCCGAATCCCATGATCAAAATGAGCAACGGTTAATTGTAGGTTCTCGATTTTTGCCAGGGCATCCAAAAGCACTACAGAATCGACTCCACCAGAAACAGCGACAACGTATTTACCTGGTTCTAGTTCCACCCTCATGCAAGACTAGATTAGTGTTTTCCAGTAGTACCAGAAGTGCGTCAAGATAGCGAGAGCGATTAGCAGATACCACGTTACCAGGATATCGCCGTGATGCTTAATCTTCCAGTCGACAATCTTCTGAAAGCGCTTAGGTATAGTGATGAAACCTTGCCGGATATTATAAATTGTTGTGTACAAGAACATCGGAATTGTTACCATCCACACGACGATACAGTAAGGGCAAAGCGAGCCAATTTCGTATACCGCTTCGTGGAATAACCACATGCAGAAGATTACCCCAAGTACGGTACCTGCTTGCAGACCCAGCCAGAACCATCGCTTGAACTTAGCCCCAGCCAGCATTGCCATGCCGATTGTGGTAACGACAGAAAAGCCTATCAGACCAAGTAGTGGATTGGGGAAGCCAAAGACGCCAGCTTGCTCTGATTTCATAATATTGCCGCAGCTAATAATTGGGTTGATATTGCATTCCGGTATGAATGTCGGGTCTTTAAGTAGCTGAATCTTTTCGATTGTTATGATGAACGCCATTAAAAGTCCGATCAAGCCTCCGATAGCAAGGATGTACGGAAGTGCTCTTTCAAACGTCCAGGGTTGTTTTTTTGTAGTGTTTTTCTTGTCAGATAGTTTTGTGGCCATACATATATAATACTCCTTTCCTAAAATCGTAACTAGTGAAACTACGCCCCATGGTTGGATCCGACTTCCTAACCAGTTACAATGAGTTTATGAAACCGTTCTACTTGCAAACCATTCCCAAAGATAAACGACCTCTTTTTGTACCTGATTTTACTGCCGACTCGGTTTTGGATATTGATTTTAAAGCCCTAAAGAAGCTGGGAGTTAAGCACCTGTTGATTGATTTAGACCTAACTTTGCGCAAAAAAATGACCCGTAAACTAGAGCCTGCGACCATAAAATTCCTGATGGACATCATGAAGCACCATGGCTTTTCTTCGCTCAATATAGCAAGTAATAACATGCTTAATCTTACGGGGTATGGCGTATCACTCAAGGCCCGAGTTTTTCAGCCATTCTGGCATAGGTGGTGGATTGTGCGCAAACCTAATAAATTATTTTTTCAGAAAATTCTAACTGCCCTTCAAGCCGATCCTGTTGAATGCGTAATGATTGGCGATAAACTGCGGGGCGATGTATATGGAGGCAACACCAGCGGGCTGTTTACCGTCTTGGTAAAACCAAATGGTTTTGATTACTGGTACGACCGCATTCTATTTACTCGCCGTCGCGAACGCCGGGTGATGAAGCGCTACTTAGAGCCGGCAGAATAGTACTTTAGGTACTGCTTTTTTAAATCAAAGAATGTGTTGTTTTGTATGGACTCACGAATAAGGTCGACGACATGCACCACAAAATATTCGTTATGAATAGAAGCCAATGTTAGCCCTAGTACTTCATCGGCCTTAAGCAAGTGATGCAAATAGGCGCGCGTAAAGTTAGCGCAGGTATAGCAAGCACATTCTACATCGATAGGTGTAAAATCTTGCTTAAATTTTGCATTGGTTATATTTAATTTCCCGGTGGTTGTGTAAATACTTCCGTTGCGTGCCTGGCGCGTAAAGGCAATGCAGTCGAATGTGTCGATGCCGTACTCAACACCAAGGAATAAATCACTGACGGCACTACCAATGCCAAGTAAATGCTTTGGCTTTTCTTCGGGTAATTCCTCGTTTATCCAGCGAACAACATCGGGGATCTCGCCCGGTTCGAACACGCCGCCAATACCAAACCCATCAACGTCCAAGCTACCAAGGAACTGCGCTGATTCTCGGCGTAAATCTTCACTTCTTCCGCCCTGTACCACCGGCCATAAGGCCTGATAAGGCCGGTTTTGCTTTTGGTGGGATTCCCATTGCTTAGCATGTTCAGTAACACAGCGCTCGGCCCAAGCATGGGTGCGATCCAGGGCCACCCGGACATATGACGGATCGGCCAAAGGCGAAGTTAGTTCGTCAAAGGCCATGTGAATATCGGCCCCTATTTGCCACTGTAACTGCATGCTACTTTCTGGGGTCATACGTAGTTTGCTACCGTCTATGTGTGACCTAAAGCTGACGCCCTCGTCGTCAACTTTAGCTAACTGACTTCCGTTATGCTTAGCCTGCTTAGCATCCCCTTTGGTGCTATGTGATGTCGCATCAATACCTTTTTTATAGGCCATACCCAGGCTAAACACCTGGAAGCCACCACTATCAGTGAAGGTCGGCCCGTTCCAGTTCATGAATCTTGCTAACCCACCAGCCTGCTCCACGACATCGGCACCAGGACGAAGCATTAAATGATACGTATTAGACAGCACTGCTTGGCCATTCATGGCTTTGACCATTTCGGGTGTCAAGGTTTTGACTGTTGCTTGTGTGCCGCCCACAATAAATGCCGGGGTCTGTATGTCGCCATGTGGTGTATGAAGCACCCCTGTACGGGCCATCGTGCCATCCAGTTTTTTGGTAATGGTAAAGTTGTAATCTTTCATCTTCGGTCAACAGTATAGCAAATAAGGTATACTAGTAATTGTAGTTATGCTAAAAAATAAGAGAATACTTACATCGGCAACCGGCCTTGTCATAGCAGCAGTACTTTTGGTCTCAACCCAGCATGCCCAGGCAGCAGCTATATCAGTAACTCCAGGCGCCACCGATCAAACAGTTAACGGTAACTGCTCTTTATACGAAGCGGTTGAGGCCGCCAACACCGATGCATCGGTTGATGCCTGCCCCGCTGGCTCGGGTGCCGATACTATTTCTATCCCCGACGGAGCTTACACTATTAGCGTTATTAACCTTTCTACATCTTCTGCAGTCAGCCTGGTTGGCCAATCACGCTCCGGAACGGTATTAAATATTGATACAGATTATGGAATAAACAAGGGTGATGGCGATTTGAGTATCTCTCATCTAACCGTAAAAAATGGATTTGGCATATCTGGTAGCGGCGATGGCAACGTGACCATAAACGACACTATTTGGGAGAACGCCTCGACGTCGTCAACATGGAGTGGCATAAATATTACGCAGTCGGGTAGTGATGAGTTTACCTTCAACATAACCGATTCTATAGTCAGGGGAAATACTAACCAAGGCAATTCTGGCGCTGGACTTTATGCTTCTAATTTCGAGACCATTAACCTGAACAATGTTGATGTCCATGATAATACGCTTGGCACGCCGAGCAACCAAGATGGTGCGATTGAGCTAAGAGGGACACAAGCAACTCTTAACAATGTAGATTCTCACAATAATTCCAATATTAGTGGCTTGGGTGTCGCAGCACAGAACACTGAGATGAATCAAATAGATAGCTACGATAACGAAGGAAGCGGGATGGGAATCTCCCCCTTTGTAGGCACAAATCAAACCGTAGAACTTCATAATAGTTCAGTCGTCAATAATGACGGAGAGGGAGGTCTGTTCATTGTCTCGAAAAGTGGCGGATATACTGTCGATGTAGATAATGTCACTGTAAGTAATAACACCACTACCTACTCAGCTTTCTTTATGTTCTCTGACGAAAACGATCCTGCGGCTGGTACTGTTCGCAATATCACCATCGCCGATAATACCAGGACTGGCGATATTGGCTTACCCGAGGCACCCGCCGCAATTGGATTTATATCTGGTGCCCAATTGGCCCCAACCGTAGAATTTAGCAATGTTCTACTTAGCAATAACTTAGACGAGACTACGCCTCGCAATTGCGTTCCTGCAAGCAGCAACTTCTTCGCGCCAATTTCCGCTGGCCATAACTTTAGCTCCGATTCCACTTGCTCAACAATCTTTGATGAAACCAGTGATCTCAACGACAAAGCGGCTGGACTATCGGCACTAGTAGAAGTAAATGATACATGGGTTAGACCGCTAACAGCTGGAGCCATTCCCGTTAACGCTGGCACCACAGTACTTGGGATCACTACCGATCAACGTGGAGTTGCCCGGCCACAAGGCAGCGCCTACGATATTGGAGCTTATGAATTCGAAGGCACCACTGTTACCGCCGCGCCAGTTGCCTCAGCAGACAAGAAAGCTGAAACCTTAGCCGTTACCGGAGTCATAACCATCTCCTCAGCGATACTTATTTCCATAATCCTAGCCGTACTGATAGTTATATATCGGGATTACCGCAAACACAAACAACCACTGACAGCAATTGATCCGAGCGTCTCGTACACCTTTGGGCATCACTTAAAAGTAGTTACTATACCCCTACTCCGCTACCGCATTCATATCCAAGTCGTTAAACGCCCATCTTCAATCGACGGTGTTCACCGCTTCTAGGCTTCCACTCTACGAGCCCACTCCGAGTAACGGAAGATTATGATCGCCTCCACTTATGGTTAGTCCGCTAAAAATTATAAGCTGGGCCGAACCAGATCGCGAGGTAGTCCATGTATGTGTTGTAGTATTGCTGGACAATGTCGTCAGCAACTTAACGGCAACATGGAGATTCGTCATCTGCGTTGCCCAGCGGGCCTCCTTGTATCCGTTACTAAAAGAAACAGACGCCCCCATTCCGCCGTTCATTCCCCAATAGGCTAGAGCAATTGCCGGGTTACCGGTGTTAGTCACCCCAGTACCTGTAGCTAGGTTAAAATTACCCGGGACCGAATGAGCAGCCTCGTCTTTAGCATCCAAAAGTGGAGTGCCCGAGAATCCACCAATCTCAAATAGTTTAATTGTCCCGCTAGCAATGGCCGAGGTGGCAATTAAAACATTTGCCTCTCCTCCACTGGCAATTTTGCTGAAGGTTACTACTGGAGCAGCACCAGCCGTAAAGCTAATGCTATCTATCAAGGTATAGCCTGCAGGTGTTGTTACTACTCCCGGATTGGTAAGAGCTGTATAGGCAACCACTAGTAAGTTACCTGCCGTCGCCGATGCACCGAATGGAAATACCGCAGTAAGAGCATTTACGTTGTTGGTGACATCAGATTGACGGACTATGTATGGTTGGGATGGTAATGGGGCGGAAAATTCAACGTTTGTATTCCCGGAAATACTTACCGAGTTCGCCCCGGTGTAATACTTAAAGGGAATGGTTGAATATATATCCTGAACTGTTTGATAATCAAGAGAGTCGATAGGCCCGACAAGCTCTAGGTATGCTGGCGATGCTGCCGTTGTGGCCGCAACGAGCACGCGCCCATCCCCAGCCCGACATAGGGGACCGGTAATATTAACGGTAAGGGCATTTAGGGAACTCTCTGTAAACGTATTGGCGCCAAATGTCTTGGCAGAAAAGTCGACATCAATTACTTTTGTGGTTAAACTAGTGTCCGAGTAAATCATAAGCCTATGCATAGAGCCAACCAGAGGGTCATTCGAATTACGCTGCCCGATATACAGAGCATCAGCTGATGTAGGTATTCCAACCGAAGACAGTGCTGAAGTTGTTCCGAGCTGCGTCCAGGTTACTCCGTCGGGCGATGTATAAAAGGTTATTTGGTTTGCGCTGTCGGACCATGAAAACCTAACCCAGCCGGTGCTGCCTGGACCAAATATACCGGTTACCGATGCACTGCTGGTAACCTGTACGCTACCTATAAATGCATTCAAAAACCCAGTGGGTCCTATCCTAAAAACATATCCAGTAGTAATTGCCGTGTTATTTTTGGCAACAATACAGCCATATGCACCGCTTGCCCAAGATGGCATTGTTAACTTAGCAACTATCGAGATATCGCTTGCAACACGGAGGACGGGTGTATCGTTTATATACACTCCTGCGGACGTACCAGCCTGCCCACCGGTAAACGCCTGGAAGCCGTTATTCACCCCACTAGCAATCCAATTTTTTACGGTGTTCATTGAAGTGCTGGTGAATACAATTGATCTCTGTGGGCCAATTTCTAATATGTCAAAATAGTTATTACCAGAAATATTTAGCTGATGCAGAGATGTTGGCCCTATATGTCGCAAAGTGCCGTATATTACATTTCCGCCGGCAAATGTCCTAAAGCCATTTGTATTTGGACTGAGTACAATGACGGAGTTCTGGGCATTTACTGCATATGAGGCTCCACTCACTGTCCAAAATGTTGAAAACGTCAAAGTAATTGTTGAGGTGCCAAAGTTCACAACCCGTGCAGCCGACCCCGCAGTCTGAAAGGAAGATCCATTAATATTGTAGTTGTTGGTGGTAAAAGTACCGGCCAAGACTGACAAGTAAAAGCTAGTACCCGACCACTGGTCCTGCATACTATATGAACCACCAGGAGCAATTATCTGAGTACCATAGCCGTTATCTGTCCATGATTTACCTGCAGTAGTAATAGTGTGCGTCGATCGTCCACGCATATTAATCTGTGTCACGCCTGTTACAGTGAACGTCATACTACTAGAGAGCGTAATGGTTCCGTAGAATGATACAGAATTTGGGATCGTAAACGTTCGAGTAAATCCCGTAAATATCATGTCTGCGCCAAGCCTCGGCATATCAGCTATATAATTTCCAGAAGCCGACAAAGCATTAAAGAACACATTGTCCTGAGGCAATGGCACACTTGCTCCCGGCGATCCCCCGCTCGAAGCTGACCACATGGTGGTAGACGACCAGTTACCTGGTGCTACGGCATACCTATCGACTGACGGCGGGAAAGACATGTTGTTGTTACCGAGTGCATCTCCGCAGCCCGTTAAAGAAACTGCTGGCGACAGTTCAGACACCTTAAAGTCATCAAATTGAATAAGTGCAGTGTTATTGTTTGTAGATGCAAAACCAACTCGAGTGCCCTGTATCTGGCTCTGTAAAGCCACCGTTCCATTGTAGATACCAACCACGACTCCATTAGCTCTAACAATTACATTGGGTCCAACCAACTCCATACCTACAGTTGATCCAGCCGGCACCGTTACGTAGCGTGTTTTATGCAGAAGGCGCAAAAATCGACTATTTTTAAAAGTCGAGTAACCCTTCCGAAATGTGCCTACAGACAGCCTCATTTTTTTACGCTCATGCTTACCTTAATTCTACCACGCTTACATCTGTTAGACCCAACTACGTTCAAACAGATATCAATAGCAATTTTCTTTGGTGGTGGCAGGTGATAAAATGAGCCCATGAACATGGTGGAACTCTTTGAAGACTTAAAACAGTTTATTTCTGCTGAAATATCGCAGAAGACTGCCCACTTGGCCACCAAAGACGACCTCTCCCAGGTAGAGAACAGACTTGATACAAAAATAGACACCGGTCTCGCAAGACTTGATACCAAGATAGATGGTGTTCGCACAGAGCTGAGCACTAAATTCGAAGAATTACACGGTGCAATAGAGAGCACCGCTATTGCCTATACGTCTGAAGTAGACGTCCAAGTGCAAGATCATGAACATAGAATAAAAAAGCTCGAACAAAAGACCGCTTAGATAATCAACATACTGTCGCCATAGCTTAGTAACATATAACCGCTGGTTACGGCATGTTCGTAGGCTGGCTTCAAGAGATTCCAGCCGGCAAAGGCAGCGGTCATCATCAACACGGTAGAGTGCGGAGCATGGAAGTTAGTAAGTAGCCCATCGATTATCTTAAATTCATAACCTGGGTAAATAAAGATGTCGGCTTCCCCGCGTATCTGAGTTTCGCCAGCTAGAATCTTTTCAGCGGCAAATTCCAAAGTACGAGTAACGGTTGTTCCAACAGCAATAACGCGCCTACCCTGCTCTTTGGCCTGCTTTATTGCCGCGGCCGTCTGGTCGGGAATCTCGAAATACTCCTGATGCATCTTATGCTTAGTAAGATCATCAACACGAATTGGCATAAAGGTTCCCAGGCCAACATGTAGTGTGAGTTCGACAACCGTAACACCTTTAGAACGGATCTTTTCCAATAACTGATTAGTAAGATTCAAACTGGCCGTAGGTGCTGCCACTGAACCCTTTTCGCGGGCGAACTCTGTTTGGTATCGTTCACGGTCGCCCTGCTCTTCGCGGCGGTGCATGTACGGTGGCAGTGGCACCTCCCCCTTCTGCTCGGCCAATGCCCATAGATCCGTATCGCTCGATATCTGAGCGGTCCCATTTTGGTATACCTCATCTATCTTTATCGCAACATCATCAATGTGCAGAACCTGCCCAGCATGCAGTTTACGTCGGTACATAACCAGCGAACTATGGTGGTCGCTTTCCTGGCCATGTTTTTCTAGTAGTAGCAGCTCGCGCTCTGCTCCATCTTCTGTTTTAGCTAGCAACCGAGCTGGAATCACCCTGGTGTTGTTAATGACCAGCACGTCACCAGTCTGCAGTTGGTCAGCTAAATCTCGGTACATACCGTCCTGAACCTGGCCACTTTTACGGTCTAAATGTAGGAGTTTTGCATCTCCCCGAGTAACTGGTGGATGGATGGCGATAACGCTATCTGGTAGGTTGTAATCGTAGTCTGCTAATTGCATAGCTACTTAGTATACTGCATCTCTAGCCTAACAGGGATAAATATGCTAAAATCGGTTAGTTCACACGCCGTGTCGGTGTAGCTCAGTTGGTTAGAGCACAGGACTCATAAGCCTGGGGTCAGTGGTTCAAATCCACTCACCGACACCATTTTTTTTATTTGAACTGTAATTATGTTGACCGGTCACTACACTCCAGAAGTCTTTCCAGACAGAGGCTCAATATGCTTATTACTCGACCCCGCTGGTCACGAGCGTTTTAATGGCGCCGTTACTGCTACATACGGAAAAAATGTTGGTCACCTTATCGGCAGCGACCCCTTAGAAGCATTTCGAGTGATTAAAACCAAATCAATCGAGACATATTTAGCTAAAGTGATGCGCACTCAAACTGCCCGCGCCTTTAATGCAATGAACGGCTTTAATACAGACTCCTGGCCGGGACATTTTGCCGTAGCACCTTACATAGACGAAATATGGGCGGCAGAAGCAAGCCAAGAAACTCGCGACTACAGTAACGAAAACTACATGCCTGAACCCCTGGCCACCTGCGTAAGTGTAGAGTACGGAGTATTCGCCACCAAAAGGGAGCTACGTCGTTTACCAATTGCTCAGCCTACTCTCCTGGGTCCTGCAGCTCTAAGTTCCCTCTGGCGCTTTACAGTGGCCGC
>CAZIBG010000005.1:20048-56354 GCA_964536985.1 uncultured Candidatus Saccharibacteria bacterium | reverse complement strand
GGGCCCGTGGTGTAGCTGGCCTAACATGCCTCCCTGTCACGGAGGAGATCGCCGGTTCGAATCCGGTCGGGCCCGCCAATCAAAATGACTCATCGAAAGATGGGTCTTTTTGTTTGGCCGTTTCACCTGACTCGAGTAAGGCGATGTAGCGAACGAAGTGAGCGTAGATCGCCGGTTCGGTCTACAAGCCCACGATACTGGACAAAATTGTACTTTTATGCTAAAATAATACAATGAGTAAGTACCCTTTAGAGCGCTTCCCTACAGATGACGGCGCGCCTGCGTCTACTGAACTTGCCCTTATTGCTGACACCTCCGTCGTTCCCGCTTTCGACCTAGAAAGCATGCTCGCAACTGATGAACGTTTTGAACGTCTTACTGAGCTTGCCCGTGAGAAGAACTTTACCCCTCAAACAATCGAAAGTATCCAAGCTGTCAGACAAAGATGGGCATCTGAGCGTGCTGGCGTATGGAATAGCTTTGATTACGTTGCTGATTTTGCCGAAAACAGTGGTGATCCGGACTTTGAAGAGAAACTATACCAGCAACAAGAAGAGACGACAGAGAAAGTCCTTGATGCGGCATTACACGGTGACGAGAAGAAAAAAAGATACTGGTTCGGTTTTGGCGAGGAAGATCATACATTAACTCCTGACATGCGCCTAGAGAAGTGGTTGAGTCACAACGGACTATCCGACTATGGAAGAACGGCATCCTTGCGCGAAGAAATAACCCACAAGTATTCAGTGTGGCTTGAAGCGAACAAAAACGAGGTACTCGAAACAACACGACCACTTATTCGTGATCTATCTCTGTTTGATGAAGGCATGAGTATACCAAATGCCGCTATACGTGTGCAACGCACGTTTGCGACAAAATATCTCAAACAATACGACGATTTACTAGACGAAGCACTCGATAAAAGCACGGATCACCTTGAGCAAATGGATGCCTTTGAGTACAGCGCAGTACCAAAAAAAAGTGCTGTGGAGCGCCTCATACATTGGGCAACGTCTAACGAACCGGAGTTCGCACCCGACTTGGGAGCAAGAGATCACAAGGCACTAAGTGGATTCTTTGCATTAATTCGAAATCTAACCGTACTTGGAAGTCATATTAACGCAGAATATGTAAAGCAAGAAATGGCCGATGAGTTCGACGGAGAAACAGGTTACGCAGCATATAAGCTGGCCTGTACCCTGCTAGCAGACAGGGCAAAGACCGAACTTCTCTATAGGGTTGGCGCCAACCAGGCGGAAGAATTTCTTGAACAATTTGAGCCCCGAATTGAAGATATATGGGCGCAAGACAGATACAGGTACAGACGGACGGACGATGCACCCAAGAAAGAACGCCCTACTCCAAAACCCCGTAACACTGAAGAAAACGAAAAATCCCTAAGGACAGAATATACCGAGATGACTTCTCATGACCGGATTAGTTTTAATGTGGCTGGAACCAATGCCGACAATGCACTCGGGACAATTCCCGCAGAATCTGTTGCTCAAATCGGCGAATATATGGACAATGCTACAACAAAATTTTGGAGGACAGCATTTAATGATCAAATCATTACTGCCTTTGTTAATCAATTGAACGTTTTAGCACAACCGGCTAATAAAAAATTTGAGCCACGAAAAGTGTTCCGTTCACTAAGTTCACAATTTCACCCAGACCGCGCCACGACTGAAGACGGAAGAGATCGGATGGAAGAGATGATACGTGAAGTTAATGGGCTATGGACTCGTTATGACGATGGGCATATTATGATCAGCCGTAGCAACGGAAATGTAGTCATAAAAATTAGCGATATTGATCTGCGTGAATAAGTAATTTATTCAGGATTAACAGATTAGAGCTTGATATAGAGGCTGGCTTTGTTCTTGTCGCGGTAGTCGTTGAGATACGAGTTAATGTCCTTGAAGTTGAAGACAATATGAGCGGTTCGGATCTTGTCTCCCTGCACTTCTAAGTTCTTTACAATCTCTAAACTGTACCCTGCGTTAATGACATCCGATGTTTCCCCAGCCTTCAATGTAAACAATGCGGCAGTCGTTTGGGCAGCGATCTCGCGGTTAGATCGATCGATCGGGATAGCAAGTTCACCGCCTGAATCTTTAGTTGTAGCATCGTCGGAATACTTCTTGGCAACTGCGGCAAAATCGGCACCGGATTCGATTTCTGCTTTAGCAGCTTTAGCCTTGGTCACAACTGCAGGGTCCAGTACTGGCAGTAGCTTTTGCGCCAGGAGCTGTTGCTGCAAGCTTCGCTGAAAATCGTCTACAGTCCAACCCCAGTACTCTTTTAGTACATCTTCGAAAACTTTGTCGCTACCACCAAGTCTGTTCTGGTCGCGAACAGTCTTAATCTCGGCCTGCACCTCTTGGTCGGAGACGGTTACCTTGTACTGTTTTGCCAGTTGCTTAACGTAGGCATCATTAATAACCTTATCCAAGGCTCGTTTCTTGAATTCCGCCAGCTGTTGCCGGCCTGATTCTGAGTCAAAATCAAGCTTTTGCTGATTCTTGTAATAATGAATGTAGTGTCGAAGCTCAAATAGGTAATTTTCGTATGATACAAAACTGTCTCCAGCTTTTGCTACCGGAAACGGCACAACCTTGGTAATTCCATAGAGGAATGAAGAGTTTGATTTGAGTTTGTATAAAGAAATAGTGGTGTAACCCACAAACGCAACGACAGCGGCAATAAAGATTGAAGTAGTGATGAGCACAATCTTGTGTTTTGAGTGCTGTAAAGGATAGATATACTTTCGTGCACTACTTAGCACTTCTTCACGGTGCTCGGCAACCGTCTCGTTAGTGATACGTGGTGCGCTAGTATCTTGGACAGAGTCATCTGCCGATTTACCATGCTTAGATCGTTTCAACTTTGATAAGTATTTCTTCATGCTTCACCCTCTATTTGATCTTGCTGTTCTTTTGTAATTTCTTCTGCCACTATTCCCTGATCGCGAAGTATGTCGGACAGTGTTCGGATAACTTTTGCCGGGTGGTAGACTTCATGGATAACCATATCTCCCATGTAAGTCTGTATTACTATTGTACCAAAACTAAGCAGTGTTGCCTGTATGCCCTTAACTTCGTAATTGGTTGATTGAATCTTGCTTAGTCCCAGGTCGACCACACTACGGTGAAATAGGCCACGCTGTGTTATCTGGATGAATCGTTGATCAGTGATAATAAAGACGCTGTAATACCAGGCAATCCAAGATGGCAGGATGAACAAAAAGCCGAGAATAAAACCGGCAAAGAGCCCACCAAAAAAGAATCCAAAGCCAAGCGTGGGTTTGATGGCTGCTGGCAAAATACCAAACAATGGTCCAAGACATGCCAACACTAACCCTTTACGCATAACAATCGGGTGCTTACGGAATACAAAGAGAACGTCTTCGTCGTCGAACTGGTCCTCGAAGCGCTTCTTGGGTCTTTGTTTTTCGGCCATATCCGTATTATACCTTAGGCATAAGCGTTCACATAGAATACACTTCGGTGGACATTTGGGCTGCTACCCCCTAGAATAAGCCTCTGAAGTCCCCATAGTTCAATGGATAGAATACCTCCGTCCTAAGGAGTAGATAGCGGTTCGAATCCGTTTGGGGATACCAACAAAAGTGCCGGCGTATAGCCGGCTTTTTTTCTTAGTTGCTGTTGGTAAGATCTACTTGGCTTTTTTCTTAGAGATAGCCTGGGTATATTCTTCGTGAACAGTGTTATATTCGAATAACTCGCTATCGCTGAACCAGTGTGCGATTTCTTGCTCAGCCTCTTCTGGATCACCGGATGCATGAATAAGGTTAGGCACGCCCACTCCACGCTCGTCAGCGTGTCCAAAGCCCATATGTGCATAATCGCCTCGAATCGTGCCAGGTAGTGCCTTCTGCGGCTCAGTATCACCCACCATTTTACGAACAGTGCCAACTGCGCTAAGACCTTCGAGCACGAATGCAACAACAGGTCCGCTCTGCATCATTTCTAGAGTAACGTTGAAGGGCTTCTCGCCTCGGCGAGAGATCATCTTACTGATCCCTTCGTAGTGGTGATAAAATTGGTCGTAATCGGGGCGGATCATTTTAGTTCCGATAATCTTGAGTCCTGCTCGTTCAAATCGAGAGATAATGTCGCCAACAATACCTCGTTTTACGGCATCTGGCTTGAGAATAATAAGTGTTCGTTCCACAGAGTTTCCTTGTTTATGTTACCCCCATCTTAACAGATTACAGCCTCTTTGGCATGAGCTTTATGACCTCGACGGCAGCCTACCGGCTCTATATAGTAGTACTCATGCTCCTTAGTAAAGTAAAAACCGACTTTCTTGAATACCTAGAGATTGAACAAAATCGTTCGCAGAAGACTATCGCTAATTACGACCATTACCTAACTCGCCTGATTGACTATGCCGGAGAAATCCAAGTTACCGAAGTAACACCTGAACTTATCCGGAAGTGGCGACTGTGGCTTAACCGACTTGGTACCAATACGAGCGATGAACTGCAAAAGACTACCCAGAATTATCATCTAATTGCCCTCCGAAGTTTCCTGAAGTACTGTGCCAGGCGAGATATCCCGGCGTTAAGTGCTGATAAAATTGAATTAGCTCGGACTACTCGAAAACAAGTCACGTTCCTTACGACCGAAGAAGTAGAGCGCCTATTTGGGGCATGCAATATATCTAATATCATCGGCCTACGTGACCGGGCTATACTAGAGCTACTGTTTAGTAGTGGCCTTCGTGTATCAGAGCTTGTTGGTCTAGACAGAGACCACATCAACCTAAAGAGACGAGAGTTTACCGTTCGAGGTAAAGGCCAGAAAGATCGGCCGATCTTTATAAGTCCTGATGCAGCAGAGTGGCTCAGTAAATACCTATTGCAAAGACAAGATAATGTTAAGCCTTTGTTCGTGCGCTACAGTGGCCAAAAGAAGATCGATACCAGCGGAAACTTCCACCGCCTGACAGCTCGCAGCGTGCAGCGTATGGTGGCAAAAACTGCACTACTTGCAGGCATAACCAAACACGTATCTCCCCATACCCTGCGACATAGCTTTGCTACTGACCTGCTAATGAACGGTGCTGACATACGAAGCGTTCAGAGCATGTTGGGGCATAGTAATATATCTACGACCCAGATATACACACACGTGACCGATCCACACTTAAAGTCGATTCACGAGAAGTTCCATCACAAGAACGACTAAGCTTAACTAGGGTATTGCTGGGGTTGGAGTAACGATGGATGGGTCGTCGCATTTGTCATCGCCGCCGCCAGGATACACTTGCAGTTGTTTGCAGATTGAGTCAGCACTGTCGATAGCGAATGTAGGGTACTTGTAGTTAGCAGTTTTTGCTGGCTTGTGGACACGAACACGCTTAAGGATATCGCCGGCCTTACCGGTTGAGTCAACTACATATTGTGCACCCTTAAAGCCAACCTTTTGACCAACGACGTTGCTGTCTCCACTGATAGTTACGGCTGAGCTGCTGTAAATCGAGATGATCCTTACATAATATTGTGAGATATCAGCAGTCGGTAATCCGGTTATGGATACTTTGCACTTGCGAGAGAAATATGGCGGGTCCGGGTTACCGCAAAGTGCTTTATGAACAGAGCCTTGGCTTCCGGCACCACTAACGTAGGCTACGCTCGCAGGAGTTGTGTTGGTGCCGTCATCGGTGGGATACAAGAACGCAGTAAATGTTCCCTGAGTTAGATCATTTCTAGTAAAGCCGTTTTTATTGAGCGGCGTAATGTCTAAGCGAAGTATGCCTGCGGCTTTATCGTCCCAGCCAGAAGAACCTAGTGGAGGAAAATCGTCATTTGGATCGGGTGTCGCACTCTCGTAATACCCCGAGCCACCGTTATCGGAACGATTCCAGCTAATGTTGAGGGTCTTCAGATCAGTAGGTGTAGGCGCAACAGCTGGGTCAGTTGGCACGGTTACGGGACTTAGTGGAATAACCGTTGATTTATCCGTCTCAATGCTACTATATTCCAAAGATTTTGGAGTCTGGTCAATCAAGAGACAGGTGTAGGCCACCTCTCCGGATGAGTTTATTGAGTCGGTAAATGCTGTTGATGAGCCAGGGTCGGTAGTTGAGTCAGACTCACAGGTAGTCTTATTAAGCGTATATGGATTAGTTTCTCGTTCGATCGCCTTTATGGCGTCATTGATTCCCGACTCTGCCGCATAGAACGCCTGTGTACTGAGTTGTTTATCAAGAGCTTCACGCTGCTCTCGGCGGGCTAATTGCGCGAATCCTAGAACAATAAGACTTAGAACGGCCATGATGATCATAGTCACAACAATAGAGACCATTCCCTCTTGTGATTGCCGAAGTTGTTTTAGTTTACCCATAATTCTTATCCTTTATTATAACTGCTTGTGTGCCTCGGTGTACAGCCCGGAAACTGCACAGAATTGGCTGCCAGCTCCAACCACACATCGAGCGGAGTTAAAATCAAACAGCGCTGGGTCATCATCATACTTCTTCTTATTCTTATCCTCTACCTGATCACGACCACCACTGATGATCTGAACCGTAACGCTGTAGAGTCCGCCGGTTTCTGTGATTTCAAATCTGTTAAGCCACATATTTGTAGAGAGTAACTCCCTGGCAGTGCCTGGTATGGGTGCCCTTTCTGAATCCAATGTAGTAACACGCAATCCAACCTTTGTTTGCAGTGCCGGGTCGGTTACGGCACCATCCGTTAGCTCCCTGCCTAAGGTGTATTCATAGCGTCGATTACCAACGTCAACAGTCTGTGTCATATCCGGGTCGGCAATAGTTGGAATCTTGCGAGCCGGTGTCAGGACAACGTCCTTGGCACCATACTGGATAGCTTGAACTACGTCGTCAGACGCAGCACGTGCTGCGGCCTGAGTCTTGCTGGTAGTTATCCCCCTGGAATAGATCCTTCCGATACGAACCATGCCGTATGCACAAAGCAGCAAGATGACAGAAAAGATCATGGTGGCAATGAGTAGTTCTAGAATCGTAAAACCCTGCTGATTCTTTTTAGTGCCCATTATTTATCTAACCTGTAGCTTAAAGTAACATCCTGTCGCTCACCACCACCAACTCGATCCCACCGGGTATGTATCTCGAAGCTAGATGTATTGCCCATCCGAGTAATCGTCGTGTAATAACCGACCTCAGTGACAGTGGACTTACATGGCACACCGACATAAAAGGCATCGGTATCGTTTGCCACAGGCAATAAGGCAACGTCCATAGCTTTGGCGAATGTTGCAGGGCCAGGAAACAGATTCGTGCAATACGCCGTATCTGGCCTAAGATCCATGGCCCTGTCCGGGTGAGCCTTGATAGTCTCGACACCTGCTGAAGCCTGTTTTAATGCCTCACTCCTATCTTGCGCGGCGCGGATGGCAACAGAGCTACGATTGGCAATCGAGAACGCCCCAACAAGAACCGAGCTTACTACTACGGTTGCGATCAAGACTTCCACAATAGTATCTCCGCGCTGTGACCATTTAGCAAAATTAATCATCGGACGCACTTCCCGTCACTTATCTGAAGTCGTGTGCTAGTCCGCTGGTTTTGGCCACCCACCGTGATCTCGGCATGCTGATTGGTGGTTCCGCTATCAAAACAAATTATTACACCGCTATTCGGATTTTTGTTTGCATCATAATTGCTGCCGAACCCGGTTGAGACATCGTCAAAAGCATCAATATACTGTGGTTTTTCGTTAACAGAACCCGGGCTGGCCACCTCGATGGGGCTATCAAAGGTTGTTGGCGCAATGTCCACTGCAAGTGCTCCTGAGCTAAGATCGGTAATACTTGCACCGATGGTAGCCAAAGTACTCATAAATGCTATTCCAGAAGTGTATTTCCAAGGATCAGTCGCGCTATTACGGTACCGCATATAAGAAGGCGTGAGTCCGGATTTTAACTGTTTAGTTACGGTTGTCTTAGGATACTCATCACTAGTTGCAATAGCGTGTGTCAGGGCGCCCGGTTCAATTATCTGAGGATTAGCGTCATCCATAGTAGTTACTTCTACCGCTGGTGCGCCCGATCGCTGGCGACCGACAACATTATGGAAGTAAAACTCTTCGCCTTTAGTGAATTGGATTACCCGACCCAGATAAATACAGCCCGCGTTTGCACCAAGTGCAGCCGCTCCAGTAGTAAACTTTGGGACTTCATCGCCTGCTGCCGAGGCGGTACATGTTTTATTCTCAATAGTGTTGCTGTAGTAACCGTTTGCTACGTTATTGGCAATCGAACCAATCTGCTGATTGATGTCGTTGATGGCTTGATTGAACTGCGTTTTATTCTGAGAACCGGAGATTAAGGATAGTGCACTAATTAAGATCGCTGATGTCACAGCTAAGACAATTAGCACCTCGATAATAGTAAAACCGCTGTGGTTACGCCCACTCTTCATGTGGCTAGTATAGCATAAGCGGCGTGACTTTAGCCCCGTTAATAACCTATTTGCTGCTTATACCAAGCAACCATCCCGGCTCCGAATAAGTAAACGATTATAGTACCCCCTATGAGGAGCGGACCAAAGGGCAATTTTGAGTGCAAACGTAGCCGCTTAAATGGCAGAATGATTAGCGCTACTGCGCAGCCAATGAGCGAAGCTAGGAATATAACTAAGAAACCTCGGACGATATCACCCGCTAACAGCCCGAGCACAAAGACCAACTTAACATCGCCGCCCCCGATCCATTTTCCACCTGACACTTGGAAGAGAATCCAAAACAGTCCAAAGCAGATTATGCCCGCTAGTATTGCATCCATAAAGCCCCTGCTCGACTGTCCGAAGAATACCACTCCCGCTGTGAGCTGGAGACCAACGACTGCAGTGACGAACAACGTAAGTCTGTCCGGCAAGATAAACCATTTTAAATCGTAGACAGCCATGGCAATTAAACCAATCAAAGTCACCAGCCAGCTGACGAACACCGCCCACTGGTAGCCTGCTAAATGAACGGGCCAAAAGGTATAGCTTGCGATAAACAGTGCTGTCGTGGCAAGTTCAACCGCCGGGTACTGCCATGAGATTGGCTTGTTGCAGTATCTACACCTCCCTCGAAGAACAAGCCAGCTAAAAACAGGTACGAGGTCCAATGGTCCAAGCACGTGCTTACAGTGGACGCACATTGACCGCCCATTTAAGATTGAATATTTCTGCTTTGCCTTCTTTGCTGTGGTTTTCTCTAACATGTGTATACGCCAGACTAACGCGTTTATAAAGCTTCCTAGACAGAGTCCGTATAAAACTACCATAAGAATAATCATGTATGTATCCTACCATACCAAAAACAGCCCCGAAGGGCTGTTTGAGTTTGCTCACTAGTTGGAAACTAGTTGCTTAGACACTGGTTGGTGTATTTGCCACCTGCAGCTTCTACGTAGTAGATTACTGCGTAGTCACGAGATGTACTATCGGTAACCAAGAGCTTGTTATCTGCAATCTTGATGTTAGCAATTGTATCAGTCTTAAGTACCGGACCGTCAGCACACTTAACTTGCTTTACAACTTGAACTGTTTCAGCAGCAGCATCGAGGACACCAGCTTGCTTGTCGACAACCTTGATAGTCTGCTTAGTATTAGCGTTGGCCTTGATGCCAGCTTCGTCGGTAGTCGCAGGTAGTGTGCCTTGTTTGTTTGACACTAATTCGCTGACAGAAGAAAGAATCTTGCTTGCATCATTACGAATCCCTGTATTATTACTGTTGCGTCGAAGTGCTGGTACGGCGAGGAACACGATGAGCATGATCAATCCAGCGATAGCTAGAACAATCAAAACTTCGATGATCGTGAAACCTTGGTTACGTTTTTTGTTATTTTGCAGCATGTATGTATGCCCCCTACATTAGTTACATTGTTATGATGATCTAAATATATGCTGCTTATGGTTAAAAAGCAAGCAGTTTTCCACTGTTATGAAATACGCTACCCCGCCAGGTTTTGGCCAGCGAGACCGTAGATCGGAAGTAGAACAGCAGCAACAATAATAAAGGCCACAACACCGAGGATAACCATCAGCACTGGCTCAATGATACTTGAGACGTTACGGATCTGGGTGTCGACTTCTTTTTCGTAGTAGTCTGCAATTTTTTCGAGCATGGCTTCTAGCGCACCCGACTGCTCACCGATGCGAAGCATGTTTGGAACTAACTGCAGGAAGTTTGGATCGCCTTCGATAGAATCGGATAGTGCCTTACCGCCCTTAACCTGCTCAGCAGCTTTGGCCAGTGAGGCCTCTACATGTACGTTACTTATGGCATCACCAGTAATCTGAAGCATCTGAAGAAGTGGCACACCGCTGCTCACTAGCGTGGCACCAGTACGTGCAAAACGAGCCATATACAACTTCATAAACAGCGGGCCGACAGGCCAAGCAGTCATCTTTAAGCGATCAAAGACAGATTTACCACCTTCGGTTTTTGCCCAGCGAGCAGCAAGCACAGCTAAGAATCCTCCACCGACTACGACAATGTACCAATAGTCAGTTAATGCATGCGAGATACCGAGCATCACCCTAGTCAGAATCGGCAGAGTAGCTCCTGGGAGATCTTCGTATAGGACCTCTACTTGCGGGAGCACCTTGACGATCATGAAGGCGATAACAACAAACATAACCACCAGCACTACGGCTGGGTAAATCAACGCACCACGTACCTTGCTAATGATCTCGGCATCTTTCTCCTGCTGGTTGGCCAATCGTTCGAGTGCTTTATCGAGCGTTCCAGACGCTTCACCTGCAGCAACCATGCTAATAAACACCTTATTAAAGGCCTTTGGATGGCGAGATAATGATACTGACAGCGCCGAACCGCCCTCTACATCTGATATAACGCGGCCAATAATCGCCTTAAGGGATTTGTTCTGCGTCTGGCTTTCGACGTTGCGTAAGCTCTGTACAAGCGGTAGACCAGCATTGATAAGAGTCGATAACTGGCGAGAGAATAACACCTTGTCGGCAGTCTTAATTCGTTTGAAGATCTTGCCGATTCCACCTGCTTCGGTGTCCAAGAGCTTGATATCGAGAGGTGACATACCCTGCTCGCGAATAAGCTTTGCGGCAGCTTGTTCACTATCGGCAGAAACAGTAGATTTAACCTTCTGGCCGTTAGCGCTATTTCGGGCAGTGTATTCAAAAACTAACATACTAGCTTCTCATCAGCCGATCTAGCTCGTCCAGGTCGACGGCGTAGTTACGGGCTTCTTCGTAGGTGATAGTTCCGTTATGAATTAGAGTCACAAGCGTCTTGTCCATTGATTGCATACCAAACTCTGCACCAGTCTGAATGACGGCTTCTAGCTGATGGCTCTTGCCTTCGCGGATAATATTACGGACGGCCGGTGTTGCAACCAGAATTTCTGCTGCAGCAATACGACCACCACCGATGGATGGCACGAGGCGCTGAGAACAGATAGCCATGAGGATATTAGCCAGCTGTGAGCGAATCTGTGGCTGCTGATGGGGCGGAAATACATCGATCATACGGTCGATACTCTGGGCGGCCGAGTTGGTGTGAAGCGTGGCAAAGACAAGGTGTCCCGTTTCGGCGATGGTGATAGCCGAGCTAATTGTTTCCAGGTCACGCATTTCTCCGATGAGCACTACGTCGGGGTCCTGACGGAGCGATGAACGAAGCGCCGCCGAGAATGAGTAGGTGTCATAGTGAACTTCACGCTGGACAATGACTGATTTGATGGACTTGTGGGTGAATTCGATCGGATCTTCGATAGTCACAATGTGCGTGGCACGTTCGTGGTTAATCTTGTTAACCATAGCGGCTAACGAAGTTGACTTACCTGAACCAGTAGGGCCAGTAACAAGTACCAGGCCACGAGGATAATCTGCAAACTTGTTGACGATTGGTGGCAATCCGAGTTGCTCGATGCTAAGAATTTCGTTAGGAATAAGACGAAGAGCAGCTGCTAAGTTACCACGTTCGTGGAAAGCGTTTACACGGAAGCGACCGAGATCACCAAAGGCGAAGGAAAAGTCGAACTCTTTATCTTTGAGCAAGATCTGCTTCTGATCTTCATCCAGAATAGCAAAGACTAATGCTTCGAGCGTCTCTTCGGTTAACGGTTCAGTGCCGTTGACGGGTATCAGCGCACCGTCGACGCGGAGCATCGGAGGCAAACTTACCTGCAGGTGAAGGTCAGAAGCTTTCTTTTTGATTACTTCTTCTAGCAGTATTTCGATTCGTGGTTGCATGTGTTTTCCCTACCCTTTTAGTCTGTCCTGGCTTATGCGCTATCTGTTGCAGCAACGCGGTTTATTTCCGCAATTGTGGTCTGCCCAGTCAATGCTTTTAAGTATCCGTCTTCCCGCATGGTTACCATGCCCTCTGCCCGCGCTGCTTTTTGAATTTCGGCGCTGGTAGATCGTTTGAGGATAAGATCCTGGATTGGCTCACTAATCTCGAAGACTTCGTATAACCCCATCCGCCCCTTATACCCACCGGGTGTTTCGGGAGCATCTACGCCCTTAAATAAAGTATAAGCGTTTTGGGTGGCCAGTGGCAAGTTATCGTACCCTAAATCTTGTGCAGCCTTTGCCTGATCGGCAGCAGTCTTTGGCAATAGACTACCCAGTGTGGCTTGTAATGCGGCTGTTTCGGCGGCATCTGACTGGTATGATGTCTTCTGATCACTTGTCCGCCTGACAAGCCTCTGCCCGATAACCGTATGGACGGTACTGGCGATAAGGAACGGCTCGATACCCATGTCGAGCAGACGTGGCAAGATACCGGCCGCTGAGTTGGTGTGAAGCGTACTAAACACCAAGTGCCCCGTTAGAGCCGCCTGCACTGCCAACTGAGCAGTTTCTTTATCACGAATTTCCCCCACCATGACCACATCGGGGTCTTGACGTAGAATTGAGCGGAGTCCGTTAGCGAACGTTAGGCCAACATCAGCATTAACTTGAATCTGGTTGATTCCCTGCATCTTGTATTCGACCGGATCTTCCAGGGTAACAATGTTAATCGTATCGCTCTTAATTTCGTTAAGCAGCGCGTAGAGCGAAGTAGACTTACCTGATCCAGTAGGTCCGGAGGTCAGGATCATGCCGTTTGGCTGCTCCAGGGCTTTCTTGATAGTCCTAAGTGCACGACCGTGGTAACCCATGTCGGCCAGGTTTAGGCTCGTTCCACTCTTGTCTAGCAAACGAATAACCACCTGCTCTCCCCATACAACAGGGCTGATAGCAATACGAAGATCGATGGCATGATTATCGACCATGATAGCGAAGCTACCGTCTTGTGGGATACGGTGTTCGTCAATCTTGAGGTTAGACAGAATTTTAATACGGCTCACCAGCGGTGCTTCGGTACTCTTCGGCAATTTCATGATTTCACGGAGGACGCCATCAATACGAGCGCGAATCTTGAGCATCTTTTCTAGAGGTTCGATGTGAATATCGCTGGCCCTGTTCTTGGCAGCGTACTCCAAAATGGTTGAAAGTGCCTTGCTAATTGGCGAATCCTGTACGATTGCCTGGACGTTACTATTTGCAGCATCTATCTTCTTATCTTCTACATCCTGGCTGGCAACAGCATCAGCAGTGGCTTTGAGGTCGACCATCTTATTATCGAGCCGCTCTGAGTACTGCTTAAGAACACGGCGAATGCCAACCTCGCTGGCGGCATAGACCTTGAGCGGTCGACCTATCTTATTGGCCAAGAAGTCAGCTGCCTGGACGTTGTCGGCGTCAAGCATAGCCACAACCAGCCGATGCTGCATCTCGCCAAGAGGAACGGCCATATAGCGCTCAGAGATCTCTTGAGGCAATAACTGCAGCACATCGGGATCAATGCGCGCATCACTGAGGTTTACATAAGGAACCTTAGCGATCTTGGCAGTAGTACGTGTCAGATCTTCTTCAGAAATAGCTCCTTCACTAACAAGGAGGCTTAGAATGGGACTATTCAGGGATTCGGCTTTAGCGTGAAGCTCTTCTAGCCTTTCGTCAGTAATAAGTCCCTGCTCTACCAGATCCTCTTCGACTTGTTTTTGTGTGGTTGCCGAAAGAACACTCATCTGGACTCCAGGCTTATTCTTGCACCATTAATTGAAAGGTACATTGTTAGGATTATCACCAATTTGGATTAACTTGGTTGGATTAATTGCATCCTTATTAAAGTATTTATTGTCAGTTGCTGGAACGCTGAATTCGGCAGAAATTGGGTCTACTACTTCTGCTTGCTGCTGTTTGTTGCTGTCCGGAGCAATAAAGAAGTTAGAAAGTACTACCGAGAAAACGGCGCTAACAATACCCACAACAACAAATAATGCGATGTCTTTTTGTTTCATTACTGTACCGTTACCTTTTTAATATTAAGCGTCTTCTCTGGCTGGAAATAAGTTTTCACTTCCAGTGATAATTGCATATTGGCTGCACCGCCACTAATATTAACCGTTTGAATATTGAAAGGTCGTATCGATCGCTCGAAAACTGATACCAAATCCTGGACCGATGAATATGAACCATCCATGGTTACCTGAAATGGAACTTCGACAGGTTCTGGACTAGCGCTTGATTCTGTCCCCGACTGTGCGACTTCGTCGTCTGTGCCTGATATTGAGCCGTTAATCTTCCTATCGTTAAAGATCTTCTCCATACTTGATGCCAGTGCCGGAAAGTCATACTTACTTGGTAATGCATCTAGGACAAGTCGGGCGTTGTCACCATCTTGATCGCCAGTTCCTGCAGGATTTCCTTCTAGCATGTTGGTGCTCGAACCGACAAACTGCTGATAAGAGGTGACTAGATCCTTTACGGAATTGATATTAGCCTCCAGCTGGTCTCTTGCCTGCTGCTTCTTGTCGATGACTTTAGCCTGGTAGGTACGTTGCGACCATAAGGCGCGTGCTGACACCAGCGAGAATACTGCTACAAATACCGCGCCTGCAATAACACCGACAATGGTTGCCTGTGCCTTGTCGATCTGCATTTTTTTACTGGTGAGTTCGAATTTCTTTGCCATTTTAGTTTACCGGTTCCTTTGGAAGTTCTTGGAATAGATCCTTTGGTTTCTCTGTTTCTGAGCGAGTAGTGATAGTCTTGGGTACGATAAGAGTGGTTTGTTTTTTGGCATTAAAAATTTCTGAATCAAAGTTGAGAGTTATCTGGTAGGTTGAGCCCTCTTTGGAACGGGCAAAGCTGGCCAGAACGATATCGCTAAATGGTTTCTTTGCGTCACCGGCGTCTGCTTGATCGGCAGCACCTTCTACATACGTAGTGAACTTGAGGGTATCAACAAACTTGTTAATAGTACTGAGGCTATCGGCAGTCCCTGTTAGGCTCAATGTTTTCTCTTCGTAGTTAAGCTGGATGTCGCCAATAGTTACCTGAGCTGGCGTAACTTGTGTCATATATCCAAATAGTCGGCTAGTAACCGGCTTGGCGTCATGTAATTCTGGTAAGCTGTTAAGCTGATTCTGGATAGTCAAGATTTTATCGAGATCCTTGGTGTTGTTCAGAATGTCAGTACTTTCTTTAATATCGTCGGTTAGGCGACCAATGTGACCTTTTTGAAAAACATTAACGGTCAGGAATAACATAACAAAAATAAACAGTGAAGCAGACGCTGCCAACAGCGAGATGACGATGACCGAGTGCTTTTGGCGCTTAGCCTTGATGTATTCCTGTTTTACGTCAGGCAGTAAGTTAAATTGAATCATGCTTCCCTCTCCGCAAGCCCTGCAGCAACACCGAAGTGATTAGAAGCGGCTAACAGTTCGCTCTGCCTGTCGGCTGGAAACGAAACATTTCGCCAAGCGTTACCAATTTCGACGTTTAGTCCAAATTTGTTAGCAATATACAGCGGGAAGTCTGGTAGCGCCGAAGCTCCGCCAGTCATGATAATTCGCTCTATTTTTACATCTGGGTAACGTGCCTGGAAGAACTTGATAGACTTTTCTGTCTCTGTTACGAGGATGTCTATGGTACCGATAATGGCGTTATAGATCTGACCTTCTAGCTTGTCTTTGCTAAGTCCAAATTTGTTTACGAACTGCTGTGCTTGTTTCTCATCGATGCTCAAGTTCTGGATCGCCGCACGGATGATAGCTTCGCTTCCTGTTGGAATGGCACGTGCAAGATGAGGCGCGCCGTTCATGGTTACAACAATGTCGGTGGCTTTGTTGCCGATATCGATAACCATTTGAGCAGCACTGGTGTTGAATGGGATAACCGCTCGGGATAATGCAATATGGTCTGGCTCAAAAGCAATAACGTTTAAGCCTATTGATTCCAGCATATTCAAACGAGCTTCGATAAAATCGTTAGTCACACTTGTTAAGAGAACTTCTACCTTAGCTTTATCTTTTGGTGAATCGCCGAGCACAGCCCAGTCGATCTTAGATTCGGTTATAGGTGTTGGAATGAGTGAGTCGGCCTGATACTGAATTGTCTTTGCGATCTCTGACTCTGTTAAACGGTCAATGTCCACCACCGTCGTAAAGACGCGCTGCGATGGCAAGCCAACGGCGACATTCTTGGTAGTAACCTTGGATTGCTCGATAAGATCTTTGATAGCTTGGGCTAGTTTCTGCTGGTCTCCCTTAGCATCACTCATGGCGATAGTACTATCAAGCGGCACATAGGCGTACTTGACCAGAGCCTTAGATTTGCCGGAATTATGCAGCTCGACAAGCCGAACAGCGGTTGTTCCGATGTCCAGGCCGAAGAATTCAGATACCCCACTCAGTATGCTCATATTCACTCAAGTATAGCATAAGCTGTATCTTATGGCGCAACTATTTTAGTTATTTTCTGTTAGCCAAGAACTAAAGGATTGGTGCCAAGATTTGTACGGATTCGATACTAGATCCACCCGTTTCCTCTAGGCGTGGAATTTCTGGATAGGCCAGGAATATTTCGGGTGTAGAGTTGAATACTTCGGCTGCCCCACTGGTGGTGGCTTTTTCCTCGTCACTATTAGCATCGCGCAACGACTTAGTACCTACCCTATCGAGGAATATATGATGAGCTTGGAAGTTGCCATTAATTGTCAGCGGCGAATTACAGCTGTTAAACAGGTCGGCTGTAGCGAATCGACGCCCAGTACCTGTGGATGCACAGGTGTATATAACCCCCGAGAAATCGGTTGCAACGGGCACTGCCGGCATGTCGCCTGGCTGCGCTATGAAGACTCCGTCTAGACGTGTTACACCTGGCGCGATGTAGATATTTCCGCGTACGATTAGGTAGAATGATGAAACGTTTAGCGGATTGGTCCATTTGGTGCTGTCGCCTGAAGTGTACTCGATATTACTATTGATGGTCACATCACCATCTACATACAGTGATACACGATGCCCATTTGCGATCTTAATAGTGTTGGATGGGTCTGTAGTTTGCAGTGTGACCGATCCGTTCTTCATCCACTTACCGTCTGGTAGATCTGATTCGGAAGCCAGTGGCTTGGCCTTAACATCGTCGTCTCGATGTCGGTAGTAATCGTATTGGCAATACTTGTTTATGCCAAGATCGCCCTTAGTGGCCTCACTATTGGAAAATGTAAGTCCAATAGGTGGTTTTGGATCTTCTGCCGCGCCAGCACGCAATCGAGCAGTATTGAATGATTCGATTGCACCTAATGCGTAAGCTGCAAACTGAACACCGGAACCATAATATCCAGCGTTGGAGTAGGCTTTGATACCGTTAGCCTCTTTACAGCCATCAGTGTAGCCACCGCCAGCGAAGACGTCACTACCATAAACCGCAATATACGGTCGGTTGACTATGAACTTGCAACTCACTGCTGGCACAGGAGTCCCAACAGCCGTTACAACGCCAAGGTATGAGATAGAAACTTCTCGTTTATCTATTTTTGTTTCTACGCAGATTTGATCACCGACTCCGATACCAAGTGTCGAGATAGGATCGGCGATGGTCATGATGCCACCAAAGCTAGAGGTAGCATTGATTGAGGAACCTGTCGGATTAGAAGTTGGGGATGGAGATAAATCTGCTGCATCAATATCTTCTTGCACACTAGGAGTACTATTCTTTATTACATAGACTCTACGTGTCACAAATACATCGAATGCGGCACCCGTCATAGTGACTGATGTAGAAATCTCTGCTGTCGTTGGCTGCTCCTCGTTTGGCTTGAGTACAATGTCGGCCGTAGGAGATGCATATCCGACGGATGGTGATGGAGGTGAACAGGCCGGCAGTTCACCTTTGGCGAACAAGAAGTTTCCTTTTGGTGAGATCCCATACAAGAATATTTTGTGAGGATTCCCATCGTATACGTTAAGTCCAGGTGGCGGTGCAATACTAGGGTCAAAACTAAATCCATGGTACTCGCCACGTCCCGGGAACACCTGCTCTACATCAGGCCTGTACTTATTGGCAGGGCCAATGTTCCATCCTATGCTTCCAGGCTGCCCTGCCTCGGCATTAAAATATACATGGATATCAAGTGCTGCAGCTCCGAATTCATCAGCGTAGACCCAACCATCGATCTTATTGCAGACACCTGCTCCAATACCACCTGATGCTGCTGTTGGCTCTGGATGGTCAAGGGCGCCTTCCCTTGTTGACGAGTCTCCTGGGCCGCCGCCCGGATCACCTGGGCCACCGCCGCCGGGCTTGAGTGTATATAGGAAATCTATGTATATTTGTCCAACTTCGTTAATTTTTCCAGAAGACCACTTTGGCCAACCGGGATATGCACTAAATCCGTTCTCGGTGCTCTTGTAGCTGGCAAAATTGTACTTAGAAGGATCGGCATAACTAGCCACGCTCCAGCTAGGTGCTGGTCCGTAGCAGTTATCGTTAAGTGCACCAAACACATTGTTAGTTGTTCGGTAGCCTTCATAGGCGCTGCCACAATTATGACTATCGCGAGATTGACCTACAACGGTGGAATTTACGGGCAGCTGCGCATACGACGTCGTGTCGTATGATCGGACAATAAACTGCACGGCATGTGTGCTGCAGTATTTTGGAGCGGCATAGGCCTTTTGTAAACCAGGATTCGTTAGCTTTAGGGCAACCTGGTCGCCGACCATTGAAATCACTTTTGCTGGATTGATTTCTGTGGCAAAAATTATTCGTTTAGCATTGTTTTTCTTGTAGCTGGCGATGAAATCTTGCCAAGAAGCGAATTCCCCACCACTTGCTGATTCTAAACGTAGAATTGTGAATGCTCCTGTCTTTGAAGCAAAGACTGGTGTCACATCACCAGGGATTCGAAGCGTGTCGACCATAGAATCAAATGTCTTCATATCGTTTATGGTCACTCCGTTATAGACTGTCTCTGACAGCTCGTTTAACTTAGTAACTCCCGATAAGTAATCTCGATTATCCAGTCCAACAACTTGTTTGGTGAAATACTGTTCTGAATTTTCGTCATCACTAGTGTCTGTGTCGGTTAGGTTAACGTCGACCAACTTAGCAATCTTCTGAGAGCTTTGTCCGTCCTTCATTGGCGGCATTATTTTTGTATTGAGCCGCTCGATGATCTGGTCATAAAGCTTCTGAACCTGCTCTTTACTCTTATCCTGATAAAACGGCGCATCGAAGTATGAGTTAGCTACGAGTAATTTCTTCCTTGAAAGAATATTTGCGGCAAGTGCCTTCTGGTAGGCATTGTTTTCTGATCGAATCCTGAGCATCTTTTGTACTCGGGCTGATCCGGGGAACTTCTTTTTTTTCAAGAGCGATACTGCAGCGTCAGCACTAGTATTCTTGTGCTTAACTGCCTCTACTTTGAAGGCGGCATTCTGAACGAGATCATCACGTGCAACTTGTTTGGCGTTACCCCCAAAGTCTAAATCTTTATTATTCTTCTTGTACTCATCAATTGCTGCAGCATGATCATTAATATCATCAATAGTGATTTTAGTTCCGCCAATTACATATGCCGGTCGAAGATAATCTAAACCAGTAAAGACGATGCCCACCAAAGTTACTGCCAGCAAAGTGTAGGCTAGAATTTTCTTGTTGTTCTTAGGCATACGACCGCGATTCATAAATGGCTTATGAAATCCTTTGCGTATGCTGACAACTTCAGGAACTTGTTTGTTTCCCTCTTCCATTGCGGCTAATTATACTTATGGTTGTAACTAATAACAACTAGAATCTAAAGTATTGGTGGCAGACCGGTAAATGAGTCGTAGCCGGTGGTATCGTCTGGGCTACCCGGAACTGGCTCTGGAGCCACAAAGTAGTTGTCTGGGCTAAAGCTGAATACTTCTGCTGCACCGCTGGTACTTGCCTGCTGTTCAATGCTGGTTGCATCACGCAAAGAACCATTTGAGCGGAAGAATCTGACGCTTCGGGCTACGAATGATCCATAGATTGTAAGTCGCTTGTTGCATGTACTCAAAAGTTGATTGGCCGCTGGAGCGGTGTTGGTTCCCGCATTAACACATGTTGTTATCACTCCATCTGCAGCTCCCGTAGGTTGGGCGACAAACATTCCTGTGAGCTCTTCAACATCTGCTTCTACAAATACGTTTCCTTTAACGTACAAATGAAAACTCGGTATATCGCTAAAGCTCGTCCAAGATGTACTGGCATATGAGATATTATCGGTAATTCGCACATCGCCATCTACATACAAACTAACCCTTCTGCCGGCTGGTATGGTGCCCGTTAATGTAATGGTCGATGAATTCTTTAGATGGTAGCTTCCGCTATTCAGGGTGGACAGATCAATTGCGGTAGTCGTATTGTCTTCGGGCAATATTGCCGCATCAGCAAAGTAGTCGGTAATACAGTGATCGACACCGAAATTACCCCTGTTTGTGCCATTATTTGCGAAGGTCAGGCCCTTTGGTGGTTGAGGATCGGACGTCCTAAGTCGTGCCGAATTATAGCCACTTATCGTACCGAGGGCAAAAGCTGCAAGCTGCACTCCAGACCCCTGGAATCCACTACGAGAGTAGGTTTTAATATCTGCCGATTTATTACATGGGCCATTGCCCTTAAAGTCACCACCCGCACTGACGTCGGCACCATAAACACTGAGGTAAGGCTTGTTCTGGTAAATCGCACACGCTGGAGGAGTCACGGTTTTTGTAGCGTCTAGAATGTCGACGGTTCCATTGTAGTTGACCCTCACCGCGGCTGGACTAACCGTTGCAATAGCACAAACCTTATCGCCAACCTGTAACAAAAGCTTAGTAATGGGTGTCAGAACCTTTAGATTCTCGGGGCCCCATGGTCCGTTACCAGAACTGGTTATGGGGTTGCTAGCTAATCCAGGTGCCTCAAAGTTGGCAACAGCTATTACGGTCTTATTTGCGCCACGCTCAACGTAATATTCTCTGGTGACGTTATGTGCAAATGATGCACCTCGTACTCTCTCGACTCGAGCCGTCAGCTCAACTGATGCAGGATTCTCGTCGTCGTCGAATAGTACCTGAGCAACTGGCGTAACCTCTGATTCAACTGGCGGACACGACGGCCAATCAGTTACCGTGACCCAACGTACAAGACCGCCGCTATTATCGTTTACGCCGTCTGGACGATAGTTATAGAATCCGACGCTAATTGGCGTACCAGGAAGTACCCCATTACCGAGAAGATCGTATAAGCCATCGTTGGAAACTGCATTAGCAGTTCCACCGCCGACTATCCCGCCACCACTTCGATAGACGTCGAACTGCACTGCCTGCGAAGGCACGTCTGGGTCCTCCGCCCCGGACACTTCAAGTCCTGAACAGGTGATAATCGCATTCCCGTTTGGAGGAGTATCTGGCCGAGTACCGACATTAATCTGAATTGAAAAACTTTGTGAGCTACTCTGACATGTGCCATCATCAATTCCACTTGCTCTCTGGTATGGGGTAATGACACATTGAAACTGATCGCTTCCATTAGTTTGGTTTGTCCAGTGAATCATTCTTATGCCGGCCGTAACTGTTACGGTATGCACTCCTGGCGCAAGGGATGACAGGCCGCTTACAGAAAACCCGATTCTCTCTGCAATATTGCCTCCCGATGGACTATCCCAGTCTTTGATATAGCGAGCGTTGTAATTGTAGGCAGTTTGGTAGGTCTCGTCGGTGTAGTTTCCAACCAGGTTAGTAAGATTTCCATTGGATGAAGTTGCGGAAGTAACACGAGAACGAGTAACGATCTTATCTCGTGCTCTTATGTTTCCTCCAGAAATATTGTCATTACATACTGCGGATAGCGTATTAAACCACATGTTTACGCTGTCGGTACCGTAAGGGACATTAATAGTATTGCCCTTTGGATCAAGTACCGGGGAGAGCCAGGCAAACTGCGCATAATTTTTGCCACAGTTATTATTCTCCATAAAATTGACAATACTATCAGGTATGTTGGAGTTATTATTGGAAATAGCCTGCGCTCTGCTACCCTGCTGAAGTACGGCAAGACTCAGCAGAAATACTGAAAAGAACATTCCGAGCAATTTAATACGTTGATATCGGAGCGTCCTCATCAGTCCGTGAACCTTGCATTAGTCGTGAATTCTGCGTTACGTTTTTGTATGTAACTGATCTGAGTTTCTATCTGCTGTGGAGTTTGAGCAACCTTATCAAAAGCCGCCACATACCCCGTCTTCGGATCATAGCGGGCAGTTAACTTCTCGTTATAGCTCTGGGCTTTTACTACGTCGCCCTTATATACGTAATACATCGAAGCAACGAATAAACAATTAGCGTCTTTCTGGTAGTTCTTTGTCACCAAAATCTCCTGAACGGATGATTGTAGTTCATCAACCTTATTGGCATACAGCACCCCAGCGAAACGAGCATATGAGGCATTGTTCTCGCGGCCATTGCAGACATTACGGGCTATGGCTCGCTGATTTTGGATAATTACTACTGCGCCGAGAATAACTGCTAATACAAGAGTACCGGCGATAAAGCGCTTGGAGTGAGGTTTTTTAGAAACGTTTAACTGACGCTTCTTGTGCCATCGCTTCTTCCTCAGGTCGACTGCTTGCACCTGTCTGTTGTTATGCCCATCCATTTGAATTAATTATACGGGTGCTTATGGTTAATAACAACCGTAGAGCCATCTGGACCATGTGGATCAAATAATCACAAATTTTATCTCACTTGCAGGCAGTGTTATGTCGTTGACTCTACCTCTGTTATAATGTATTTATGAGTTCACTTTCAATCGGCATCGTTGGGCTACCCAACGTTGGCAAATCAACCCTTTTTAATGCCCTGACCGACAACGAGGTATTGGCCGCCAACTACCCTTTCGCGACTATTGAGCCAAATACTGGCATCGTGCCAGTCCCAGACGGACGGCTTCAAAAACTCGGAGAACTTTATAATTGTCAGAAAATCGTTCCAGCAACTGTAACTTTCGTAGATATTGCTGGACTTGTTGCCGGCGCATCCAAGGGCGAAGGCCTTGGTAATCAGTTTCTCAGCCATATTCGTAGTACAAACGCTATTGTGCATGTTGTTCGAGCATTTGAAGATGGTGACGTTGTGCACGTCGATGACAACCACGACCCAAAGAAAGATATGGATGTCATCAACACCGAGCTGATCCTAGCCGATATTCAGACACTCGAAAAACGTATGCCTCGTTTTGAAAAAGAAGCTCGAGCAAATCCAAAGCTCAAGCCTGTAGTCGACACCTATCACACCCTCCTTGCCGGACTGAACGACGGCAAGCTTGCCAGCCAAATGGACGTTGACCCAGAACACATCAGTGATCTTCAATTGATTACCGCCAAAGATGTTATCTACCTATTTAATGTTGATGAGGCGACACTCACCGATGCTGTCAAACAGAATGCCCTGCAGGAACTTGTAGCGCCATCAAAAGCATTGTTTATTTGCGCAAAGCTAGAGAGCGAACTCCGTGGCCTTGATGATGCCGACCGTATTGAATTGCTAGAAAGCTATGGCCAGAAAGAATCAGGCCTCACCCAGCTTATCCACGCCGCCTACCAAACACTCGGCTTGCAGAGTTATTTAACCGCTGGCGAAAAAGAAGTGCGGGCTTGGACCATTCGCAAAGGATACACTGCCCCACAGGCCGCTGGTGTTATTCACGGCGACTTCGAACGAGGATTTATTGCTGCTCAAATCGTTGATTACGATGACCTAATTGCCGCAGGCAGCGAACAAGCCGCCAAGTCAGCCGGAAAAATCCGAACCGAAGGCAAAACGTATGTCATGCAACCCGGCGACATTGTTGAATTCCGTTTTAATACCTAGTCTTGATGCCAATTCTGCACCATGTGCTGAACAGTTTGAATGATCTTATCATGAGCCGGTAAGCTGTTATTTTCGTAATAATGATCTGTTCCCATGTAGTTCTCTACCACATTTAAACATGCTATTTCATCTGCTAAGATATGCATTCTGTCTACCACGTGCACAGCCGCAAATGGCGTGGCAATAACTAGCCGGCGTACTTTTATTGATTTCAAGAACAATGCAGCCGAGTCGATTGTCGAGACACTGCCAAGACCATCCGCCACCAAGATGACGGTATGGCCTTTTAGCATATCCTTTCGGATCAGTTCGTTCTTTCCCAGCATGCGGTGCATCTCGCTGAGCCTGTCCATTTTTTGCTGTTCAAAAACATGGTGATACTCCATGTCAAACTCGTCTTGTTGGCCCTGTGAGTATGAACTGTTAAAGCTATAGGTTCCCTCTTGATTAATGCTGGCTACAGCGTCGGGTTCACCGGGTGCATTTATTGGTGCTGCCATCAACATGGTAATTGGACACTCAAGTATTGCAGCAATTTGGGCTGCAATAACTACCGCACCATCGGATAACGCCACGAGTGTGCAGTTGTGCCCGGCCTTATCCTGGAGTATTGCTGCAAGTCGCTGGCCAGCCTCTGTTCGATCGATAAAATACATATGCTTAGTATACTTACTGACTCATGACGTTACTAATTTGGCGAGACAAATCCGCAATGTTAGCAAAGTTTGATCCGCTAGTCATGATAACTAGTGCATAGGTTCCTTTGGGATGATAGACAATGGCAGCATCGTGATTAAGCGCATCGATGAATCCTACTTTATTTGCCACCGTTCCGGCAGACCCTGCTGGAATGCCACTCCTATAAATCTGGCGATTCATATATGACAACAAAGTTTTTGTACTAGATGAGTTAATGAGCTTACCACTTTGCAACTTGAGTAAGTAATTGGCCATATCGTTAGCAGTAGTGGCCATTGTTGCTCGTTGTAGCGTAGTCGATCCAAAACCTTGGTCCGCCAGAAAGCCATCGTTAGCCTCCCTACCGACCATGTCTGCTAATGCAATTGCGCATGGGTTATCGGAGCGAACAATCATAACGTCGATACAGTCACTAATAGTTTTGCCTGGCACTGCCGCTGAGTTGAGGTCCAGCTGATTATTGGCCGCCTTCGTGTATACAATGTCAGCCACATACAACTTGTACAAACTGGCGGGACTGACTTTTGTATAAGGATTGTGGGCAGCACTGATGCTACCTGAGGAGTCCTTTATAGCTACATAATAGGTGCCTTTATGAGATTTTACCCAGGCGGCAATTAGAGCCTGGAGGCCCTTGCTGCTGCGAGTATAGCTGGCTGAATTCTGAGTTGTTGGCTCGACGGCATCTATGACGACCTCACCATTTTTCTTGTTCGTGCGGAGTGAAGCAACTACTTGTTCGGCACTCTTGGATACATTAAGCGCCCTACCCGACTTGCCGGGCGTCTGATCCGTAGCCACACCGTCAACGGTGGTGACTTTTTTAGGGGTCTGGGCGACCTGCACTTTCTGAGCGAAAGGTGCAATAAACGTAGATATAGCTTCGGAATTATATGAAATTGTTATTTCTCTTTTAGATTCGTTCGGCGTGAATACCATCCAGCTATATAAGGTCGGCTGGTCGACTTTGGTCTTTTGACCGTCCACCGATAATTCAAAACCTGATTCTATTTGCCGAGTTACCCTGTCCATGACCTTATTGGCCGTGTCAGTTGTTATTGGCGGATCAACCCTTGCCCTGGGTAATGCCAATTCATAGTTTGAGGAAAGACGCTGACTAGCTAAAAGCTTCTGGGCCGACTCATTACTAAAGCTGTAGCCATCAATTGCTGGGCTAACGGTAAATGTAGCTCCAGTTGACTTAATCGAGGCACCGACTGGCGCCTTATCGTAAACCGCGACCGTGGTTAAAAACTGCCCCGTTTTCTGGGAATTAACAGCTGTTAGCCCATATGTGTTGTCGCTCTGCCGAGCAAACAACGAGAATGGAACAAGACGTGCGGCAAAACTATAGTGCTGCACGGACTGGATTGTTTCCTTGCCACTTATGGCCAGCCCCATGTCCGCTAAACTGGTGGGGATACGAGTATTTTGCACCTGCACGGAAATTTTTGAATCACCATTAGATTCAATCTTTTCTATCACCGATTGATGGGATCTGAACCCAACATTCATGCCTAAAACGTGAGTATTTGGCCTCAGATTATTTCGAGGATAAAGCATCTGAACAACAATGATCCCGGCCAATAAAATAACGGCCCTGCGAATCAATTTCTGTTGTTTCGGTGTGGTTTGACGGAGTTTCTGAAGTACCCAATCAACCGGTTGAAGCGATTTCAGCCGCTTAAATGTTATTTCCATATTTACCCCATCAAGATCAATACATTTAGCTTACGTTTACCGGTGTTATTTGTCAAAACCGCTTATGACTTCTTAAGGAGATAAAAGCGTTCTTTATTGCCCTTGGCTCCTGCAATATCGGAATCCGCTTTGTCTATAATTATAAAGTTTCTTTTTGCCCATGCTTCGAAGTCTTTGAGTATCTGGCGACGCATTGATTCATTCTTTACCACACCATTGTGACGAAGTGAACTATTGTAGGCCTCGAACTGCGGCTTAACCATGGCAACAATTTGAGTTGATTTGTTAGATAAACGAGCAACTGCAGGTAGGATTTCACGCAGGCTTATAAACGAAACGTCTGCGACCACAATATCGATTTGCTGGGTGGTTTTAAAGTCACGGATATCGGTCTGTTCATGTAGCTCGATCTGGGGATTACCGTGCAATGATGGATGAAGCTGGTCTTTTCCAACCTCAACAGCGATTGATTTCTTGGCGCCGTGCTGTAAAGCGTAGTCAGTAAACCCACCAGTTGATGAGCCCACATCAAGCACGACCTTATCCCGAAAGTTCACCTTTAGCTTTTCGGCCACTGAAGCTAACTTCATGCCTGCTCTAGAAACGTATTGCTTGGTTACGCCCAGGACAATAACCGCATCCTCCCAAACCATCGTGCCGGCTCGGGTGATCACATTGCCATTTACGGTAACCTTGCCGAGTTTTATATAGCTCTCTGCTTGACTACGAGAGATTACCAGCTGCTTGGTCACCATTAGTTGGTCTAGCCTGACCTTCACTATGATTAGTCCTTTACGCGTTCGCGGTAAGCGCCGGTAGCAGTATCGACACTTATCAGATCGCCCTGCTTGATAAACGATGGCACTTTAACGGTAATACCGGTTTCCAGTTCGGCGTCTTTTTGGACGTTACTGGTTGTGTCGCCCTTAACAACATCTTCGGTGTAGACGACCTTAAGTGGAACATTCTTTGGTAGATCAATGTTAATAACGCGGTCATCAAACAGCTGAGCCTGAGCCTTATCGCCTTCTTTCATGTAACCCGTTTGATCACCGAGGATATCTGCCGACACCTCGAACTGCTCAAAGGTGTCTTCGTTCATAAAGTAGTAGTTCTGTCCGTCGTTATACAAATACTGGACATTCTGGTTACTGACATCCGCGTAGTCTAGCTGTTCGTTACCTTTAAATGTCTTGGCAAGCACGCTGCCGTCGAGCAAGCTCTTGATGCGGACGTTAACAATCGAACCGCCTCGACCCATAACCTTCTGGTTATAGTCAACAACGCGGTACGGCGTGCCATCCATCTGGAAAACGACACCTTTTTTAAGATCTGTAATACTTAATCCCATACTGCTCCTAGCTTAGTTGGCGTAATGCGTCACGCATTTGGTTAGAGTGGCGAAGTAGTTCGTCCCGATGATTAAAGTCCATGACGGTATCATCAACAAACGCCTCTAATCGCTTAATTATTTCTTTGACCCTGTTCTCGAGCGATAGCGGATTTTTCTGCTGCCTAACCTCGATAATAAACTTCTCGACCTCTGCCACCAGATTGCGTGCATGTGGGTGATTAGGCTGATCGAGATAGTTACTCTTAAGCTTGTTATGAACAAACTCAGCGGTCTTTTTTATGTCATCCATTTTGTGCATCCTCCCAAATCTTATCGAGTAATTTCTGCAGTTCTTCTTCGTCCTCACTGCCTACCATACCGACAGTGGCAGCGATCTTAATATCACCACGAATTGCACCAATTAAGGCATCTGCATCTGCCGCAGAGGCATCCCTAAGTTTAGTGATTCTGTTGAGCATTCCCTGGTCAAAGTTGTGTGGCAGCACCACGTGACTCCCATGCCCAATGACCCTTCCGGACCCTTGGGTCAGGTTGTAAACTTGCTGCCAAAGATGCTCAACATCTGTGCTCATAGAACTCCTAGTTGTTTGCTACGAATGGCATAAGTGCCATGTGACGTGCGCGCTTGATAGCTACAGCAAGATGTCGCTGTTGGCTTTCAGTAAGACCAGTTTTCTTGCGAGTTTCGATTTGTCCGTAAACGTTAACGTATCGTTGTAGTGTCTTGAAATCTTTGTAGTCAAAAAATGCTACGTCTGTTCGATTTTTAAAAATCTTTGCCATTATTATTCCTTATGATTAGAACGGGATGTCGTCAAGGTTGATTGGCTCTTCGCCGAGATCTTCCATTGGAGCATCGTCCGTTTTCTTAGTTGCTTTTTTAGCTGGAGCGCTGGACTTGGCAGCTGGTGTAAATCCACCACCTTCATCACCGCCTTCTCCGCGTCCACCGAGGAATGTTACGTCCTGGGCGTTAACTTCTACCTTGCTACGCTTAACGCCGTCTTGTTCCCAAGATCGGCTCTGCAGACGACCATTGACCAATACTGGTCGGCCTTTGGTAACGTATTGGGCTACTCTTTCACCGAGTGGTCCCCAGGCGACAACGTCGATGTAATCAGTTGCTTCCTGCCAGTTACCATCTGCACCCTTGAAGCTGCGGTTGAGCGCCAAACTGAACGAGCAAACGCTCTGTCCGCTTGGGATCTGTCGAACTTCTGGGTCGCGGGTTAGGTTCCCCATTAAGATTACTTGGTTAAATGATCGAGCCATGGCTTTTCTCCTTGTAGGATCTATGTCCTTTAACGTTAATTTGTACCCTCAGCCTACCGCTCGCTCGCAAACGAGTCAAGCAGCAGAACTTTCCTACTCTTCTGATTCTTCTTTTTCGTCGTCGTCAGCTCGGTCGCCACGTTCAGCTGCTTTTGCAGCTTTCTCGGCCTTAGCAGCTTCTGCTTTCGCAATAGCCTTAAGGTCAGGACGAGTGATCAAGAAACGAATGACTTCGTCGGTGATGTTTAGGGTAGATTCTACCTTTGCAACACCAGTTCCCGGCATTTCTACTGTGTAGAATACGTAGATGCCGTGCTCTTGCTTAGCAATGGTGTAAGCCAATTTGCGCTTGCCCCAATTGTCAGTTGCAGTAACATTACCACCGTTGTCGGTGATGATCTTCTGCACTTTTGCTTCAGCTTTACTAAGATCTACTTCTAGATCGGGGTGGTATACAACAGCAATTTCGTACTGGTTCATGTATTTCCTTCCTCTGGTTAAAGCCCATGCTCACTAGGGGACATAGGCCAAAGTTAATATAACAGGGGTAATTATACGGTATTTTGCACAATATTTCAATAGCTATTCGCCATCTTGAGGGAAAAAGCCCGAGCCGCCAATCTGATCGAAAGTCTCTTTAATATCGATTGGCAAGCCGACAAGAATGTCAGCCATCTCAGCTCCCTCTTCTGGAGATAAATATCGTGGCTCTTTTCCCTGACTTTCAAGCTGGGCAAGGTAAGCATCGGGGGTTCCAGCCATCATACTGCCAGTTTTTGGAGCCTCGAAAAGCACAGTAGAGTTAACAAGGAACGGCCTTTGTCCTGGGTCAATAACGAGCACCAACTCTGTTGGAGGAAATTCGCCCGCCTTACTAAGATCAACATCAATATCGTCTGGACTGAATAAAGTCCCGTTCCTTATAAGAGACAAGAATATCGAATATGAAGGAATTGCATCTGATTCAGGACGAGCCAGCTCTGGTCCAGCAACCATTGAAATTATCATGTTGTCTGCGCCGCAAAGTGTTGTCGGGATAGGATGACGTCCGTAGTGTAAATCGATAAGCGGTAAACGATTTCGGATTTCCTCTTCGTTCATGCCAGCCATCTGATCAGGGTAATGAACGCGTGCATAGTCCGCAATGTACCGCTGACCATCTACGAACGCAGCATCGAAAACCTCAAAAAGCGATGGATCACCAGGGTTACGACCGGTGTCACCACTAGGTACTAGTTCCGGCATTACACAGTCCTATCGTCTTCGGGCATTTCGTCGTAGACATCCTGCGGTTCGGCGACGGCAGCAGCACTACCACCAAAGACTTCGTCTACGCTGTGAACCAAGACTTCGCGGGGGCGTGAGCCATCTGCTGGGCCAACAATGCCTTGCTCTTCCATGGTCTCGATCATACGGGCCGCCTTGCCATAACCAATGCGCAGGCGACGTTGTAGGAGGCTGGTGCTAGCCTTGCCGGCTTGGACAACCGCTTCTACTGCCTGCCGGAATTCCGGCTCGTCTGTGGCGCTAGAATCGGCCACAATACCACCCTTGCCATTAAGCTGGACGGGCATGCTGACAACTTCTTGATCGTAGTCTGGTGGTCGTTGTTCGCGAATAAAGTCGGTAACCTTATTAGTTTCGTCATCGTCGATGAAGGCACCCTGGATACGTTGCGGCTTAGGCATACTAGCCGTGGAAAGGAGCATATCACCCTTGCCCAGAAGTTTTTCGGCACCCATTTGGTCGATAATGGTTCTGGAATCGATCTGGCTCGCGGTAGTAAAGGCGATACGTGCTGGGACGTTTGCCTTGATTAGACCGGTAATAACGTCGACAGATGGTCGCTGCGTAGCAAGCACCAGGTGAATACCGACAGCACGTGCTTTCTGGGCGATACGGACAATGAGTGCTTCAACGTCACGAGCAGCCATCATCATCAGGTCAGCTAACTCATCGATAACCACCACGATGTAGGGCATGCCTTCTTCTTGCTTCTTATTGTTATATTCAACGATGTTACGAACTCGTATTTCGCTTAGCGCCGTGTAGCGTCGCTCCATTTCAGCAACAGTCCATTTTAGGGCGCTTATACACTTCTCTGGCTCGGTAATAACTGGCGTCAAAAGATGCGGAATGTCTTCGTATGGCTTGAGTTCCACTTGCTTAGGGTCAACTAGGATAAGTTTGAGATCGGATGGTCCGTTGCGGTAAAGCAAGCTGGTAAGGATGGTGTTGATCATAACCGACTTACCGGAGCCAGTTTGTCCCGCAACCAACAAGTGAGGTAGCTTAGCCAAGTCGTTAATAATTGGCTTGCCGGCAATGTCGCGACCAATAGCAAAAGTTAATGGACCGTGGCCCTCTTCTTTCCATTCTTTACTTTCGAGCATGCCACTCATACGAACAGTAGCCGGTTTTACGTTGGGAACTTCGATTCCGACAAGTTTTTTGCCAGGGATCGGAGCTTCGATACGAATACTTGTAGCGGCAAGATCGAGTGCAATGTTGTTTTCTAGTGCAGTAATCTTTGTCAGCTTAGTACCGGATGGTGGTTTAAGGGTGTACTGAGTGACACTTGGTCCGATATTGGCGCCTTCCATTTCGACACCAATGCTGAAGTTGTCGAAGGTTTCTTGAATAATACGGGCGTTGCCCTCTACGTCGCCGGCGTCGGCACGATCTTGCTTGTGGCTCAGTAGACTTGTCGAAGGCAGTTTCCAGTTTGGATCACTGGCTAACGTAAGGGCACTGTGTTCTTCGGCAGGGGCAAGTTTTTGGGCAGTATTCTTGAGGCTGGACATCCGGGCTGCTTGTCGTGCACCATGGTGCTCCACCGGCACGCCTTCGTTCATCTTGAATCCTTCGCTTGCTCGAGCCTTAAGTTCGCTCAAATCTGTATCGTCACTCTTGATAGGACGAGCCATGTCGACAAGCTTGAGGATAACTTTAGGTGATATACCAAAGGCAAAAAAGAAGGCTAGGACGCCAAAGACAAAGAACATTAGGCTGGCAGGAATGGTATCAATAGCATTAAGTACCGCCCCGCCGATAAGCTTGCCTACTTCCCCACCCTTGCCATTAATACTTGCCCCTAGTGAATCGGTATCGACGGAAATTACATGTAGCCAGCTGGCAGTTAAGGTGAGGCCAGCGAGCATACTAATAAATTTACCCAGAGGGATTTGATGATCTTCGGCATTGAACTTCAGAACACCAAAATAGACCAAAGCGACAGGTACCAACCATGCGCCCCAGCCAAGGGTCCAGGCAGCTCCATCGAATAGCCCTGTTGGTAGAGATCCGCCTGTATTGAAACCGCCGAGCAGTACAAAAATAGCCGTCAAAATCATAATAATAGCTCCGGCCATCGGCCAGAACGGAGAACGTTCGACGGGTGCTGCTGCTTTCTTTCGGGTTTGCTTTTTCTTTTTTGCCATAATGTTTGTTTATTATACCAGTGTTACTGCTTATGCAATAACTATACTATAGCAAAAAATACAACATTAGTCAATGCTAATGGTTTGCCTGTCTTATGCGGCTCCGTTTACTGCAAGATACTCTTGGGCTCGAAGAACTATCCCGTACTGCTCTTTATCTGGCTGGTTTGTGACCATCTTAACGGGGGCGACTTCGTCGTGCCAAACTGGCCGCGGGTTCCCCTCTCCGTCAACCAGAACCAGCTCGTCCGTCACTTCTACTCTGTCATCATTATCATCGTCATAACGGTAGTGAGCATCCAGCTCAATGAGGCTCTGATCCATGACTCTTGTTGACCAGATAATACGCCTACGAGTGGGGCGGCCATAAGCATCCGGAAGTATTTCAGCACTCATTGACCAAACATCAACGGATCCCTCGCTTACGGCCTGACCGTTATTGGTGTCAACCGTGAGCATCGTATACAACGTCAACTCTTCACCACTAGGGTTTACCCTAGTTTGAGTGTCAGTCACCGTAGAGAATCGGCCACCATTTGAAGTAGCGGGCTCAAGATTCTCAAGCCGCCTACGGCCGAGCCCAACTATCGCATCGTTTAGCAATGTGACGTCGGATCGGCTAGCCGGCTCGTGAGAATCTTGCGGGTAATCTGGGCTACTACTCATAGTTGGCAGTATAGCAAACTACTCTGCTAGGGAGTCGTGGTTGAGTAGCTTGTCGCGCATTTCCTGGAAGCGCTTCTGCATGTCGGCAGCCTGCTCTTCTGGAGATGGTGGTGGCGGTGCTGGAGCATCGTTGACTGGCTGCGCACCATTCTGTGCTGGACCCATAGGCTTAGCACCTTTTGATTCACCCTGTTTTCCGCCAGAAATGACGTTAACAACTGGGATGACAATTGGACTTCGTTGGGTGTATTCGTACAAGAAGTGTGTGATGTGATCCTTAAGCTCAGCTTTAAATCGATCAAGGTCGACGCGCTTGAAACGCTGGGCGACAGCCCGACGCAGCTCAACGCGGAAGTTGTTCATCAACTCTTCGGAATCACGCATATAGATGAAGCCGCGACTAATGATGTCGGGGCTCGTTGCAAGTTGGCCAGTGCGCTTGTCGATAGTTAGAATGACAGCTACCAAACCTTCTTCTGAAAGCATGATTCGATCCTTGACTACAATACCGCTGACGACTGATCCAGATTGGTCAACCAGAACGCTACCACTTGGTGCTTCTGGACCCATCTCCCACTTATCTTCGGAAAACAAAACTGTCTCGCCGTTAGATGCCATGATGATATCCTTGCGCGCCATGCCCTCTTCGATGGCCATTTCCATATGGTACGTTCGGTTACGTGGACCAGCATAGATTGGGGCAAAGAATCGAGGATGCAGTAGGTTGATCATTTCACGGTGTTCTTCGCGGCGGGCGTGTCCACCAACGTGCAGTGGTCCACAGCCGTCTACTTCGTGGCTTGGGTGCTGGAACAAATGAACGCCAAGCTTAGAAAGGTCATCACCGATCTGTTGGTAACGAATTTCGTTACCAGGGATTGGGTTAGAGCTAACAATAACAGTGTCTTTCGGTTGCAACTTAATGTGCTTGTGAGTACCTTCGGCCATACGTTGCATAGCAGCATTTGGCTCACCCTGCCCACCGGTACAAATCACCAGGACTTGCTCTGGCGGGATGTTCGGCATCTCACGCATAGCAAGAACGGTACCTTTAGGAATCTTCAGGATTCCCTGGCGTACGGCAATTTCGGCATAGCTCATCATACTTCGTCCATCAAGTGCTACTCGTCGACCGGCAGCTACAGCTGCGTTTACGATCATCTGCACACGGTTCATGTTACTAGAGAAGATGGCTACAAAGACACGACCCTCGGCATTACCAACGATATCGTGGAAGCTTTGCTGTAGTGTACTTTCGGTCGGCTGACGACCAGGAGTGTTGGTATAAGTACTTTCACTCATAAGTAGTAGTACGCCTTCGTCACCTAACTCTTTGAGGCGAGCGATATCACTCGGCATCTGGTCGAGTGGTTCTGGGTCGAGACGGAAGTCACCGGTGTTGATGATGCGGCCAACTGGTGTATCAACAACGATTAGGCTTGATTCAGGGACGGAGTGCGTGACGCGAACCAGCTCGAGCGTAAAGGCTCCAAGCTTAAGTCGTTCATGGCTATCCATATTCATGATCATGAGCTTCGGCTCATAGTCAGAACCGGTCTCGGCATTGATATCTTCGAATGTCTTTGCGACAACTCCGAGTGTAAAGCGAGAGCCATAGATAGGTGCTGGGAATTTAGGCACAACGTGCTTAAGTCCACCAAGGTGATCAAGGTGTCCGTGACTAATAACGTAGCCACGAATTTTGTGCTTAATCTCCTCTAGATATGTTGTATCGGCAATTGAGTAGTTCACGCCAGGAAGGTCAAGACCGAGGTTGTTACCACAGTCTAGGATGATGGCATCATTCTGCCATTCGACAACCTGCATGTTCTTTTCGCCGATGCCGTCTTGTCCACCGAGGAACGTTATTTTGAGCATGCCTGAGCTGTCCCCAATTACATTTGCGCGCTTTGGTGCGGCTGCATTGGTTGGCAAGTAGGCGCTGACTGCTTTATGAGCGTCGTCTTGGTTGCGCTTCATGGCACGCATTGCTGCGCCGCGTGAAGAGCCACCTCGGCCTCCCATTGTAGGGGCCTTAGAGGCTGACTTTGGGTTTTTATTACTTTGCGAACGGCCACCTTGCGGGGGTCGCTTTGCGCCAGCCGGCTTTGGCCGGTTCTCTGGTTTATTTGGTTTGTTTTCTTGTGTTGGATTCATAATCCTTCTTTCTTTATATTAAAGAGTTATTTTTTAATCTTATTAATTGTTGTTCGGACTAGCTGAAAGTCTTGAATGATGACTTTTCTAGTTGTACCGTTATACAGCGCTGCAGATGGGTGAAATAGAGGCAAGATAGTCCAAGTGAATTCCTTATTGTTCACGATTATCTTGATCTGTTCTGCGTGGCCGTGGACGGTACTAATTTGTACGCCCGGCAGGAAGCAATTAGTGCTGTGTCGTCCTAATGTGACGATTAGCTTTGGTTCAATTACTGCCAACTGGGCGAGCAAAAAAGGCCATGACTGCTCTTTTTCTTCGGGTTTTGGATCCCTGTTCTTTGGTGGTCGGTATTTTACAATACTCGTTATGTAAATGTCTTTGCGCTCCAGGTTAACACTGGCAAAGAGTTCGTCCAGGAACTTCCCTGTTGAGCCAATAAATGGTTCGCCAGTTAGATCCTCGTTCTTTCCTGGTGCTTCGCCAATAAAGACGATGTCAGCATCAGGGTTTCCGGCACCAAACACCATGTTGGTTGCCTCTTTGGCCAAATCTGGGCAAATATTCTGCTCTAGAATATCTGCCTTAATCTGGTCAAGGCGCTCCTGTTTAGTCATTCTTTGGTATAACCGCCCGGAACAATCTGTTAAGCCCGTAAAGTGTCAAAGCGATGAGCATGGCATACTGCTGCAAACTTCCAGTGTCTGACGCTCGTAGGAACATCAACCAGGCAGCGATCAAAGCCAGAATGCCCAGCACAACCTTGCCGTTACGGCTATCGTGAATCTCTTTGAGTTGTTGCTTACTTTTTACCAT
>CAZIBG010000005.1:5821-19948 GCA_964536985.1 uncultured Candidatus Saccharibacteria bacterium | reverse complement strand
CCTTGCCGTTACGGCTATCGTGAATCTCTTTGAGTTGTTGCTTACTTTTTACCATGACCCGCCTTCTCCATTTCTTTTCGTAACGATTCTAGTTCTTCCTTATCAATCTGCCACTGCTTTTGTCGAAGCTGAAAATATGTTTCTCCACGAACAAAGGTATATATAATCTGAGCGATAGTTGCAAATCCTATGACAAAGAATGCCACAGCGACTTTATTCGTCATGAACAAAACGACAACTACTACCGACAGGACGAGTCCAACAACAATCTCACGGCGCCATGCACGGAGGTAAGCATCTCGGCGAACCTCCGTTAGATGTGCAGCGCGACTATTTAATAGATGTAGGACTCGTGCCATTTCTATTTCTTCTTATCCTTCGAATTGTTTGATAGTTCGCGGGCAGCAGCCTTCATGCTGAGCTGCAAACGGCCACGATCATCGATAGCAACCAGCTTTACGTCTACACGGTCGCCCTCTTTAACAACGTCGGATGGCTTTTCTACACGCTCTTCGGATAATTCGGATACGTGTACCAGGCCGTCCTTGCCTGGCATAATCTGTACAAAGGCACCAAAGTCCATGACGGTCATAACTGGGCAATCGGTGTAGATCTTGCCAACTTCCGGCTCTGCGACGATAGCCATAATCCATTTCTTAGCAGCTTCAATGCTTTCGCCGTCTGGACTAGCGATCATTATGGTTCCGTCATCCTTGATATCGATTTCGGCACCTGTTTCGCCAGTAATTTTCTGGATCACTTCTCCGCCCTTACCGATCACTTCGCGGATCTTGTCTGGGTTAATAGTAATCGCTTCGACACGAGGGGCATATGGGCTCATTGTTCCAGGCGTATCGATAATACTAACCATATGGTCAAGAATCTTACCGCGACCGATCTTACCGGCTTCGAGAGCTTTAGCAAGTGTCTCTACTGGAAGCCCGTGAACCTTCATGTCCATCTGGAGAGCCGTAATACCCTTGGTAGTTCCGGTTACCTTAAAGTCCATGTCGCCAGCAAAGTCTTCAGCGTCAGCGATGTCGCTGAGGATTACTGGCTTGTCGCCGTCGAGCATTAATCCCATGGCGATTCCGCTAACTGGGCGGATCAGTGGGACACCAGCGTTTAAGAGTGCTAATGTGCTTGAACACGTAGCAGCCATACTGGTACTACCGTTCTGGCTCATGATTTCTGTAACGGAACGAATAGTGTATGGAAAGTCAGCTTCTGCTGGGATAACTGGCAAAAGTGCTCGTTCAGCGAGTGCACTGTGTCCGATTTCTCGGCGGCCTGGACTACCTAAGCGCTTGATTTCACCAACGGTGTAACCGGGAGCATTGTAGTGGTGCATGTAACGCTTTTCCATATCCCGTTCCATGGTGTCGATCATCTGCGCATAACTAAGTGGTGCAAGCGTGACAATGTTCATAGCTTGAGTCATACCGCGAGTAAATAAGCTGGAGCCGTGAGCTCGTGGTAGGAAGCCAATTTCACTGGATAGCTGGCGGATCTCGTCCATCTTACGACCATCTGGTCGAAGCCCTTCTTCGATAATTCCCTTGCGGACGTCTTTGTGGATGGCGGTTGTGAGCGCATCGTCGTAATCCTGACGGAGATCTTTGTAGGCATCTTCGCCAAGTTCTTCCTTAAAGTGCGCTTCCATTTCATGGCGCATTTTGTTTACCATCTCGTTGCGCTCTGGATACGGGCTACGGAGTCCTGCTCCAAGCTTGCCTTCTACCCAAGTGTTAACACGCTTCTGGATATCTTCGTCTGGCAGGCTCAGTTCAAATTCCTGCTTAGCAACTTTGAGCTGCTTGATGAGGTCTTCTTGAGCCTTAATGGCTGGCTGCATTGCCTTATGAGCGAATGCAATACCTTCGATAACCTTGGCTTCACTAACTTCGTTAGCTCCGGCTTCGACCATCATAACGGCGTCTTTGGTACCGGCAACAACAAGGTCTAATTCGCCGTTATCGTAGGTGTCGTTATCGGCAAAAGCGACTAGTTCGTCGTCTTTTATACCAATTCGTAGTCCAGCAATCGGACCTTCGAATGGCGCACCAGTCATCATGAATACGGTGCTCATGGCGATCATAGCCACCATGTCAGGACGGAAGGTTGGATCCATTGAAAGGACGGTAGCAACACCCTGTACCTCGTGACGGTAGCCCTTTGGCCATAATGGGCGGATTGGACGGTCGATAAGTCGACCAATAAGAATCGATTCCTCGCTTGGACGACCTTCGCGTTTGATAAATCGGGAGCCGCTAATCTTACCAGCTGCGTACATCTTTTCTTCATAGTCGATGCTTAGCGGGAAGTAGTCGAAGCCTGCAAGTGGCTTGTTGCCAACCATGGCTGTTCCAAGTATTACGGTTTCGCCGTAACGGACAATGACACTAGCGCTCGTTCGGAAACCGACGCGGCCAACTTCTAGGGTTAAGGTCTTACCGCAGAGTTCGGTTTCAACTTTGATAATGTCTTTTCCGTATGGATTGATTGTAGACAAATTTTACTCCTTCTTGAGTGTTTCATCGCAGAGTTCAAATATGCGTGTGCCCTTGTGCTTGGGTCCGGCAACGTATATCTGTGTCGCTACGATGAAAGAGATTTATTAGTTAATGTGCACAAGCTCCTGCCCCGGCTACGGAGCAGTAAAGTCTATACAAATTACTTAGCTTTAGTCTGGCGAATGCCAAGCTTCTTGATAAGTGCTAGGTATGCTGCACTATCGTGGTCGGCAATGTACTTAAGGTGTCGTTTTCGGTTACCAACCATTTGAAGTAGTCCACGGCGAGCCATGAAATCCTTCTTGTTAACCTGGAGGTGTCCAGTTAGTTCCTTAATTCGTTCGGTAAGAATACCAACCTGTACAGCGCTGCTGCCGGTGTCATTCTTGCTTTTCTGCAGCTCAGCGATTACTTTCTGCTTCTTCTCTGTTGAAATCATTTATTTCCTTTAACTCTGATTGATACTTATTTATAAGAGATCGATGGCGTTACGCCCATTTTAACAGATAGAGCCCTTATGCGCAACAGGTTATCCTTGCAACTAACTTACTGACAGTTCACTGCCAGGTCCGGCGTAGACGCCATTAACCTGGGTTCGGCCGCTATTTAGCTCGTGGTCAAATTGCACAAAATTACCATCATCGTCAGGCATACCATACAGCACCTCAACAGATGCTCTGATGAACCTAATCACAGGCGGCTCAACAGAAGTATCCAAAAGAATTGAACCACTTCGGGCTGCCGGATCAACCTGGGGTACGTTCAGGACTAAATTCCCAACATGATTTGTGATTTGTATATCGCCACCAATAGCCTCCATCGGAGCCGGAGCTTGTTCACCAGCCGTAAAACGTGTTTGAGCGCGAGTTCTTGAAAATGCCATAATAATTTATTATACAAGTTTTTTAATTATAAATCAATAGTAGCCTTGAGTTTGTTGAAGGCACTCGTAAAGCGTGGGTTGAGGTTCAAGCGAGCTGAAGTATCATCATATTCAAAAGCCGAATCTAGGCTTGGCACGCCCCGTAAGTGACGCCCTTCTCTGTCCATATACTTTGAATGACTGGTGTAGGCCCCCGCATCCGAGACATACATAATATGAAGAATATCGATAAGTTCGCCAGCTGGAATGCCCGTTTTACTAGCAAGCTGTTTGACTTCAGATGCTGCGACACCTAGACCACGATTGTGACCACTAAAGTCACGTGCCACTTCCTTAAGATATGTACCGAGGATGTCTTGACCTACTAATTCAGTGACGACGGTTTTTTCTTGGTCGGTCATATCAATATCTTTAAGATAGGCCTGCGCAACATCATGGTTATAATCTGTTTGCGATTTTCGGTCGCCGTGTACAGCAAGCGCCAGCGGCTTGCCTATATCTTGCAGAAGCAAGGCGGTTCGGACCAGTGTTGCTTTACTAGGATCTTCTGCAAATAGTTCTTTAGCAAACTGTGATTCAAAAATGCTCAGCACCATCTGGGTATGCTCTCCGAGAGTGTACCCCTCATCAACACCTACAGGTTGATCCATAAGTTCGCCAAGTTGCGAGACAAGCACTAGACGGTGGATATCATGAGATATATGGACCCGGCTCGTCATACCCTCAATGGCCATAACATGCTGTGTATCGAGCGGCGATTCTCCGTTAGCTACGTTACGAGCAATCCCTGCAAGCACCGGGTCAAGCCCTGGCATTTCGGATAACTCTTTGTAGGATTCTGCGGGGATCTTTAGCCGAGAAGAACCCTGCTCCATGACTTCCGCACTCGGTCTTTCCCCTTTTTTGTGGCCCGGCCGTGAGCGGATCTTAGTTGTTGCCGAGGGAAGTACAACGACTTCAGCCCCGCGGCCTTCATCGTCCATCATAATGACCACCGCATCTACGGCTTGGTCGTTAAACGTCACGCGTTGCAATAGATCCCCAACGGGTGCGGTTTTAAAACTCCTGTTCCCAAATCTTTGTACTGAGTTTTCGCCAAGCACCGTCTGAAGTTCTTCGTGGATAGCCCTTACGTCGTTACGGTTCATGACTACTACATTGCCGGCTAAACTTGCTTCGTGCAGATAGGCATTGCCGCTATTGTAGACATTCTCAAGGGACTCTACGGCTTCTCCGGCTACTTCACCCACACCAAAATAAGTTCCTCTGCCAAACTTCTTTCCAGTATCAGCTGCAGCCTTATCTTCGGTGAATTCATCTATTCTAGCTAACGATATATGTCCGATGCCATCCAAATCAACGTCAGTCATTAAGACAGCTTTGTCGCCGAGAACAGGTTTGACTTCAGTGAGTTCGGTAGTTTCCAGCTTCACGCCAGGTATTGCAGCAAGCTGATCTACTAGGGCGAATGAGCTTTCGATACCGGACACTACCTCCACACCTAGAGCGATAGAGCCAAGTGCGGAACGGCCTGGCCCGGGTGTGACCTCAATGTTTTTATATGATTCTGACATGTTTATTTTTTAGCTAACGTACAATTATTTTATCATGTTTATGCTAAAATTGCAAGCATTCTGCGGTTATTTCTGTTCTTCAATCTCATCGAGAAATGAAGCAAGCTTAGATATTCGGCGCTTAGTGAGGTCATAATCCACGTCTCCACCCCAGTAATCAGCATCATCTCCTGATATACCGATAATCTGTACGTCCAGTCCAAGTGCACGAACAATCCGACAAACTTGCCTGCCATCAGCTTGTATTTGTGGCCCCTCTGACATATAGCCAACTACGATTTCATGCGGGTTATGTCTGGGCGCAGGCGGCGTAACTGGCGTTGGCGCAGGCGACTTAATAAGATCAACTGCTGCGTCGAGAGCTTTATCGACAGCCAAGTCTACTACACCTCGCCAACCTCGACGCTTAGGAGCCTTAGTCGGAACAGAGATAGTTGGCTCGACAATCGGTGGCAGTTCCATGCCTGGAGGAGTAAAACGAAATTCTAAGTTATCGCTCGCACGTGCTCCCAGGTTCCCGTCCACGAGTAGGTAGTCTGCCTCTAGATCTCCGAGAGCAAGGTCTATCAGCGTCTGATGCGCCTGTGGAAGATCCCATACAGTTCGAACATTGGAGTGTTCCGTACCTTTTATTGCGGCAACAACTTCCAACTGAGTTTCTAGAGTGTCTTCGATAACGACTAATCTCGACATAATCTTAGTATTATATAATAAATTATTATACTAGGCAATGTCTATGGTTTTGCCGCCCACGTTCTTGGCAAAATATGAGTCGTGAGAGATGTAGATTACCGCCCCGTGGTAGGATTCCAAAGCATTTTCAAGCTCTTCGATACTCGGAAGATCGAGGTGGTTGGTGGGCTCATCGAGCACCAGAATTTGGGGGTCTCCGGCCAGCATGTTCATCAGCTGGAAGCGGGCTTTTTGGCCACCGCTTAGGCGCTGCAATGGCACGTCACCATCTGTTGCCGGATTAAATAAATAGTCTCCTAGTAGTTGCTTAACCTTCTGATCGCCAATGGCTACATCTTTGGCCATATAAGCCTTTTCGATTGCCCCGCTTAGCGTTAGATCAAGGTAACTAGAGTCAATTTCTTGCTCATAAACACCGATCTTGAGCTCACGCTCACAGGCAATGGTTCCGTCAAAAATCGTTGCTTCCGACGGTTGATCCTCAACTTTAGAAATCACGGTCTTAATAAGGGTAGACTTACCCGCTCCGTTTCGGCCATGTAAACGGACACGGTCGCCCTCACGCAGGTCAAAGCTAATGCCCGTAAATAACGGGTCGGCATAGCCAAGGCTGAGCTTGCGAACCTCAACAAGCAATCGGCTACTCTCTGATTCGGCAGACTTTGCACTAACTTTGATGTTCTTGGCCTTATGGCGCTCGTAAGCGGCACCCATTTTTTCGTTGAGTTCGCCAACAGAATCTCGGTCGATCCAGAAGGTTGGCATCTCTGTTTTTTCTAGCTGTGCAAGTTCGGATACAGCCTTTTGTTCAAGCGATTTAAAGCGCTGAATAGTACCTGGATCGCGTGATTTTTCCTTAAGTCGCCGGAAGCGAATAACGTTTTCTTTGAGGTTAGAGATACGGCGCTGCACTAAGCTAAATTGCGTCACGTCGGAGCTCATTTTTGCGGCATTTATACGAAGGTAGTCGTCGTAGTTGCCGGGGAAGCTAAAGGCCTGGCCATCGCGAATTTCGACAACTCGGTCTACAGCCTGCAGGACGTCACGGTCGTGAGAAATGACAACCACTGCTTCGCGGGCTGACTTGAACCACTTTAAGAATGCCTTTTTAGCTACAAAGTCCATGTGGTTAGTTGGTTCGTCGATCAGTGCTAAGTGAGCACGGGCGCGCTGCACTTTAACCAGTTCCACCATTCTTTTTTGACCACCACTAAGGTTATTGAGTGGGCCAGTCGCCATCTCTTCGGCCACTTGATATGCGTTAAGGGCTTCGATAATTTCTGCCTCAACCTCGAAATACCCAAGCTGACTAAACCGCTCTAAAGAGTCGGAATATTCATGCATCATACGGTTGTTGGTGCCCATTTTTTCAGGATATGTATCGAGGATATGTTTATGCTGAGCGTACTCCGGAAGATCGGCCAAAATGTACTCCAACACAGACATCTTCTCGAATCCATGGTGTTCCTGGCGAGAGCCAATAATAATTGTTCCCTTTTTGGCGTGAACCTCACCGTCATAATCGGTGTCCTCGCCGGTCATCATATGCAGCAGCGTAGTCTTGCCAGTTCCGTTACGTCCGATCAATCCAATTTTTTCGCCGTCTTGAATATCAAGCTGTAAATCTTGATATAACACCTTGTTGCCAAACGATTTTTCGGCTATGTTGACGGAAATGACCATCCCAGCATGGTATCACTTGTCGGCAGTAATAGCTACCCCTGTTATAGCAGCCTCGGGAGCGACAGCATCGCTTACGGAATATTCGCCGATACTAGTTCGGCGCAAGTTCGACATATAGGCACCCGTAGCAAGCTTATCGCCAATGTCGGTAACCAACGACCTAATATAGGTTCCGCTAGAAACGTTGGCCGTAAAGCTTACTATGGGGTACGTGTAGTTCAGCTCAGAGATGGAATGGATGGATACGGTTCGAGGTTCGATTTTAACCTCTTTCCCTGCTCTAGCAAGCTTATATGCCCTCTGGCCGCCTATTTTGATAGCCGAATAGGCTGGCGGAACCTGTGAGATTACGCCCAAGAAAGACATTACCGCCTCACTCACCTCTTCTTCGGTTGGTTGGCGATCAGAAACGATAGTTTTTTCACCCTCTTCATCGGCGGTAGTGCTGGTCTGGCCCAACTTCATCTCTACCTCATAGACTTTGTCTTGTTTCATGAAGCTATCTTGCCGTTTAGTAGCTTTACCTACTAACACAATGAGAAGTCCAGTCGCCAGAGGGTCGAGCGTTCCGGCATGGCCAACTTTGATCTTCTGCCCGGTAGCTTGTCGCAACATATAACGAACCTTGCCTACAACGTCAAAGCTGGTCCATTCTTTTGGTTTATCAACAAGGAGTACCTGATCCATGTCGATTAGTATAAGCCTTGTTCTGCAACATGCGCAGGATCGGTGGTATCACCAAGCAAATTATGGATTCGGTTAAAGGAAAAATGTTTCTCGCCCATATCAATAAAATCAACATTCTCAAAGTCTAGGCCTACGGTAGCGATCTGCTTACCAACCAGGTAATATCCTTCTTTTTCTGGAGCTGTAAGTACCTTGCCGCCCAAATCCATGCCCCGATTGTACTTATGAACCCCGTAGCCCACACTGCCCCCATCACCCGAAACCTCGACTACGCGTAACTGCCGCTCTATCCCTTCTAACTGTTGCAAATACTGGAAAGCGAATAAAATGGTCCCTTCTGCTTTACCCAAATCTACTGGATCAAAAGTTATAAGGCCCGGCAGGAATACTGTAGGTATTGCCTGAACAGATAATGATCGATCAACCACCGCTAATCTCGGACTACCATCGACTACTTCAAACTTAAACGGTCTAACTGGAGTATGATCGACGTCTCCTGGCAGCTGAATCTCTACCATAGATTCCAGTGGTCGTGCTAGCATTGACTGATAACTCAGCACGGAATAATCAAAATTCTGGTCTTCGCGGCGGCGATTTAACTCACTCATTAAACATATTATAATATAATATGGTATAAATATCTAGTTCTTTATAGATGTTAGCTGGTTGGCATCATTGGCGGCGGGACTGGTGGTGGTGCACTTGGATCGCTGGCGCCAGCGGTTGGATCTGCAGGCAATCCTTTATCTGGACCGACTAGCTGAACCGGGAAAACTTCTTCATTGGTGAGGTCGGCATCAGGCGCTGGTTCTGCCGCGGTAGGTGTTTGCAGGTCAATTGGTTGAGCGTTAAGGGCGCTTACCGGCTCTAGTCGTTCACTGTCTACCGAGGCATTAGCTGCATCCACTGCTTGTCGTGCGGCATCTGCGGCTTCCGTAGGATTAGCGCTAAGATGACTGCTATCTACTGTCTTTTCGATATCGGCCAGTGTTTGCTGTTTTTCTGCATCACTTAACGGGGTGATTGTTTTGGCATGCTGAAGGCCTGTTTGGTCTTCGGCTGGCGTATCAACTGATGGCTGAACTGCGTTTTCACTTAAGGTAGTTGCCGTCATAGCCCCGCCCATTGAAGGCGGCTGAGTAACCATATTCGATGTGACCTGAGATACGGCAGAAGGTTCAACTGGAGCAGAAGGAGCCATATCTTCGGAAGAAAGCAGCTTGCCCTCTTCGTCAATGTGTATCTTAGCTAGATCGCTGTCTTCCTCGCCATCGTCGTGTACGGCATGGTTTTCTTTCTCAAGGTCTGCCAGTGTCTTAGCTGGCTTTGGCTCTTCTTTCTTATGCTCAATTGCTAACGAACCATCGCTTGCCACTGTCGGAATCGGTGCGGGTTCTGCTCCCTCTTTGGCTATTTCATCAAGTTTTGCACCTTCTTTTGCTTCCGGAACGGGTTGAGGTGCATCAAGCTTACTTGAAACCAGCTGCTGGTTAGCACCGGCTTTCATGAGTGTTGCCGAAACGTTCATGGTGAATGGAGTGGTCTTGATATTACTAAATCGTTCGGTCTCGGCCACAACACCGGTCAAGAAGGCAGTGGCAATTTGCTCATCAAGGATGATCTTTTCGCCCTGCAATGGTTCGACCAGGCTTACTAACATTTCAGCAAGACTGCTGGCATCCGACTGGAACCAGTTAAGTGTTCCAAGATCTGATGGCTGCTCGTTGTTAACGCTTATGGTGACGGCATCATGTAGAATTCGGCCGTGAGCCGTAATTGCCTGGTCAAGCTCTTCTCTGCGATGGACTCCTAGTGCTAGGACTACATCGACGTTAAAGTCACCCTGACTAAATTCAAGATCACTCTCGCTCAAACTGGTGTGATACGGCGTAATGAAGATTTTTACGAACTTATCTTCGACTTTATAACGCAGCTTATCTGCCTTAGCTTTATCGAGTGCAATTATAAAATCACGTAAGCTGTCGGTGTTCTTTTCGATTGTTTTATCTGGCTGGAGGAACTCCAAAACCGATGGTGTCTCGCCGCTATAAACCGCAGTAGCGTGCTTATCGAGCTTATTAAGAACAAGCGTAATACCTATCGCTGCAGAGAGCTGATCGATACTTGGATTGCTGCTAACGGTCACCAACACGTTATTGGCTTTACGTAACTGCTCGATAAGTTCGTGCTTTACGTCTACCGGACCATTGTCCGCTTGTGGTGCCCCAGCACTGTAGTCGGGCGCCAGCGGAACTAAGGGTGCTAATGGCATAGAAGTTGCCGGCGGTGTTGAAGTGTCAAGATAAGGCTGCCCCGGTACAATCGCTGGCGTTGCAACGCTACCCGCTGGAGCCAATGGCGCGAGAGGAGATAATGGTGCAAGTGGCTGTAACTGCCCTGCAGAGGTTGGATCTGAAAATGGCGCAGCTTGTTGAGGGCTCGGCATTGCTGGCTGTGGTTGGCCACTCGTATCAGTACCTGCAGGAGTATAGGGCTGGAGAGGTGTAGCTGGATCCATTGTTTTCTCTGTGTTTCTCTATTTTTTTGTTTTATTTTAGAATCTACAAACGAAGAATACCATAACCATTGTGCCCTGTCTATAGATATTGTCTTAGGGGCCTATATCTGTTATAGTACCTTCGATAATCAATAAAACGTAGGTTATATCCATAACTAACAAAGAAGGATCTTTTACTAATGCCAATTATCAAGTCTGCAAAAAAACGAGTTCGTACCGCTAGCAAAGCTGCTGCTCGAAATAGCAAAACCAAGCGAACTCTTCGCGGTGCAATCAAGAGCTTCCATGCCAAGATTACCGGCGAGAACGCTAACCAAGCACAAAGTGCTATCGATATCGCTGTTAAAAAAGGCGTTATCAGCAAGAACAAAGCTGCTCGAAAGAAACAGCAACTCGCTAAGGCTGCTAAAGCTGCTGGCGTAAAAGCTACTGCAACCAAAAAGGCTGTCAAAGCTGCTCCAAAGAAAGCTGCCGCAAAACCTGTAGCTAAGAAGGCTCCTGCAAAAAAGAAGCCAGCCGCTAAAAAATAGTACGGCTATCCTACCTAAAACGGCACCCTTCCCGGGTGCCGTTTTTATTTGGCTATATTCCCACTAATAATGTCCGAAGTGCTTCGTCGGCGTCTATAGACTCACGCTTAAGTCGGATATCTAATGCCAATGTATCGGCTATCAATCGTTTTAGAGCCGAACTAGCCATCCGACTACTAAGCGTCTGTGCTTTACGTACAACGAATGGACTGAGTTTTGCCTCGCTGGCAATTAAATCGGCTGATTTAGGCCCGGCCGATCGAACAACGGCAAGGATATGAAGCTGCCATGCCAATAACGCCAGGATTGCCTGAGGCTCTACCTTTTGCTTCCGTTGATCGTCATATAACCCCATGGCCCTTTTAGTGTTGCCCGCCAGTGCAGCGTCTAGTAAGTCAAAAATACTGCTCTGAGGACTTGGCTCTACCAATAAATCGATCAGTTGCCGTGTTATCTGTTCACTGTTACTAATAAGTTTATCGAGTTCATTCTTTAGTCTAAGTTGATTTACACCGACGCGCTGAATGAGGTAGCGAGCGTCACTTGAAGTAAGCACTGCTCCCGAATCTTTAGCATATTCACCGAGCCATTGCGCCATCTGCGGCTCAGCAAGCTGATCGTATTCCTTGTAATCGGTCTTCTTTTTAAGTGTCTTGTATAAGACACTCCTTTTATCGAATTTTGGCTCAACAAAAATCACGTCGGTCTGTTCTTGAACCGAGCCTAGGATTGCATCGATTGATTCGCCAAGGTCTTTACTACTGCCAGGAGCGTCAACAATAACTAAACGCCGCTCAACCAAAAATGGTAGCGCTCCAGCGGCCTCGGCAATACGGGCAGTCGATACTTCTGCACCGTTGACACGCTCTATGCCCATGTCTCCGTATTTACCGACAAAATCGGCAATGAGCTTATTTAGCTCCAACTGCACTCGAAATGCATTAGCTCCCGACAACGTTACAATCACTTTGGTTTCCTCTGACAGAATGTGCAAATATGAGTACCCCGCCCGGCCACACGAGTTTTAATAATGGTTCGCCCGCAACGGGCACATGGGGTACCTTCTTTACGAAAAACCTTAGCAAAGCTGATATAGCTGCCTCGCTTACCTTCGGCATTCACATAGTTTCGATCCGAGGAGCCACCTTTTTCAATACTCAACCTAAGCACTGCAACAAGCTCCCGATGTAAGGCCTTTAGTTTTGCCATCGATACCTCATTTACCTTGGCTTCTGGATGAATTTTAGCAGCCCATAAACTCTCGTCGGCATAAATATTACCGACTCCCGCCAGGACGGTTTGGTCCAATAACACGGCTTTGATTCCACTGTTTTTGCGCCGCATCATACGATCTATAAAAATCTTATCAGTAAAGTCTGCCTCGAGTGGTTCTGGGCCAAGCTTTTTTATAAAGTCGATATTTGGTACTTCGACTGTCGGGACTAACCGCATCCACCCAAACTTTCGTTGGTCATTAAAGAACAAACATGAGTCATCGGTAAACGACAAGGTAACTCGGGTAGATTTATCGGGCAACGAACCTACAAGTGATTCGTTAGGATGTCCTGCCCCAAAGCGCTCACTCCCAACATATACAAGCTGGCCCGTCATCTTGAGATGGATCACTAAGGAATATCCAGTGCTTAGCTCAATAAGCAAAACCTTTGCTCGCCGACTGACAGCAATTACGGTGGCACCCTTAACAAATTGGCTTACATCTTGTGGTGCATTAGGAAACGATTTTGGGTTATCAAAAGTAACACCGGCAATAATCTTGCGGGGCAATAATCGTTGCAGTCCAACTCGTACGGTCTCAACCTCTGGTAACTCTGGCATATCACTAGTATGCCAGACGGCCCAACTTACTACTACCCGTTTGCTCCGCTGCTACGCAAGAATCCAAGAGGCATCCGCTGGACTACCTCCACGCCAATTGCATAATCGGGGCTACCCTTATCTAACGCGCAAAGAGCCTCACGAATAGCTGTAAAGGCAATGCGCTTATACTGATGGTGGATAATATACGGCACATCAGTGTCAGGATCAGTATTGTCTAAAATTCCAAAGACGGTTCCCGCAAAAGGATTCTCTAGGTCAACTTGTCCTGTTATCTCTAGCCCTCTGCCGAGTAACTCCAGTTCTGAACGAGTTTGGGTGAACCAACTTGCTCTCAGGTTTACTGGCTTTTCCGGATTAGAATTTCTGGTCATTCGAAATAGTATAATACAGATATGAGCAACTCACTTAAAGATATTCTGGCAAAGCGAAATGCAGCAGAACCACCCGAAATCCAGTTGATCAAAAACTTCGTAAGATCCAAGATAAACAGCCCCGTTAGTGTTTCAATCTCTACCAATCAAATTGCCTTGTGGGTACCGAGTGCTGCCGCAGCTGGAAGCCTTAGAATGCATATTTACGAGCTTAAGAACAGATTAGAAACAACCAAAAGACTAGTTATCCGCATTGGCCAGAATTCCGTCTAGCTCGTGCTTAAACTGTATAAAATCTTTATACAAAATTGCCTGCATACCGAGCTCCTCGGCAGCCTGACAGTACGACATATTATCGTCAATAAAAACTGCCTGATGCGGCTCAACATTTAAATGATCGAGTGCCATGCGGTATATTTCTGGGTTCGGCTTACCGAGTTGAACCTCATATGAAAGTACAAAATCATCAAACAGTGCAATCTCGTCACTCGTAAGAAAGTCCTCTCGTATCCAATTACTCCCTACGTTACTTATAACTCCAGTTTTATATTTAAGGTGCAATTCCTTAATTAACTCCAGTAGCCGAGTATTCTTTCCGTAATTCTGCCTATTCTTGAAAATGGTATCTATGGTACTACGCTCGATTCCGGTCAACTCGATCAGGCCTTCTGCAAAATCATTGTAGGTTATAAATCCCAAATTGAATGCAGTGTGCAAATCGTGGGCTGAAGGTGCCTTGGAAGGGTTAATTTCGGCCACAAAGCCCTCCCACTTACTCTCTGTGAGCACTCCGAAACAGTCGAATAGTATAGCCTTGATCATGTGGCTAGTGTAGC
>CAZIBG010000005.1:4585-5721 GCA_964536985.1 uncultured Candidatus Saccharibacteria bacterium | reverse complement strand
GTGAGCACTCCGAAACAGTCGAATAGTATAGCCTTGATCATGTGGCTAGTGTAGCAGTAGTCTACAAAGTCAGACTAGTAGTGATCTTGTCGTAGTCAGTAATCTGGCGACGGAAAAGATTAGTAACAGCCTCGGCTGATGCAGGAGAAGACCCCTTAGCACAGTTGGCTGTCCAGGTTCGTGAAACAGATTTCTGGTTTTCGGTAAGCTCAAAAACATATCGTCTACCAGAGGCACAAACACCGTCTTCGGTTGTGAAGTTCCCTTTTTTGACTTTTCCAAAACCAGTCTTAGCCAATGCACTCATAAATTCATGGTAGGCTTTGGGGTTGTTGTCGTAGCTTCGGGTGTCGATGACTTTTCCTTCGTAGCCCTGGATAATGTCGATTCGTCGACTGTTGCTATCTACGGTAATACGAACCGCACGGTGAGCATCATCGCCGTTGATTCGCCCATCGGTAATAGCAATTACTTTGGAGTCTTTCTCGATATAGTCGAGCAGGCTAAAGTTATTCTTTACAGGTGTTTGCTTGGCGCCATTGTTCTTCCGTCCGCCACCAAAAACGAGCGACAATAAAAGGACGCATCCAATGACGAAGATAAGAAAGACTAAAACCTGGCGCTTAGGGCTCATAAACACTCCATTAATTAACAATATAATAGCATATCTACGGCTGTTTTACAACTGTTACGCTTCCTGTTGCTCCGTTAACGCTGACTGTTTGCCCGTTTGTTAATTTCGAAGTAGCATTACCGGTCGAAACAACGCATGGCTTACCAAGCTCACGTGCAACTATGGCAGCATGGCACAAGATTCCACCTTCATCCGTTACAATCGCCGCCGCCCGTTGCATTAATGGCAGATAATCAGGCGAAGTCATCTTACATACGAGCACTTGCCCGTCCTTAAAATCACTTTTAGCCGGATCGGATACAATTGCGACCGTACCCGTTCCCTGACCCACGGAAGCCGAGCGACCGCTAACTACAATACCATCCTCGATCAAAGGATTCAGGCTGATGTTAACATCATCTAGGTACGAACCGAGCACTCGATTGTAATCGATGTACCACACCCCCATATCGCTGGAGCTTACAGTCTCAAAATAACCTTTAATATAGTCATGACAAAAGTC
>CAZIBG010000005.1:1429-4485 GCA_964536985.1 uncultured Candidatus Saccharibacteria bacterium | reverse complement strand
TGATTATCGTCAGTATGCGGCATAAAGTCGCCCCGATACTTTGGATAGTCTATGTCCTGTTCGTCAAACCACTCCATGGCACCACGCACCGTACGGCCACGCATTCGCAGTTTTGGTAGGTGTTCTTCGCCTCTCAGGGGCATGAGTCGGAGTGCGCATTTTTCGTCGCCGTGCTTTTTTATGTACTCTTCCAGGCGCGGTACACGATCTCGAAGCTCCTCGGCAGTAAACTGAGTTGGCTTATCAAATGGAAGTCCGATTGCTTTATTCAATACATCGAGTCGCTCTCGTTTGTCATTATCTTCCCTGTTTAGTGCTGCCGCGTCAGCATGATTAATCCGCTGCAACCATTCACTTAACGAGATCTGTGTTTCTAGCATCTTCTCAATTTTAGCCATCATAACCCTCCATTATTCAACGTTGTTATCGGTCGTGATTGAACAATAAATAAATCACTATCCTCAAAAGCAAATTCTATATCCTGTGGCTTGCCGTAATAGTCTTCGATTCGCGTGCATTGCTGGAGCAATGACTTAATCATCATATCTGACAGTATTGGTCCCTTACCCCTTACTGGGATCTCAACATTCTCACCATTCTTATGGGCAAGTTGTCTTGCCTGTCGGTGTTCTGACCTATCGATAATCTGGCCAGATTTTCTGTCTATTACTAAGCTCTCTGGAGTAACGCTGCCCTGCACTAGTAATTCACCAAGCCCATATATGGCTTCGATGATCAGTTGGTTTTGATCTCCGTTAACGGGATTTACGGTAAATGCCACCCCAGCCACGTCTGCATCAACCATCTTTTGAATAACGACCGCGACTGACTGTTCATCTTTTGAAATATTGTTATCCTTGGCGTAGGCTTGAGCTCGTGAAGATTGCATAGATTGCCAGCAATGTTCTATGGCATCTTTAAGTCCTTCGCGCGTAACATTGAGTACAGTGTCTAGTTGACCTGCCCATGAGGAATCTCCTGCATCCTCGCCAACAGCGGAAGACCTGACCGCAACTCGGTCTAGGCTGAGGCTATCGAATGTCCGCTCGGCCTCCGCAATAATTGTGGAAACATCGTTCTGTGCGTTGTAAGCATTGGTTGTTATAACAAAGCCATCCGGCACATGAAGCCCAGCGGTTATAAGTTCACCAAGAGATGCTGCCTTGCCGCCAACTATCATGGTATTGGAAAAGCTAGCATCGCGCAGCGGTAAGATGTAATTTTGGCTCCCCATACCCTCTCATTGTAGATCGGTATCTAGAGCAATGGCAACTGTTTAGGCTGCGCTTTTAGGCTTAATGCCACGAAGTGTGTCAACAACGCCACCTTCGATTTCTGCAGGTCTAATGTAAGCCCTTTCTGCAATTCGAGTTAAAGAAACCTCAAGCCCCATGACTTTATTCCCGGCGAACCGAACGATCTTCTGCGGCAAACTTCCCTGGAGATCAGCGAAACGCTCTTCGCTTCGATCAAGTTGATAAGCCAAACGCCCTGCAGCGCGCGCAGCACTAGTCAGTTCTATCTGAGCAATTCTAGGTGTCACGTCAGAACGACCGAAGTTTTCGAGACTAACAACGTTACTCATGTGACTAAATGCTACTGATTCGTCAACTTCTTCGCCAGCATGATAGCCGCGATAAAAAACACCAGCAGCCATTAAAACGGCTTGGCGTTGACCAGTGAATGCACTTTCGACTCTTGACTCTCTAGACATAATGTTCCTATTTATACATATTTTACGATGTATATAGAATATTGTCAACGATTTGGGGAACTAGAGTCTAAAGTTCACCCCAGTTTTTGCCAATGTCAGTGTCTACAGTTAGTTCGACTGGGAGCTTGTAGGCCTTCTCCATGGTGTCTTTCAGAAGCTTAGCCATATCTTCTGCGTCCTCTTCGGGACATTCCACCAGGACGCTGTCATGGATCTGGAGCAACATGCGTGCCTTCGTGCCCTGAAGCTTTTTATCGATATCTATCATGGCCATCTTCATAATGTCGGCAGCACTTCCTTGGAACGGCATATTGACTGCTGCTCGCATGGCAGCCTCCCGCACGGCAAAGTTACTAGACTTTATATCTGGTGTTGGTCGACGTCGGCCAAGCATAGTAGCCACGTAGCCGTCTTCCTTGGCCTGTTCTTTAACTGACTCTATATAAGCTTTGAGTGTTGGACGGGTCTGGAAGTATTTTTCGATGAATGTTTTGGCTTGCTCGTATGACATGCCAGTTGCTGCAACCAACCCGTGAACACTCAATCCGTACATAATACCGAAGTTAACAACTTTTGCTTCTCGACGCATGTTCTTAGTAACATCTTCTGGGTCGCGACCGTAAACCTGTGCCGCAGTCATGGTATGAACGTCCATGCCTCTATTAAAGGCATCTATCATTTCCTGGTCCTTAGCCAAAACGGCAGCTAGTCGAAGTTCGAACTGACTATAGTCGGCGCCGACCAGTACATTGCCTGGTGCAGCGACAAATGCTGTGCGAATACGTTTACCAAGCTCGGTACGAACAGGAATGTTCTGTAAGTTAGGATCGTTACTACTCAACCGTCCCGTCTGAGCGACTGTAAGTGCGAACGTGGTGTGTAACTTTGATTCTTTATCTACCAATTTTGGCAAAGCATCTATGTAGGTATTTTTGAGCTTAGTGACTTCTCGGTACTGCGTGATCATATCGATAATTGGGTGGCCAGCTCTAAGCTTATCAAGCTCACTAGCGGCGGTAGAGTAACCAGTTTTACCCTTCTTGATGCCGTCAGTTGGTAGCTTCATTTTCTCGAAGAGTACATCTGCAAGTTGCGCAGGCGATCCTATGTTGAATTCTTGGTTGGCAAATCCATAAATCTGTTGTTCAAGATCGCTGATCATATCTGTTACCTGAGCCGACATTAGGCCCAGATACTGCGTATCTAAATGTATACCAGTGTGCTCCATGCGAGCTAGCACGGGTATAATTGGCCACTCAATATCATCGGCCAACTTCTGTAAGCTAGGTACGTCGGAAAGCTGTTTCTTCTGCTGCTTATACAGCCCCTGGATAACCGCCAC
>CAZIBG010000005.1:0-1329 GCA_964536985.1 uncultured Candidatus Saccharibacteria bacterium | reverse complement strand
TTCTCGAGCGACAGAACAATGGTTTGATCGTCAAATCCTAGAATCAGTTGCTGAGGAGTGCGTTCACGGTCGGAACTATACACTGATTGCAGAACCAGTGTTTTACTTTCGGGTACAGAAATTTCCTTCAAATCCTTGTCGGCTGAGATGTCTACGAGTTTACCGACCTTTAGTTTTTTCGTTTCTGCTCTCTGCACCGGACTATCCCCTGCTACATGCATAAAATCAGGCAACTGACGCGCCAATGTCTTAAATTCTAATTTCTCAAGCTCGGCACGAATTTTTTCTGGTTCACACGCACTAACATCAAGCTTGTCGAGCTCTAGTTTCATAGGGGCATCCGTCCAAATTGCAGCCAACTGCTTGCTGAGATAGGCTAGATCTTTGCCGGCTACAAGCTTCTTGCGCAAAGTCTCCTTAATTAAATCGATGTTTTCATAGACGCCATCTAAAGTATGATGAGCCTTAAGAAGTTCTATGGCTCCCTTCTCGCCGATTCCAGGGACGCCAGGGATATTATCTGAACTGTCCCCCTTTAATGCTTTAAGGTCGAGGAACTGACTCGGCAACAGGCCGTATTTTTCGGTAAAGCTCTCTGGATGGTAAAGTTCTATATTGCTCAGTCCCTTCTTAAGTACATAGACGCTGACATGCAGGTCGATGAGCTGAAGCATATCAAGGTCACTGGTGATAAGTATGGTTTCAATGTCCTGTGCAGTAGCCTGGACCGCCATAGTACCCATGATGTCGTCGGCTTCATAGTCGTCGAACTCATACAGTGGCCAATCAAAAGCGTCCAGCAGTCCGTGAAGTAATGGTATTTGGTCGTAAAAATCCTGAGGTGGCGGTTTACGGCCAGCTTTGTACTGGGGATATAGCTCTTTTCGCCGACGGATATTGGTCTTAGGTTTATCCCATGCTACGCATACGTAATCAGGATTAAGTCGTTTGATCACCTCCAGCGCCATCACCGCAAAGCCATAAACTCCACCTGTTGGTGTACCGTCCCCCATACTCAGTCCAGGCATAGCGTAGTAGCCACGGTAAAATACTGACTTACCGTCGATAATGGCTAATCGCTTACGTTTTGTAGGTGTTGTTGGCGCTTTTTCCATGTCTTTAAGTATACGCTAGATCGCGTAATTACAGGCTACGTGGCTAATCTGTTCAAAGCATAAGCATTACCACGTATACTGAAAGTATGAATGAAAAACCCGGTCAGCTGCCGGCGTATCGACTTTCCGAAAAAGAAACGTTCGCCCAATATGGGACATCCGAGGATGGCCTAGACATAGTTATTGCCAAAAGTAGACTCAGCCAATATGGCAA
>CAZIBG010000004.1:0-72734 GCA_964536985.1 uncultured Candidatus Saccharibacteria bacterium | reverse complement strand
AACAGGTATAAATGAGGTTTTTACGTTAACAAAAACAAAAACGGATAACTTGGCTAGGGCGGAGGGATTCGAACCCCCGAATGCCAGTACCAAAAACTGGTGCCTTACCACTTGGCCACGCCCTATTAGTAATAAATTGAATTACAGAGGTTGATTATAGCCTAATTGGCTGGATTTGTGAACGCATCGGCACGATATATGTGACTATTTACTATTAGGTCTTGCAATAGTCTTTGTACAAGCATAAGCTTTAGACAGGAAGTGTGAGGCTTCCCATGAACCCTGAGTATTCCTCGGGGTTCCTTGGTTTTTTATAGCAATCGCACAAATCAAATTTATTTGCGACAAAGTTGCAACTCATTTATGTAAAATCTAAAATATGGACATAAGCTAATTAAGGAACCTCATGGCTACATACGCACAGATAATATTCTTTTCATTAATCGGCGGATTATTTTCGCTTGCTGGGGGAATTTTACTCCTCAGCAGTAAAAAACGAGCAAAAACACTTGCTCTGTACGGAACGCCTTTTGCCGCCGGGGCATTATTGTCAGCGGTGTTTCTAGATTTACTTAAAGATGGGCTAGAAGAGGCCAGCGTAGATCAAGTTATGGCGGCAACCTTAATGGGAATACTGATCTTCTTCTTTGCTGAACGATTTCTTCATTGGTTCCATCACCACCACCAACACGAACATGCTGACCCATCCATCCCACTAATAATTATTGGCGACACGGTTCATAACGCGCTAGACGGTGTCGCAATTGCTGCTGCATTTCTGATAAGTGTGCCAACCGGTATCATAACTACTATTGCGGTTGCAGCGCATGAAATCCCACAGGAAATTGGCGACTTTGGTCTCTTGCTATCAAAAGGCATGAGCCGCGGTAAAGTTCTCCTAGTTAATATAGTGAGTGCCTTAGCTACAACTATTACTGCTGTTATTACGTTTGCACTCGGCAAGGAAAGTGGACTCCCAATAGGCGCTCTCTTGGGCCTGAGTGCTGGATTCCTGCTTTATATCTCGATGAGCGATATCATTCCGACCATCCACGAGAAGGCTACTAATAAGCGATTACTAGAGCTTCAGCCATTACTTATGTTACTTGGTGCTTCTTTGGTAGCAATTTCGATCCAGCTTGCTCATAATTATATTGGACACGAGGAGCCAGAAACTAAAGCAACAGAATCTTACATTCACATTGATGCCGAAGGTATTCCGCATGGCGACCCAGGACACGACCACGGCACTATGAACAAGACCGAACACGCCCATTAAGCTATACTATTGATATGAATATGGTGGTAGTAATTTTTGGAATACTTAATACGGCATTATTGCTGTGGGTTCTGTATGCCATGTCCAAGCGTGCCGACGGTGGTCAGGGTGCAGATATGCGTGACGAATTCATGCGTAATCGAAAAGAGTTTACAGAAGCTAACAAAGACCTTCGTCAGGAGCTAACTGGCGGCTTAAATCAAAGCAGAGAGTCTCTAGAGAAACGACTTGATCAGCTACGTGATAAGAATGACGAAAAACTTGAAGCAATTCGTCGAACAGTCGAAACACGGCTTGAATCTCTACAAAAAGATAATGCCGAAAAGTTAGAGAAAATGCGTCATACGGTAGACGAGAAGCTACAGAGTACGCTAGAGAAACGTCTGAGTGAAAGCTTTAAGATGGTAAGCGAAAGGCTTGAATTAGTTCACAAAGGTCTTGGCGAGATGCAGAACTTGGCGAGTGATGTCAGTGACTTTAAGCGAGTTCTAACCAATGTTAAAACACGTGGAACTTGGGGTGAGGTGCAGCTTGAAAGTCTCTTGGAACAGGTATTCATCAAAGATCATTACGAGAAACAAGTTAAAGTTAATCCTAAAACCAATGACGTCGTCGATTTTGCAATACGCTTACCAGATAAGAGTTCCGAGACTGGTCATATTTATTTGCCTATAGATGCTAAATTCCCGCTAGAAGATTACCAACGTTTAGTGGTAGCTCAAGAAAAGGGACAGCTCGATATTGCTGCAGCCGCGCAAAAAGCTATGGTTAGCCGCGTGAAGATCGAAGCAAAGTCTATCAAGACAAAATATATCTCTCCGCCGCGAACAACAGATTTTGCTGTCTTGTATGTGCCCACCGAGGGCATGTTTGCCGAAATTCTCCGCGAGCCAGGACTCTTCGAGATGTTGCAGTCTGAATACCGAGTCACTATTGCTGGGCCAACTACCATCGCCGCTATCCTTAACAGTTATCAGCTTGGCTTCCGAACACTCGCTATTGCCGAACAGACCGGTCAGGTTTGGGAACTACTAACCGGTATTAAGGGTGAGTTTGGTAAGTTCGGAGATCTACTAGAAAAAACTCGTGACAAGTTGGTACAAGCTACAAATACATTGGACAGTGCTAGCACTAAAAGTCGTACAATCGAAAGAAAGCTTAGTAAGGTTCAACAACTTGCCGACAAGACGACTAGTACAGCAGAAGCAGTCCAACCAAAACTCATTGATATCGTCGAAGAATAGTATAGACAAATTTAGTAAATAGTGTTACAATATGTCTTTACCTGTGTAAATGATTATAATCATGTCAAATATCACTGATATAGAGCAACTACTAACCAGCATGCGTGAACAGCCACGTAGCGATGCTTTTACGCAATTCGATGCCTTTCAGGATGCAAATGTCGACACTCGACTTCCATACGCCGTCGATAGATTTGTTGAAGAAAATCGTGACGATCTGAACCTAGCATACCCACTGTTGGTAGAGCTTGATACCCAAGTAGTTACCCGTCATACAGAGCTCGACGACACCCAGGCTGGGCAAGATGTCCGGAAATATCACACAACACGGCCATTAGAGACCATAAAACGCACTGCAGGTGTAGTGGCAGTTCTTGGAAGCATGGGCATGGACCGTTTTTACGATCAATTGGAAGGTACAAGTCACAAGCAACGTATGCAAATTTGGCATGACGTTGATGCTCAGGCTAGCGATCTTTTCGATTGGCACAAAAATCTATAATTAAAGCTGCAGTCCAACTAAAGTCTTCTGCTCCTGCCGCCGTACCATCAATTGCCGAAAAATACTCATAACAACCCGATTGTCGAACTAGTTCAATCGATGAATCTCTGATGTGCTTAGCCTCTTTATTAAAGCCATAGCGACTCAAGCCGTCAGCAATCAGCCAGTTTGCGTTTATCCATGTTGGTCCTTGCCAGTATCGCAATTCACTAAACTCTTTAGCTCCAATTGGTACGCTTGCCACGGGAAAGGCAGAGTCAAACATGTTTTCTTTATGGAGCATAGCTACTAATTTTTCAGCTCGCTCCTTAGGGATACTACCCGCATAAAGAGGCATTAACGTGCCAATGCTAGGAACTCGAATCAGCTTACTTGTTGCAAAATTTTTGGAGTAATATTGTTCACTGTAGCTATCCCACAGCTGTTCTAGTGCCAAGCGGGATTTCTGGATATTCTCCATCAGTTCCTCTGGAATATCACGATTTAATAGCTCGGCAATTGCAACTAGATGATCGTTGGCACGAACGAAAATACTATTAAATGTGACGTCCTGGATCGCGAACTGAGATTTCTTTAGAACTCGAGAAGCCTCGTAGTGCTTGGAACGGATTTTACGAATAACATCGTAGTACAGAAGCGCATCTATATTATCCATTCGTTGTCCGGGTGGTACATGGCGTGTATCTCTACGTACCAGATTAACTACATTCACCAGTTTTGTGGCTTCTAGAAAACTAGCCCACCAAGGCCTGTGATGCTTATGAAGTTGATCAAGCCATGGTGGCGTACTGTCGAGCCCCGTCTCGTAGGGATGGATTTGTAGGGTCAAACCACTCTGTTTTGGGTCACGCTCGCGGTAAAGCCATTGATGGTAGCTTACCAATGCAGGATACATGCTGGCATACCAAGTACGTCGTTCGGCTTTTTTTAATTTTTCACCAACACGTACAATCGCTTCTGCCAACATCGGGGGTTGAGTTATGCCAGTCGTGCTGACGGCATCCGGTGCTGATATAGATAGGTGACTTCGCCAAACATTACGATCCTGTGTGTACATGACCGCTTCACTAAAGATCATGTTGGGCAACATGCCGTTGGTCCATTGACCTCGCAGAAGACTTTTAAGTTCTGTTTGGGCCCGGTCTACATCACAATGCCGAAGGCCAATGGCAGTAAAACAGCTATCCCATAACCACTGATGCGGATAGAGGTTTCCAGCTGGAGAAGTGTATAGCTTTTGATCGTTCTTCTTTAAAACTGATACTGCCTGCTTAAGAAGAACTTCGTCGGTATCCATGATACAAGTATACCTTGCTTACGCTTATAACGGACTACTTGCTGTAAGTATAAGTCCATCCTGGCTGCCACTTTTGTGCAGGGCGCCAGTTGGCGGCAATTGCTCGTTCCCAAGAAAGTCCATCACAAATAACGTCAAGATCCAGCTGTGTTGCCTCATGTCCAATAATGGCAATATGTCCGTCTGGAAACTCATCATAGACTTCGTCAAGAAAAGATTGCATTCGAGCTTCGGTATCCTTGTAGCTTTCGCCATTAGGATAAGGTGTATTTATGAACTTGGACATATCTTTTTTGAAGCTTTTGTTTGTACCATCTAGATCGCCGTAGTTTGCTTCTCGTAATCGGCTATCTGTTCGAATGGGGTGCGTTGCTTTAAATCCAATCTCCGAAGAGTCAATCGCCCGTTTTAAATCAGAAGTAAAAATAACAGAGAAACTATCATCAGTAATCAGTCCAGGAAGCGCCTTAGCCTGTTCTAGTCACTTCGCAGACAGTTCTCCTTGCAACCAGCCTGTGGCATTATGAGCTTCGTTGTCGGTTGTGGTGCTATGTGCAAAAAAAGTAATCTTCATGATTAACGGTAATTCGTAAAACTTAATGGAAAATCAAAATCTGCTTCTCGAAGAAGTTGCATAATGTCCTGGAGTTCGTTCTTGCTAGCGCTGACCACACGAACTTCTTGTCCCTGGATTTGTGGTTTTGCCTTAGGAAAGGCCTCACGAATCTTGGCGGTAACTTTTTTGGCTTTATCTTGATCAAGACCTTTTTTGAAGGGTACTTCCCAGGTCATTTTCATGTTACTGGTGACGGGTTCTTTGGTGGTATCAAGAAGTTTCTGGCTCTGATTACGAGTTGCTAGCTTCTTGCGAACAATATCGGCGATAGCATCAAGCTGATATTGATGATCACCTGTGATCTTAAAGCCCGACTTTTCATCATTGAGCCATTCTACTTCTGCAGATGTACCTTTAAAATCATAGCGTGCGGTGATCTCGCGTTGAGTTTGATCAAAAACGTTATTAAGTTCGGCCTTGTCGTAATCACTTACAATATCGAAAGAAAAGTTTGCCATATATCCAGTATATACGATTATTCCTTAAGGAGTAGCGACTGGCGTATCAGGCAATATGGCATATTGTCGTTTACGACCACCCCTCATGAACTCTCTACAGGCGGCCAATGATCCCATTGATACATCCATCCGACCGGGCCTGGCATTCTTAAAATCACCCCCAGTATCTTTGATGAATCTTATCCCAACACCAGCTATAAGCACTTTTACCGGGTTACGCCGTGCAGCATTCTTGATCTCTTCGTAATCAATTGTCCCATTGTGATTATCATCTGTTGCGCGACCGCCATAGTAGTGTCGTAGGTTTGCGGCTAGGTCAACGTCTGGCTGAGGTTTGTCACCAAGCGCTGTATCCTTATTGTCACCATTTATGCCGCCTGCACTTGGCACGTAGCAGGTAAATTCACCCATTCCGGCTTCTGGTGTCTCGCAAGCCACCATTGTTAATGAAAGCACCGCTGCGAGGGGTACGGCTGCTAGTTTACGGGCATTGATATTAAGATTCCTGAGCGCATCAGGCATGTGTAGTCTTTCAGACATGATTTCTCCATGCTAAAAATAGCTTTTGATTGTTGTTGATGCCAAAAGAGGGATTGCAGTATTCCGAATGGGCACGTTGTTACGTGGTACGGACGACAGCAGCTACGCTTATTAGGCAACCGCCATTATAGCAGAAAAACAGATTAAAATCTATTCGTTCGTGCCGTAAATGGCTGGTATAATTACAGTAATATGTCAGACCCTAGTACTTCTATTGCCAAAGCTAAAGATCATTTACATAAAGAATTCGCTAAGCTTGAGGATAAGCACACTATTTTACGGAGTAAGACTCTTAGCGCGCTATACGCCGAGCTTAAGACTATCCCTAATGAGCAAAAGGCTAGTTTTGGCAAGGAGCTAAATGCACTCAAGGCAGAAGTAATCTCTTGGGTAGAAGATTCAAAGAATGTAGCAGAGGCATTGCCGGCGATAGATGTGACCGCTCCAATGGATGTTAATTCGGTTACTCCCGATTTGCTTTCCTCAGAGTTTGGGTCAAAACACCCAATTAGTACGGAGCTTGAGTATATTGCTGACATTGCCTACCGCATGGGATTAGTAGTCGAGCAAAGCCGTCTGATTGACGATGATTATCACATGTTCGAGGCATTAAATTTCCCGGAAGGTCACCCCGCAAGAGACGATTACGACACCTTCATGACAACCGATGGATTAATCGCGCCTGCGCACACTAGTACCATGCAGAACCGTGTATTACAAAAATATAAGTCAAACCTCGACAATGGCGAGCCCATTGCCGTACTGGTTCCTGATCGTGTTTTTCGCAACGAAGATCTCGATGCCACCCATGAACATACTTTTCATCAGCACGAAGGAGTATACGTAGGTAAAGACATTACCATTGGTAACCTTATAGCCACACTACAAACGTTTTTGAGTGAGTACTTTGGTCAGGAGTTGAAGGCTAAAATTCAACCTTTTTACTTTCCATTCACCGAGCCAAGCTTTGAGTTTGCAGTAGAGCGCCCTGATATATTGCGTAAAGACGATTCTGAGGAACAGAAGTGGCTGGAGCTCGGTGGATGCGGAATGATTCATCCAAATGTACTTAGGATGGCAGGCATAGACCCTGAGGTCTACAGCGGCTTTGCTTGGGGATTTGGTGTTGAACGTATGATTATGATGAAGTATGGAATCGAAGATGTCAGACATTTCGAATCCGGTAAATTAGATTTCTTGAGGCAATTTTAATGAAAGTATCCATCCAAATAGCTAATCAATACAGTAATGTTGATTTACTGTCCATACCAACAGAACAGATGTTGCAAAAAATTGGAGCACAACTTGGTGCGGTAGAGGACGTGGTTGACTGGACGCCACGATTTGCTGGAATTTATGTAGTCAAAATTGTGGAAGTCAACGATCATCCTGACGCCGATAAATTACACGTTTGCTTGATCGACGATGGTGGCGTTGTAGAGAATGTTGATCGAAATGCTGATGGTCTGGTCCAAATTGTTTGTGGCGCTCCAGATGTTGCTCCAGGGTTGACCGTGATTTGGATTACTCCTGGCGCAATTGTCCCTTCGACATTCGTTAAGGATCCGTTTGTTCTAGAAGTTCGTGCTATTAGAGGGGTGCCAAGCCCTGGTATGCTTGGAACTCCAAGCGAGCTCGGCATTAGCGAAGACCACAGCGGTCTATTGATTGTCGACGCCCAAGAAGTTGGACAAGAACTCTCACGACCTGGAACACCATTTGTTAAGCTGTATGGTTTAGAGGACGTCGTTATTGATTGCGAAAACAAGATGTTCACTCATCGACCAGATTGCTTTGGGATTCTTGGCGTAGCCCGGGAACTGGCCGGAATCAGTGGATTACCATTTGAGAGCCCAGAGTGGTACCAACAGCCCGTTTCATTGCCAGCTGCACAGAATGTATTGCCACTGGAAGTGTTTAACTTTGTGCCAGAGCTGTCTAAGAGATTTATGGCGGTGGCGATCGATAACATTACAATCAAACCAAGTCCCTACTGGATGCAGGCCGCACTTACGCGTGTCGGAATCCGTCCCATAAATAACGTCGTAGACATAACAAACTATATGATGCAGCTGACTGGTCAACCAATGCATGCATTCGATTACCGCAAGATTGCTGAGTTTAGCGATGGCGCTCCAAGTATTGGTGTACGCATGGCAAAAGAGGGCGAAGCGCTAACTGTTCTTAGCGGTAAGAAACTAACTTTGACTGCTGGCGATATTGTACTTTCTACTAATTCTACAGTCGCCGACTTGGCTGGTGTCATGGGTGGTGGACATACCGAAATTGATGCCAATACAACTTCAATAGTATTAACCTGCGCCTCGTTCGACATGTATAGCATCCGACGATCAACCATGCGTCACGGAGTATTTACTGATGCCGCTACACGTTACACAAAGGGTCAGAGCATCTTGCAGAACGACAGAGTATTGGCTTATGCTGCGTCTCATATTCTTAACCTCGCTAATGGAACTATTGCTAGCGAGATCTTTGATGATCCCGGCGATCTACATCCACTCGGTAACGTTATCGTAAACACAGAGTTCATTAACAGTCGACTAGATGTAAATCTAGACCCATTCGTAATCGCTCAGTTGCTTCGTAATGTAGAATTTGTGGTTGATATACAAGAGAACATCTTAAGTATTACTGTGCCGTTCTGGCGTACAGACATAGAAATTCCCGAAGATATTGTTGAAGAAGTAGGCCGATTGTATGGTTTTGATAAGTTGCCAGTAGTTTTACCAAAAAGAAGCTCTGCTCCCGTAACTAAAAATATGGCCTTGGAGCTGAATACTAAGCTCCGTAATTCTTTAGTGAGGGCAGGGGCAAACGAAGTATTGTCTTACAGCTTTGTCTCGGGAAAGTTACTGGATAGCGTCAACCAGAACACAAAAGAGGCATACAAACTCAGCAATGCCCTCAGTCCGGAACTGCAGTATTACCGCTTAACGGTAACCCCTAGTTTGCTATCTAAAGTCTATGGCAACCTTCGAGCTGGCTATGACTCCTTCGCAATTTTTGAGATCGGCAAAACTCACCTGAAGCTTCAGGGCGTGAACGAGGAGGGACTACCCCAGGAAAACTCTATGCTGGCATTGGTTTACGCAGCCAACGACAAGCATGTAGCAAACAATGCCGGGGCGGCCTACTATCAAGCGAAACGGTATTTGGAACACGTATCCTCACTACTTGGTCTCGATCTAGACTATGTGCCGCTAACTGACGACATCACCTACGAAATTACCAAGCCTTTCCATCCTGGTCGCTCTGCTTTGGTAACAGATCGAACAAGTGGCAATTACATTGGAGTTATCGGCGAATACACGCCCAGCACTCGTAGCAAGCTAAAACTGCCAGTCCATTCCGCTGGATTTGAAATCATGCTTGATCCACTCTTAGATATTGCCACTAAGCTCAACTACACGGCGCTTAGTAAGTATCCTAAGATGTCTCAGGACGTAACATTAAGCGTATCTCCAGATCAGTCTTACGGCTCAATCCAGAACTCAATACTTAACAGCATAAAAGAAGTAGGCAAGGATACGGGATACATTAGTAAATTGCTTCCACTGGGTATCTATCATAAAGATAAGACAAAACATAAGAACGTCTCTTTCCGAATTCAGCTTACAAGCCTTCAGCGCACCCTAACAACCGAAGAAGTGACTACATATGTTGGCAAAGTTGTTGATTTGGTAGAGGCAGAGCTTGGCGCTAAACGAGTATAGCGATGAAGCACATACTTAGGATTCTTAGATTCACTCGTGAGCTCAAAAACTACTATCTAGCGATTAGTTTGATGTCGGTACTTGTTGCAGCTGTAGGTTTGTTGCAGCCGCTGTTTAGTGGTTGGGCTATTGATGAGATACGAAAAGGTACTTCTGCCGATGTCAGATACTTAGTGATTGTAGTAGTTGCTATATTTGCCAGCGATCTGGGGAGTACGTTTATCAACAATATCATCGGGTATTACGGCGACATCATGGGCAAGAAGCTCTATAAGATACTCGGCGAACGATACTATGCTCATCTTCTAAAACTACCTCAGAGCTACTTCGATTCCGAACTTACCGGTACATTGATCGGAAGAGTAAACCGCTCCGTCTATCAGATCAGCGGCTTTATGCAAATGTGGAGCAACAACTTCCTACAGTTCATCTTTAGCACTGTTCTAGCACTAGCAATTATCGCTTACTACAGCTGGCCAGTGGCGATTCTACTAGCCTTGTTGTACCCAATATTCATATTAATGACCATCAAATCTAGTGGCAAATGGCAAGATTATCAGAAAAAGATCAACCTGAGTACCGACATTGCTAGTGGTCGTTTTGCGGAGGTAATTGGGCAGGTTAAGGTCGTTAAAAGCTTCATTCAAGAAGACAGTGAAGTGGCTTTCTTCCAGAAGAATACATCTGACGTTCTTGACTACACAGTGCCACAATCAAAGCATTGGCATAAGAATGACATTGTCCGTCGCTTGGTGCTCAATGTAATTTTCCTGGGCGTGTATCTGTTTATTTTTATTCAAGCAGCTCACGGTCAACTTACGCCAGGTCAAGCGGTGGCCCTGATACTATATGCCATGCAAATTCGTATCCCAATATTTACCATTAGTTTCCTGGTTGATAATACTCAAAAAGCAGTTGCCGACAGCAAAGATTACTTCGAGGTCATGGGTCTAGATCCTGCAATTGCTGACACCACTAACGCTCCAGATATCACGGTTGCAGATGGTAAGGTCGAATTCAAGGATGTAAGCTTTGCATACGACAAAGAGCAGATACTAAAGGGGATATCTTTTACCGTTAAGCCAGATAGTAAAGTAGCCTTGGTCGGAGAAAGTGGCGAAGGCAAGACGACCCTCACTAATCTACTACTTCGTTTCTACGAGCCGCAGACCGGAAGTATCTCCATAGATGGCCAAGATATCCAATCCATTACACAGGCTAGTCTTCGCGATAAGATTGGTGTGGTATTCCAAGATCCAGCACTATTTAGTGGGACAATCCGAGAGAACATCGCCTATGGTCGTCCAAAAGCTACAGAAGCTCAGGTCGTTGCCGCTGCAAAAGCCGCTAATGCTCACGAATTTGTAAGTAAGTTCGAAAAAGGCTATAAAACAGAAATTGGTGAACGCGGACTCAAGCTTAGCGGCGGACAAAAACAACGCATTGCTATAGCAAGAGCTCTGCTTAAAGATGCACCAATTCTTATCTTGGACGAAGCAACCAGTAGCCTAGACAGTAAGTCAGAGGGCATGGTGCAGGAAGCACTCGAACGACTTATGAAGGGTCGAACGACACTAATTATTGCCCACCGACTCAGTACTATTCAACATGTCGATCAAATCATCACCTTGCGTGGCGGTAAAGTAGACGAAATTGGTAGCCCTATAAAGTTGGCCCAAACCAATGGAATCTATGCTCAACTACTTAAGTTGCAGGGTGGAAATACCGAATCGAGCAAGAAGAAACTTAAAGAATACGATATGTCGGCTTAGGAAAATATGTTTACTGCTGTACGCGCCATCATCATCAAAGAGAATAACTTGTTAGTCATGAAGCGCGATAAATTCGGAAAACAATACTACACGCTTATTGGTGGTCATGTGGAAATGCTTGAGTCAAAGGAAAAAGCATTGCTACGTGAGATCCATGAAGAGACAAAAGTACATGTAGCCAACCCGCGGTTGGTATATATCGAGCACTCGCCAGCACCATATGGGGACCAGTACGTCTATCTGGTCGATTATGTATCAGGAACTCCAATGCTTCACGAGCAATCTGATGAGCGTCAGATAAATAAAAGTGGCGACAACCTGTACACTCCGATGTGGTTGCCGCTGAGTAAGCTACCAGAAGTAACTTTTAGGACTAAGAATATTCAACAACGATTACTGCAAGGTGTTGCTGATGGCTTTCCTACTCAGGTACAAGAATTTAGCTCCGACATACAATAATTTTGCTATACTAAGTCAGTAAAACAGAGGATATACATGGCAAAAATTGGGGAGCGGGTAGCCGCTATTGTTCTAGCAGTAATTTTCTTAGCTACTTCGGTCGGTCTAAGCGGAATGGTCATATGGGAAGCGCACCAGGAAAGTAGAAGAAATAAACAGCTAACATCAGTTACAGAAGATACAACTAAAACTAATGAAACTACGGAGGGTAAATTGGAAGGCACTAAACTAGCAGGATTCACACCGACAGCATCAATACCAACACTACAAAAGATCGACACTCAAGTCGGTACTGGCGATGAAGCAAAGCCTGGCGACACAGTCACCGCTCATTACACAGGGGCAGTCGCTTCTACAGGGATCATTTTTCAGAGCAGCCTAGATACTGGTAGCCCGATTCCATTTGGCCTAGACCAAGTTATTAAAGGTTGGACAGATGGCGTTCCTGGAATGAAAGTTGGCGGAAAACGACGACTATTGATTCCGGCAGACCAGGCTTATGGCGCAAACCCTCCCGGCGGATCTGGTATTCCAGCAAATGCAGACCTGGTCTTTGATATCGAGCTCGTAAAGATTGGTGAGTAGATAACTAGAAAACACAACATATAGTGCGTTGACTATAACCACTAGCACTATATATAATATAGTAACGACCAAAATAAAGGAGTTCGTCATGGCTAAAGACATTACAATTTTCACTACAAACACCTGCGCATACTGCGTCATGGTTAAGAAGTGGCTTGGGGCCAAAGGCCATAGCTACCAAGAAGTAAATCTTGACGATCATCCAGAACGCCAAAAAGAAGCCTTCGAAATCAGCGGTCAGTTGGCTGTCCCTGTGACAGTTATTACACGTGATGACGATTCAAAAGAGGTTGTAGTAGGTTATAACCTTGCCAAACTAGCACCGGCAGTTTCCTGATGACCGACAAAATTCAAACTCCTCCGCCAGATGCAACCGCCCATAAAGTATGGGACGTAGTAATGATTGGTGCCGGACCGGCAGCACTCAGCGCGGCAGTCTATACGACCCGTGAAGACATCACTACCTTACTTTTCGAAAAGGGTGTTATTGGTGGGTTGGCAGCCATAACTGACTGGGTAGACAACTACCCTGGGTTCCCCAAGGGAATAGCCGGACTGGAACTTGCCGATAACCTCAGACTCCAAGCGGAACGATTCGGTGCAGTTATCGAGCTCGGAGAGGTCATGGAAATTACAGATGAAGGCGACCACAAACTCTTAAAGACAACCAGTGGCGACATTAAGGCGCGGTCAATTCTAATTGCCACAGGTAGCGATTATAAGAAGATTGGTGTACCTGGCGAGCAAGAGTACTTTGCCCGTGGCGTACATTATTGTGCGACATGCGATGGAGCCTTCTATCGTGATAAGAAACTAGTTGTCGTCGGTGGCGGAAACTCGGCAGTACAAGAAGCAATCTTCCTGACTCGATTTGCAAGCCATATTGACTTACTTGTTCGTGGCGATAGCATGCGTGCTAGTGAAGTTCTACAGAAGGAACTAAAAAAACATACTGATAAAATAACGGTTCACCTCAACAGCACTACAGACGAGATTGTTGGAGTTGATAAGATGGTTAGTCATGTCATAAGCACTCACACTACTACTGGCAAAAAACGAGAGTTCAAGACTGATGGCGTCTTCATCTTCGTAGGCTTGTCTCCAAACACTGAATTCCTTAAAGGAAGCAAAATTGAGCTTGATGATATTGGCCTCGTTAAGACCGACCATCATCTTAAGACAGCCATCAAAGGTGTATACGCTGCTGGCGATGTCCGAAGCGGTGCCACTATGCAGATAGCAAGTGCAACTGGCGAAGGCGCAACTGCTGCTTTAATGATTCGTGAATATCTCGATAATCTCAAACAGCAAAAAGACTAAATAGAACTGTAGCCTGGGAAGTAGTCAGTTATTAATTGATCCTGGGTGTATCCCTGACGCTTAAATTGTTCAACAATTGATTCAGTCATAGGCTCAGGACCGGAAATATATAGTTGTTTTTCTTTGAGGCCATTTACAACAGTAACTATTTCATGGGCAGTTAGGTTGGGTTGGCTGATTCGAATACTTACAGAAACAAATGCTCGCTGCAGCGTTTCGGCAAATAGTAACTCTGATTCATCATTAACACTATATATGCACTGAATCGTGCGAGATTGGTTGGTATCTACCAGCCACTGAATTATTGAGTGGAAAGGTGTTATGCCAATACCACCTGCCACAAATACCAATGGTATACTGGGATCTTTTGGTAAAACAAAATCCCCCATTGGTTCACTGATATCAACTGTACCTCCAGGCTTAAGTTCCCACAGATGGGATTTAAAGGTACTTGGTTTTGTTGCCAGCTTTGTTGTTATCGATATCGTTTCATGTCCTGGCGCAGAAGAGAGTGTAAACCATCGTTTAGTGCCTCTGTCGTCAGGCTCACCATGGACTAGGGTGAGTTCTATAAATTGGCCTGCAATATAGCGCAAAGGTCGTTCGGTTTTAAAGATGAATGTCGATATGTCTGATGTTTCACGTACTACCGATTGAAGTGTGGCATTCATCGCTTGGCCATTAAACTCTTACGTGAACGAATTTTGTGGGGCACATTGGTAGTTATCGATATTCGAGGATAAAGTTTCTGGAATAGACGAGCGATCCACGGTATGTTGGCGGTGTAGACGATTATTCCAAGATTATGTCGCTTGCATAGATAGTAAGCGAGGGGGTTCATCGTCCAGTAGTTTACGTCAATTCCATCAAACCCATACACGCGAGCAGCATTTATGGCGTCAAATGGATTGCGGTGCTCTAAAACGTAGACGGGAATATCTGGACAGAATTCACTGAATTCAAATAATTCTTGATGATTGAAGGCAATAACGGTAAATAGCTTTTTATTTGGATGTTTTGCTAGGGTATTGGCCAAGGGTTTCGCCCAACCCCGCGCTTTTGCCTCAATAAACAGCGGTGTATTGCCGGCCGCTTTCAATGCTTCTTCTAGAGGAGGAACATGATCACCATCTGGGCCTTTGATTTTCATAAGTTCTTTAGCGGTTAAATGGGCGATATGACGGTCAACATCGTGCGTACGCTCCAATGTTGGATCATGACACAAGAACAGCTTCCCATCTTTACTGAGCCTTACGTCAAATTCTATCCCATCAACACCCGCCTTAATCGCGGCTTGAATACTGCGGATACTATTTTCGGGAGCTAAGCTGGCCGCTCCTCTATGGCCGATGATACGCATACTTACTAATAGTGTACAATATTACTGATATATTATTGATTGGAAGTGACCATAAAGGAGAATTGATGGCTGATTTTAACAAAATCCTTGATGCTGGTGATGTTGCTGGCGGCGTAGTGAATGTAGTTATCGAAATAGGTACAGGTTCCCAGCTAAAAGTTGAGTGGAACCGCAAGAAAGCTATCTTTGAGCTTGACCGTGTTGAACCTGGTATTTTTGCTAAGCCTTGTAACTACGGATTCATCCCTCAGTCACTCGACGACGATGGCGACGAACTAGACGCTTTGATAATTTGTAATGAGCCTATTGCAACCGGTGTAGTGGTTCAAGGAAAGATTATTGGTATTCTGAACTTCGAAGATGACGGCGAAATGGACCATAAGGTTGTGGTTGTCCCTGCTGATGATCGACACACAGGTGATTCAATCAATAGCCTTGATGATCTTAGCCCGGCGCTCCTAAAACAACTTGAGCACCACTTTAGTCATTACAAAGACCTCAAGAAGCCTGGCTCCACCAATGTCCAAGGCTGGGGTAATATTGAGGATGCAAAAACAATTATTGTTGAGTGTCAAGAACGGTGGGAGAAAGAGGCGTAATGTCTATTCCAGCGTGTGGCGGTGTAATCGAAAAGCGAACTCCAGAAGTCTGGACACCAGAGCAAAAGCAACAAAGACTAGAAGAAATACTGGATCTTGGAACCTCAATCTTTGATCACCTGCGACGTCCATCGACAAGATCGAATAAATTCATTACAAAATTTGGACTTGCGACTACGGATAGATCAGATGTTGATAGAAAAGGGTTATTTCGATCAGATGTACGTATACAATTTAATGCCGGCGGTGTTCTAGATCTTCGTGAATATAGTTTTACAGATCAGCCAACAGGTCAGCATATCAGATCTGCTGTCTTTACTGGCAGACCTGATGAAGCTGCTCCAGTTCCGGAGAATAATCCTCGGACAACAGTTTCGATTGCCCAGTTTAACCGTGAACATGGCGCTTATCAGCTCGATAGCTCTCTGAGCTATGATCTGGCGACCGGACGCAGCTTCGAGGGGCGTGTTCGACATGATTATTCTAGAAGTCAGTCATGCGGTGCTCGTCGTCTGGTGGGAGCCGAACCAGCAATGGCATCATCTGTTGAAGTTGTACTAATTGCAGTAGCAGATGCTTTAGGGTTGGAAAATCCTAAAATTATGACCTCACTATCACCTCAGCCGACAGAGGAAGCATAGGGTAATGGCCAGTTACCCTGCGAGCCACTGGCAAAAGAAGCTTGCAGACTATTCTGCTACACCATGGGCAGGTACGCCCAACCCTTTTGCAATCATGACAGCGAGTCATGTACCTGCTGGAGGGGACATACTTGAACTCGGTACGGGCGTAGGTCAGGATGGGCTATGGTTTTCGCGAGAAGGCTTTAATGTTACTGCGACAGATGCCCAAGATCAGTTTTTTGCTAGTATCCAAGACAAGAACGTCACCAGTGGAGGCGATCTTGAACTCAAAGTCTTAGATGTAACTCAACCATTTGAATTTGTCAATCAGCAATTTAATGCTGTATATGCACACCTAGTGTTACATTATTTCAATGACGAAGAGATGGAGTCGATTTTATCTGAAATTAAAAGAGTTTTAAAGCCTGGCGGCATACTCGCCGTTCTTGTGAATTCACAGGCGGATTCCGAATATGATGCGAGTAAGGCAGAAGACGGTCTGATCGATTTTGGGACCTTAACTAAACGATATTTTACAGTTGATATGCTCGGCGATATGATGCAAGGCTTTGATACTATCATCCTTGATGACAACGGTAAAACTGCCAAAGACGAGGCCATCGGTAATAGTGGGCTAATACAGTTTATAGGTATGAAGCATGGACGATAACCGAAAATACGCTATTCCTTTCGCGGCGGCAATAATCGAAAGACAACATGAAGGTAAGTTACAGTTCCTGATTCAAGTTCGTAATCACAAAAATACAGAATCAATTTACAATGGTACATTAGAATTTGCAGCCGGTAGCCTGGACAAACTTTACGAGAATATTTACGAAACCCTCAATCGTGAAGTAATGGAAGAAACCGGCCTTACGGTATCCCAAATTATTAATGACGATAAAACCGAAGTATTTTCGCCTCAACAGTCAGATGCCGTCTTTGGATTCAGACCGTTTTGCTGCACTCAGCAGCTCAAGGATGGGCGACCATGGATTGGTCTGATATTCCGCTGTAATGTCGAGCCAGGAGAACCCCGTGCTCAGGATGGAGAGAATCAAGATGTGGAATGGATGGATGCATCTGAGTTTAAGAAAATATTCGTAAATAATCCCGAAAAGATATTCTCGGTTGAATATCCTGCATGGGACTATTACTTCAAAGAAGTTGATGTCTGAGCATTGCCTGACATAGATATATCGGTTATGCTTTAAGTATAGAAATACATCTAAGTTGAGATCAGGGTAACGGGGGCAATTATGAAGACACGAGTAGCAATCAATGGTTTTGGTCGTATAGGCCGAAATGCTTTTAAGGTAGCGTTTGAGCGTCCAGATATAGAGATTGTTGCAATCAATGATCTCACGGACACAAAGACGTTAGCGCATCTTTTGAAGCACGATAGCAACTATGGCACCTATCAGCACGACGTTACATTCGATGACACCAATATCATTGTTAACAAGAAACACATTAAGGTCTGTGCAGAAAAAGAGCCTAGTGCATTGCCGTGGAAAGAACTTAAAGTTGATGTTGTTATTGAATCGACCGGATTTTTTGTTGACCCTGCGCTCGCTAAGGGGCACATCGACGCAGGTGCGCACAAAGTAGTTATTTCTGGTCCTGCTAAGGGTGATGGTGCAACCACTATCGTACTTGGCGTAAACGAAGATAAGCTTGAAACAGCAGAAGATATCATTAGCAATGCATCATGTACCACTAACTGTATAACTCCAGTAGCTGCGATTATCGAAAACCATTTTGGTATTGATAAAGCTATGATGACAACCGTTCACAGCTATACTGCAAGCCAGAAGCTTCAGGATGCTCCAGCTAAGGATCTTAGAGAAGCTCGCAATGCTGCTGAAAATATTGTGCCAACTACTACCGGCGCGTCTAAGGCTGCCGCATTAGCATTGCCAGCTCTGGAAGGCATCTTTGGTGGTATGAGTGTACGTGTACCTACACCGGTAGTGTCACTAAGTGACTTTGTTATTATCACCAAGAAGCCAGTTACTGTTGAGGCAGTCAATGAGGTCTTCAAGCGAGCAGCTAAAGAGCCATTTTATCAGGGTATCCTAGCAGTTACAGAAGAAGAGCTAGTGAGTAGCGACTACATTGGCAATAGTCATTCAGCAACGGTTGACCTTAAGCTAACTGCTGTTATTGGTGACAATATGCTCAAGGTAGTGGCTTGGTATGACAACGAATGGGGCTACAGCAACCGTCTGGTCGAAGTTGTTTCGGATACCGGAAGACTTCTGCACGAAAAGCACGATCACAAAGAACACCACAGCTAACATGATCATATATATCGGCGCTGACCATAATGGATACTATTTGCGCAATGAACTTGTGCAGTACCTTAAGAGTGCCGGCTATGATGTCCATGACGATGGGAATAAGGAATTAAATCCTCAGGACGACTTTCCGGTTTTCGCTGCCACCGTTGCTAACGACATTTTATCTAGCGACGACGGCGACGCTCGAGGCATCTTGATCTGCGGCAGTGGGCAAGGCATCATGATGGCTGCTAACAGATTTAAAGGTATCAGAGCCTGCCTAGGCTACAATACTGAGTCTGTTAGGACAGCTCGTAATGATGATGACTGCAATGTTCTTTGCCTGCCTGCCAAAATCCTTAGCGATGATCAAGCTAACTTAATCGTCGAAACCTGGCTCAATACAGCCTTTGCCGACGCTCCTCGGTTTACTCGACGAATAAAAGAGATGGATCAATTAACGTAGTATGCCTGTTATATGTCCAACGGTCATGGCCAACGAGCCACACGAGCTTCGAGAACAGCTTGAACGTCTGTCAGGTTTCGCTAAACGTGTACATATAGACCTCACTGACGGAGTTTTTGCTCCAACCCGATTGATTGATATTGATAAAATTTGGTGGCCGGAGGGAGTGAAATGTGACCTGCATATGATGTATGAAACGGTATTTCCGTTCCTAGATACAATCGTCAGTCTCAAGCCAAGCCTAGTAATTCTACATGCCGAAAGCGTTGGAAATTTTTATGACGCCGCTCGACCCCTTCAAGAAAAAGGAATAAAGGTAGGCGTTGCATTGCTAGCAGATACACCAGTTGAAAAGATTGAGCCAGCGCTAAAAGACATTGATCACGTACTGATTTTCAGTGGCGACCTGGGGCACTTCGGCGGACATGCTCGGTTGGCCTTACTTACTAAAGTAACTGCAATCCGTAAAATACGACCGGATATTGAGATTGGTTGGGACGGCGGCATTGACCTGGCTAATGTGTCAAAACTAGTTGAAGGTGGTATTGATGTACTAAATGTTGGTGGGTACATCCACAATGCTAAGAATCCAAAAAGTGCTTATGCTAAACTAGAAAAAGAAATAGGAGCATTCTAATGGGGGCATTATCACTCCAAGAACTTGAGTTAAAAGCAGAGACAGTTCGCGAGGATATTATTCGTATGCTAGAGGCCGCAGGAAGTGGCCATAGTGCCGGACCACTTGGTTTGGCGGATATATTTACGGCCTTATACTTTGATATTCTCAAGCATAACCCTAAGGACCCCGATTGGGATGAGCGCGATATTCTACTCCTTAGCAATGGGCATACGGTACCTGTTCGTTACGCAGCTATGGCCAACGCTGGATATTTTGAAAGGGCAGAACTCCAAACCTTACGAAAGTTTGGCTCTCGACTCCAGGGTCATCCAGAGCGTTTAAAGCTACCAGGCATGGAAACTACCAGCGGACCACTTGGATGTGGGCTCAGTCAGGCTGCCGGCATTGCACTGGCGATGCGTATGAATCAAGATCATCACCGATGGGTGTATGTGGTCATGGGTGATGGGGAGCTGGATGAAGGAAATATTTGGGAAGCCGCAATGCTAGCCAGCAAATACAAACTAAGTAATATTATCGGAATAATCGATCGCAATAATATACAAATTGACGGCCCTACCGAATCAGTCATGCCACTCGAAAGCTTAAAGGGCAAATGGGAGTCATTTGGATGGCATGTGATTGAGATTGATGGTAACAACATAGAAGCAATTATTGATGCTTGCTCTATGGCTCGTGCTGTCGTCGAAAAACCGGTCATGATTATAGCCCATACCATACCTGGTAAAGGCGTTGATTTCATGGAGTATGATTTTACTTGGCACGGCAAACCACCCGATCATGAGCAGGCAAAAGAAGCCTTACATGAACTCAGAACATTACGAGGAAAAATTAGGAGTGAACATGAGTAGTCTAAACCTTGTATCTGATTTTTTAGCTAAAGATATATCAATGGAACCTATCAGGAAGGGCTTTGGGCGTGGCCTGAAAGCCGCCGGAGAACTAGACGATAATGTGGTGGCAGCATGCGCAGACCTTACAGACTCTACTCAGATGAGCCTATTTAAAGATGCATTCCCTGAGCGTTTTATAGAAATTGGCGTTGCCGAACAAAACCTGGTGACCGTAGGCTCTGGATTGGCTGCGATGGGAAAAATTCCATTCGTAAGTTCTTACGCTGCATTTAGCCCAGGACGCAACTGGGAGCAAATTCGCACTACCATCTGCTTGAACGATCGCCCCGTAAAGATTGTCGGATCTCATGCAGGCGTTTCGGTAGGGCCAGACGGTGCAACCCACCAAATGCTAGAAGACATAGCATTGATGCGGGTACTTCCAAATATGGTAGTTATTGTGCCAGGCGACAGTCTTGAGGCTGAACGGGCCACATTGGCCCTTGCCAAAGATAAGCGTCCAGCATATCTACGACTTGCAAGAGAAGCCTCCGCAGTCATTACTACCAGCAAGACACCGTTTGAAATTGGCAAAGCGTATGTATACCGCGAAGGCACGGACGTATCGATAGTCTCGACCGGGCTTATGACTTTCCAGGCTATGGTTGCCGCCGAAAGACTTGCCAAGTCCGGTATCAGCGCAGAAGTCGTCCATGTACCCACCATTAAGCCACTCGATAGCGTCACAATCTTGGCTAGCGCCAAGAAGACTAAACATGTTGTAACTATCGAAGAGGCTCAAATCAATGGCGGCCTAGGGGGTGCAGTTGCAGAATTACTCGGTGAGCATCTTCCGACAAAGATGAAGCGGATGGGAATGCAGGACCGCTTTGGCGAATCAGGTCAGCCAGACGAACTCTTAGAGCATTTTGGTCTTACTGCCAAGCATATAGTTTTGCAGGTAACCAACCTAATCACAGCTGACAGTTAATTAGTCATTAAATATTTGTTTTCGGAGCAGAATAATCCGCGTTAAAACTACAAAGATATGTAGTAATAATATTTGAGATAAGATGACTGGTATGAGTACTGACCATCGGCTGGTATAGTCCCAATCTTCAAATACCGACGCATACTCACTAGAGATTCTTGGAAGCCACTGACTTAGAACGAAGTTTGTATAAACAATGGCAATCACTGCTACACCTGTGCGAATTGCTGTTCGAATAATAAAGTCGCGAAGTTGCGAACGGGGGTTTATATCCTTTGGGTGAACATACTTACTGTAGACTAAGTCATTATTTAATTCTGTTGAAAAGTTAGCTCCCAGCCACCACAACAAGTTAACGACGAGTCCAACAGTACCCCAAAAAATTCCAAGTGATAGTGACCCGGCTACTCTTTCGCCGACTATTCCTTCGAGTAAACCATTAATCGAGCCAATTCCAGAACGGATAGGGTTAAAATCACCAGATACAAAAAAGAGACTGTTAACAAAATCTTGGCTACAAAGAATGGCTGTAAAAAAAGTTATAAATATATAGACTGCCAACTCTACCCCTGTTGGAGTAAGCCAGAGAACCAGGTTTGTGATCTTGTTTTGTTTTTCATTCATACCGATGTTACGTTTGATTATATGGTATTCTAAGCATAAGCAAAAGTACTAAATAAGGAATAGCCATGCCTCCAAGCCTTGAGCAATCAAAACGAAACTGTGCTGCAGCCCGACAGGCCATACAGCGAGCACGCGATAACCATTATGCTTTGGGGGCGTTCAATCTGGATAACCAGGAAACACTCATAGCGGTTGTTAAGGCTGCAGTAGCTAAGCAGGCACCCGTATTGGTCGAAATAAGCCACGGTGAAGTGGAGCTGCTTGGACTAAATAACGTTCGCGACATGGTCGACAACTATAAGGTTGAGTTTGGCGTGGAGATGTACATCAACCTCGATCACTCACCAACTGTCGAAGCTGCCAAGGCTGGTATCGATGCCGGATTCGAGTTCATACACATCGATATCTCTCAACAAGAGCATGATGCGTCAGAAGAAGACATAATCAAGAAAACCAAAGAAATAGTTGAGTATGCTAAACGCACTGGCGCCTTGGTAGAGAGCGAACCACACTATTTTGGTGGAGGATCAAATAAGTTTACCAAAGCGTTTGATTATGATGAGATCAAAAAGACATTCAGTACGCCAGAAGGCGCCAAACGATTTGTCGAAGCCACTGGCATAGACACTTTTGCAGCTGCAATCGGCAACCTCCATGGTTCTTATCCTGTGCCAAAGCGGCTAGATCTAGACTTACTTCAACAAGTGCGAGATGCGATTGATTGCAATATCAGTCTTCACGGTGGTAGTGGCACGCCGCTTCATTACTTCGAAGACGCTGTTAAAATAGGTGTTACCAAGATCAATATCAACTCAGATATGCGCATTGCCTATCGAAATACATTAGAACGAGTACTGAAAGAGAATAAGAGTGAATTTGCTGTTATTAAACTAATGGACGAAGTTATTGCTGCCGTACAGGAAGTGGTGGAAGACAAGCTCGACTCGTTCAATGCAGTCGGAAAAGCAAAGCCATTATAGTTCCGTGACGTTATTGATAGTGATACAATAAACGTAAGCATAAAGAGTAGTAAGAGGGGTGGCATGAGTTTAGACGTTTTATCAGTAGGTGACATTGTAACCGATGCATTTATCAAACTCATTGACGATCAAGCGTCCGTTACCAAGGATGCTGATGGTAATAAAATCTTATCCATGCCGTTTGGCGTAAAAATACCGTTCGATCATGTTGAGGTTCTTGATGCAGTCGGGAACGCGGCCAATGCCAGCGTTAGCTTTGCTCGGCTCGGTCTTAAAAGTGCTTTGCATGCCAATCTTGGAAACGACCAAGCCGGCAGAGATATGCTTCTGACCCTCGAGAAAAACAAGGTCGATACACGGCTGATGAAGATCAATCCCGGCAAGATCAGCAACTACCACTACGTCCTGTGGTATAAGGAGGAACGGACAATCCTCATTAAACATGAGGAGTATACCTACCATTGGCCACACCTACGACCTGACGAAATGCCTAAATGGATTTACTTTAGTTCCATAAGTAAAAATGCCGAAAAGTTCCATGATGAACTCTCCGACTGGCTTGGTCGACACGAAGGTGTCAAGTTGGCATTTCAGCCAGGCACATTCCAAATACAAATGGGAGCAGAGCGACTAAAAGATCTGTATAAACGGACTGAAGTACTTGCCGTCAACAGAGAGGAAGCAGTTCAGATTTCGGGTGGTAAACATGAAGATCTCCATGAACTATTCGACAAGCTCCACGCTTTAGGACCCAGGATCGTCGTCATTAGTGACGGTCCCGATGGTGCCTATGCCTCTGACGGAGTCAAACGATTAAAGATGCCTATCTACCCCGATCCATCTCCTCCCTACGAACGAACCGGTGCCGGCGATGCCTTTACCTCAACCTTTGTCGCAGCACTAATCCATGGTAGTGATATAGAAGGTGCGCTACAGTGGGGCCCAATCAACTCTATGAGTGTCGTACAGCATGTTGGTGCTCAGAAGGGTCTTCTGACAAATACGCAACTACAGAAATTACTGCTTCATTCACCAAAGTGGTATAAGGCCGAACCGCTCAAGTAACAAACTATGTCTAGAGTTCTATCAGAATTACTACAAGCAACCGAACCGTTATTCGCGATGTCTATCAATCAGTTAGAATCCGAGACCGGACACGAATCGGTGGATGTGGCGTTAACTGCAAAAATAGTTAGCACTGTTCATCAAAAGATCAATGAACTAGGCCTAGATCCTAACGACACAACTGGTAAGGAGCTGTATCATGCATTACAAGGTTTAATCGCTCGCCACGACGAGTATCTGGCCAAGGCAATTGGGACTACATCGGCGGATACCCTACATGATCAGCTGACAGCTATCCAAAAGGCAATTGACACTCTTCCTTTACCCCGGAAGGTGTGGGCCTTAAAGCATAGTGTGGCTAAGCGGATTATAAAAACAATTCCTCCTAAAAAAGTTATGAAGCAACTAGGGTATAAATCCGTCGACTCAATGCTTAAGCGTGAGCATATAGATGAAGTTATAGCTGGAACACGCTTCCTAGAATCAAAGGCTTGGGGTGAGCGGCTAATAAAGTCTTACAAAAAACTCCGCCCAAGTGACTTTGAAACAAGAGATCTGAAGGTCCTTGTCCTGGACAAAGAGCGCTGGGGTGAATCAGCAAACTCATATATTTACGCCCGTAAGCAAAATCTTACTCACTTAAAGGAGCTAGGAATTGTCGTAATTCTTCCATTGCCACTCAGGCACATGCGTGGCGCAGTTATTACTATTTTGCCACTGGTTTTACACTATATTAACGAAATTAGATCGTATAGCGCCTTCTTTAAGATGCAACAAGTCCGTCCTGACTTCAGCGATGTCTTAGTAAAAACATTGCTTTTAGATCCTAAAGATATTGCTGAGTATGCCGGACAAAAGATACATTGGCGAATCGTGCAGCGTCACTTTGGTGGCCAGGATGCCTTTAAACACCCTGAACTATTCGAGCCTCATGTCCAGCCTGACGATCTGTTTTGGCGTAAAGCGGAATCAGTTATTTATTGGCTTGAACCAGCACTTAAATTCTGGGAGGATCTTGATTTTGTCGCTGCGCTATACCCACAAGCCGTTGTGCCACTTAGTCTTATGGATAATGCAGTAAGTTACTGCAATGGCCTGGAGTACGGACAGCACTCACTAGGGCACTTTAGGCGTAGCTTGTGGAACGAGATAATGGTTAGTTATGTCGGGCAGCACAGTTTTGAACAAGCAATATTACAGCAGTTAAACAAGCAAGTTATGGCACCAGATATGGCGGATTTATAATGTACCAAATTTGCGTCTCGGCTGCTTCAAAAGGACAAAGCATGGAGGAAGGTAAAATCTTAGCCATAGCAGCTGGTCATGCAATAGCAAAGGCCGGGCACACGCTTATGACGGGCGCAACCGTAGGGCTTCCTAATTTAGCCGCCGAGTCATATAAAGATGCTGGTGGACAAATGAGTCTTGGTATCAGCCCAGCCTCAAGTAAGATTGAACACGTTATGAAATACCGGCTTCCGACAGAGGGCTACCATAGCATCGTTTATTCGGGTCTTCACTATGTTGGTCGTGATGTGCTTCTGATTAACTCATCTGATGCTGTTATTAGCATCGGCGGCCGTATTGGAACGCTTCATGAATTTACGATTGCCTTAGAAACTGACACTCCAATTGGATTTATACAAGGAGCTGGCGGTATCAGTACAGAGATCATGGATATTCTTCATGCCGCTGGCCGTAGGTCTGCAGAGGATATTGTATTTGGCGACACGGCAGAAGACGTCTTAGCGCAGTTGATAACCCTTCTAGATAAACGCCACAAGAAATATTCCCATCTCTATAAGTAAGCGTATTTCTTAAATATATGCTTTAGCATATAATGTAATGATGTCTAAGTTTGAGCTCACAAGCAATTTTAAACCTACTGGTGATCAACCAGGGGCTATTAAACAGCTCAACGATGGCCTAAACCAGGGGCTCAAAGAGCAGACCCTGCTGGGAGTTACGGGCTCGGGTAAGACCTTTAGCATGGCTAATATCATCCAGGAGCAACAACGACCAACCTTAATCCTAAGCCATAACAAAACTTTGGCCGCCCAACTCTATGAAGAATTCCGTCGTTTCTTTCCAAACAACGCAGTACATTACTTCGTCAGCTACTTTGACTACTACCAGCCAGAAGCTTATATTGCGCGAAGCGATACCTATATAGAAAAAGACAGTCAGATCAATGAAGAGATCGATCGTCTTCGTCACGCCGCCACCGATGCACTACTGTCACGAAAAGATGTCATTATTGTGGCCAGCGTTAGCTGTATTTATGGCATTGGATCGGTTGAAGATTATGATGGTTTGGCGGTATCACTTAAGACCGGCGAACGTCGTGTGCGTGATAAGTTACTGCGACAACTTACCGACATTCAGTATCAACGTAACGACATCGATTTCCATCGTGGTACGTTCCGTGTTCGAGGCGATGTGGTAGATGTATTCCCAGCCGGAGAAGAAGTGGCCTACCGGATTGAATTCCTTGGTGATGATATCGAACGGATCACTCAAGTTGACCCGCTGACTGGAGAGATAATCAAAGATAAACAAGATCTCAAGATTTTCCCAAGTTCACACTATGTAACACCGCATGACAAACTCAAAGTTGCTCTCGGCTCTATAAAGCAAGAGCTCGATGATCGCCTACAATACTTTAAGAAGAACAATCTACTACTTGAAGCACAGCGTATTCAGCAACGAACTAATTTCGATATCGAGATGCTAGAGGAAACAGGCTTTGTAAAGGGCATCGAGAATTACAGCCGCTACCTAACCAATCGAGAACCCGGTGAACAGCCAGCCACACTGCTGGATTATTATCCAGACGATTTTTTGATGTTTGTGGATGAGTCACACATGACCATGCCGCAGATTCGAGGTATGTATAACGGGGATCGTGCCCGAAAAGAAGTACTGGTTGAGCATGGATTCCGCTTACCGAGTGCACTCGACAACCGCCCATTAACATTCACTGAATTTGAACGTCATGTAAACCAAGTCGTTTACGTCAGCGCAACACCAGCTGAATACGAACTAACACGCAGTCCAGAGCCCGCTCAGCAGGTTATCCGACCAACAGGACTACTTGATCCGCCTATCGAGATAAGACCCACTAAAGGCCAGGTAGACGATCTGATTGCCGAAATCAGAACAACGGTCGCCAAACATCAGCGAGTTTTGGTAACCACCTTGACCAAGCGCATGAGTGAGGATCTTACCGAGTATCTAAAAGACCTTAATATGAAAGTAGCTTATCTTCATAGTGATGTTGATACCCTAGATAGAACCGATATCCTACGGGATCTTCGTCTTGGTGTTTACGATGTCCTGATCGGAATCAACCTACTTCGTGAAGGATTGGACCTTCCTGAAGTTAGCCTCGTGGCTATTCTAGATGCCGACAAAGAAGGCTTCCTCCGTAGTCAACAGGCGCTCACCCAGACAGTAGGGCGCGCGGCACGACATAAAGATGGCCATGTAATAATGTATGCCGATCGTATTACCGGCAGCATGCAAAGAACCATCGACGAGACTACACGACGTCGTAAAATTCAAGAAGAATACAATACCAAGCATGGAATTACCCCTATGGGTGTGTCATCAACTATCTCGGGTAGTATGCAGCCGGAACTTGGCGAAGAAGCAAAGAAGGCCAAGCTCAACCTTAAGAAGATTCCAAAAGATGAATACGCTAATCTTATCAAAGATCTATCTGGTCAGATGGACTTAGCTGCAGCCAACCTAGAGTTTGAAAAAGCTGCCGAACTGCGCGACATTATTGATGATATAAAATCAAAGTCTTAGGTCTATTACGCGGCATCCGGCAAATAGACCGGTGGGTGTACTTGGTTCTTGATGATAACCTTTGAAATCTTTCGTGCAGCCTTAAATGTATTAAGCGCCATGGCATGACCCCTGTCGTCAACAACATGGTAGTCCAGGCTTGGTATGAGCTTGCTAAGTCGTTTCCACATGGTATTCTGCTCTACGACGCCTTTTGATCCCGCTATAACGTCAATCTTATAGCGAACTGCAGAGTTGATAATATCCTCTTCCGGTGTGCCGTGCGTGATATCCCAAACCTGTCTAGCCATAGGTACTAGATGCTTTGGTTTAGGGCGAGAACGAATCAATGTCCCGATAACAGCAGCTAAACGGCGGGGGTTGGTTTTAAATAGTAGCTCTTTGACAGCGCCAACCACTAATTCAGAAGGGAAACGCAGGAAGTCAAGAATTCTAGACGGATCCACTAACGCTGGATCGTAATGAACTGCCCCAATAATATCAAGCGGCTTGCCCTCTGGGTTTTGTTTACCAAGCTCAGTGTTGAGGTTCATTAGTCGGGTATTAACGATGGTTCCCATGGAAGTGCCTACAAGATATATTTTTCTACCAGGGCATAACTGTCGTATTAGCTCAATTCCCTCAAGTGTCATCTTATCTATGCCATGACTCCAAAGCTTGCTTAACGAAGTGTCATCATTAAAATCACTCATTCCTGAAGATTCATGACTAAAGATATCAGCCCCTGGCAACATATCTGCTAGGTGTTCGTGTGTCATTTCGCCAAGCTCGCCATCTATTTTTTCGCCGAGTCCTGGCTGTACAATTACCGTAATTCCTGTGTCCATACCTTCAACTGCTTTAGTGAACCAGCCAAAGTGCTCGGATTGACCAATTGGCATTCTCACATAGCGATGTTCACGAAGCTCGTCCCCATGCTTAGACGGTGTAGATTTGGTCTCTAGTACATGGCATCTTAGATTAGTTTCATGCTCAGGCAGCTCTAATATGTCATCGTCGTGATGGAATTGCCGCTGGAGGGCATCAAAGACGGCATGTCCGATTTTTGGAATACGAGCCACAGCATCTACTGCTAACTCTTTTACTTCGTTAGCCAAAATTCCTGGATCTGTTTCCGGCAATCGCGGTGGCATTTTGTATTCCTAAAGCGAACGTTAAGGATTATTGTCATACTAGACCTGACAGCATAAGTTGTAAAGCTTTTGTTTATCTCTACCAGTGTATATACTTAAGAATATGCAAAACCAGCCTCATTTAGGCTACGAACACTGGTTCGAAATGTATCTGCTCAAGGATCAACTTGACGATGCAGCCTGGAAATCAATCATACTCGGCGTTTCCCAATACATAGGGCTTCTTAAGACATGGCGTTTGATTGTTAGCATTGATAAAAGCACTGTTCGTTACTATATTGGCGCCAACAAAGACATCGGTCTGCTGTCTAACAATCTAGAAGGTGTTGTTCTGCGGCCGGTGCTATCGGATTCAGTTAAGTTGCCGGATGCCATTGGCGTAGAAAGGTTCGTGCAGTATGTTGGGGGCGGCAACTTACTCGATGTTAAAGAGAAGTACCAGGTAAAACGTGGCGTCGAGTTAGACGTTGCCGACTTTACTATCAGAACTATCAATGTTGAAAAAGCTCACGTCAAGCTACGGATGTACTTCAAGAGTAAAGCCAATCAGCACACCGTCGCCAAGAAGACAATATTCATGCTGCCGAGCCAGTTGCTGTCAGTTGATTTTGTGGCCAATACAAAATATATGCGCAAAAAGCAGCCGAAGTATCTCGATATCCAGAAAGCGCTACACATCATGCAAGGTTCGAATGTTAATGCGGTGTTCGAGATTGATACCTTTCCGTTCCGACCAACAAACTACTTCCTGCCTCTCAATGCTTACGATTTCGAGAAACACTCCTTCATAATCGGTGCCAGCGGTAGCGGTAAGTCAAAACTTATCACCTTAATTATCGATCGGCTTACAAAATCAGGTGGGATGCAGCAGAACTATCGCGTGGTTGTTATCGACCCGCATGCAGCGCTGCAACATGATTTAGTGGATATTCCTAATTCACACGTTATCAACTTTAAGGGTGATGACGAGGCAACTGAGCTATTTGGTGGCGAGGGGACGGATGTTTCTGCTGCCACGGAGCTAACGGGAACCTTGTTCAAGTCGCTACTGGCTGATCAGTTCAACCCTAAAGTCGAAAGAATGCTGCGCTTTAGTCTGTTTGTTCTTATGACCGCACAGGCAATGTCACTTGATAACCTCAAACGTCTGGTTACGGACGTTGAGTATCGAAACCAGCTTTTAGCCCATGTTGAGGGATATGTTCCGCCAAATATCGTTTCCTTCTTCGGTGGCGATTTTAACGAAATGCGCACCAAGTACTACAACGAATCCATAGTTCCAATTATTACGCTTGTCGACGAAATGCAGATGCAGCCTTCACTGGCTAGCACCGGGACAGAAGGAGCCTCGCTTTCTAAACTTATCGGCGACAACTTCCTGACAGTCTTTTCGTTAAATAAGGTCAGTATGGGCGAAAAAGTAGTTAAAACTGTTGCTGGACTCCTTATTCAACAGATCTTCCTATTGGCTCAAGCGCGTGCTTTTAATGAAAAAGTGATTTTGATTGTCGATGAGGTCTCAGTTGTACAGAACCCGGCACTTGCCAGCATTTTGGCGGAGGCCAGAAAGTACAACTTATTTGTATTCTTGACCCAGCAATACTTTGGTCAGATCGAGAAACCCTTGCAAGAAGCCATCTTTACTAACGTAAGCAACTACTATGTCTTCCGTGTTTCCGAAGAAGATGCACGGGCACTTGAAGGCAACCTAACCATTGAAATTCCTAAAGAGATTCTAGAGGCCGAGAAGAGCAAGGGACTCAAGCAGTCAGATGTTCGCGTCCAGATGCTCACTGCACTTAATGTGCGCGAATGCTTCCTACGCCTTAGTAGTGATGGCCAGTTACTGCCATGTATTAAAGCCAAGACCTTGGACGTCGGACCTATTCAGAAAAATTCTAAGGTGGAGCTTAAAACGTACGATCAACCAGCCGAGCTTCCCAAGAAATTCGTGGAGGGTGCCAGTCCGGTTGCTCCGCCAACACTTTCCTTGCCGCCGACACTTGATCAACCAACACAACCACTGGCACAGCCGATGACTCAGCCAGAGCAAGTGTCTATAGGCGAACAAATGTATGATGATACGACTGCCGCTTTAATGGGTCTACCACCTACATCAGGTTCAGTAGGGGAGGGATTCCCAGGAAGCTCCCCGGAATTCTTGACTGATCCTTTGGCCGACAATAACTACACTCCCGAAAATATGAACGGACAGACGGCCGCTCCAGACCCAGCAGTAGCAGCTGCCGTTATAAGTCAGACGGTTCAAAAGGAATCGATACCTAATCAAGCAAATCTTGGCGAACGAACACCTGGTTTCAGCCTGCAAAATGTCATGACTAACCAAGTACCATCATCACCTATGGCCACAAGTAGTGAGCAGCGAAACAGCGTCCAACGAGGCATTAACGTTCAGGATCTCTTGGCAAGTCAGTCATCGAACGATAAAAAACGTTTTAGCTTTAAGAAGGGTAAATAATGGACGAAGCAGCGGCAAAGGAACTAGTAGATAAGATCATGGGACAAGTTTTTGGCTTTCAGAACCCCTTAACATTAGATCAAGTTATGCAAAAGTTTGCCTTTGATATTCGCTTACCACAGCAGGTATTTGATATGGTATCAAACCAACCCACTTGGGCGCAGTCGACTGGCGCACCTAAGTTCATGACGTTCCAAAGCATGTTGGATGCACCGGACGGTAACTGGTTGCGCCCAAAACGCCCCTTAAATGGCATAGAAGACATGTTAGCCGCCTGGAGCGAAATCAACGAAATGGCTACCGAACGTCAACTAGACTCTTTGAATGTTGGACAATCCGATAACATCTATAGTTCAGAGAATATTTTCCGCTCCATGGATATCCACGATTCTAAGAATATCGTTTTTAGCGACGGCGTAATGGACGGCTGTGAATACGTTCTTGCAAGTCAGCGTGCTCAGGCTTCGACATTCTGTATCAGACTAGAGGACAGCTCTAAATGTAGTAACAGTTTTAATGTGCAATGGAGTAACTCAATTTCCAATAGCTTATTCATTAGTAACGCCACAAAACTACAGGATTGCATGTTCTGCTCAAACATCAACAGTCAACAGTATATGATTGCTAATATGCAGTTTACGAAGGAAGAATACATGCAGTACCGAGAAATGGTTGTCCGCTGGATACTGACGGGTTAAACTAGTGCTTAATGGATGAAAAACAGGCAAAAGAAATTGCCGACAAAATCATTGGTCAGGTATTTGGGTTTCAGAATCCATTGTCCTTAGAACAAATTATGCAAAAGTTTGCATTCGATGTTCGTTTGCCGCAAATGGTATACGACAGCGAAACTAATGAGCCTACCTGGGCTCAATCTACAACTCCAGCCAAGTTTATGACCCTTGATAACGTCTGGGGTAAGCCCGATGGGTTCTGGGATCGTCCAACTCGACCAGTCGAGCGGATTGAAGATATTTTGGAAGCCTGGAAACAAGTTAACTTTACCACCACAGAAAAACAGATAGATTCTATAAATGTCAGTCATTCCGACAATGTATATTTTTCAGAAAACATTTATCATTCACAAGACATCACCCATAGCAAAAATGTCCTATTCAGTGACAGCGTACATAACGGTAGCGAATTTATCATCGCCGGGCAACGATCTCAATCCTCAACATTTTCGATTCGTGTGGAGGACAGCAAGGAGACCACTAATAGCTTTGCTATTTCGTGGTCAGGGGGGATATCTAACTCATTCTTTATTCACGATAGCAAAGACCTGCAAGACTGCATGTTCTGCTCACATCTGACCAGCAAACGGTTCTGTATTGCCAATATGCAGTACTCAGAAGAAGATTACAAAAGAATCAAAGACATGGTCATCCGCTGGATTTTAACTGGTTAAAATGGCCATAATCCGTTAGAATTAATCAAATGGCAGACCTCACCCGCACTGATGTATTAAAGTTGGCTAGTTTAGCTAAGCTCAAGCTCACCGATCAAGAAATCGAAAAGTTCCAACATGAACTCTCTGATATCTTAGGTTATGTAGAAAAATTATCTGAAGTTGATGTTACTGGACTGGAGCCCACCACGCAGGTAACCGGACTAACAGACGTCACTAGACCTGATGAAGTTAAAAACTACGGTGCAAGCCCAACGGAGCTTTTAAGTAACGTACCGACAAGATCCGGCAATAACATCAAAGTCAGGCGAGTACTATGAGCTGGCCAGTAATCACCCAATTGGCAGATGAGGTTCAGTCTGGGAAAACTACAGCAGTCAGCCTAGTAGAACGGGCATTAAGCGCTATTGAAGATAAGTCCGAGTATCGTGCCATTATTGCTACTATCGAAGATCGAGCCCGAGCCCGAGCAATAGAGATCGATAAGCTTGTAGCTGATGGAGCAAACGTTGGTAGGCTTGCAGGAGTACCGTTTATTGCTAAAGATAACTTCCTAGTTTTTGGAGCAGATACGACAGCCGCCAGTAACATTCTTAAGGGTTTTAACGCACCATATCAGTCCACTGCAATCGAACGTTTAGAAGCTGAAGGCGCCATCTGTGTAGCCAAAGCTAACATGGATGCGTTCGGACATGGAACGACAACCGAAAACAGTGATTTCTTCGCAACTCTAAATCCCCATGATAAAACTCGTGTTCCCGGTGGTTCGTCGGGTGGTTCTGCTGCAGCTGTAATGCTCGATATGGCACCATTTGCAACCGGAACGGACACTGGTGGCTCATTGCGCATGCCAGCTCACTTAACGGGAGCAGTTGGTTACAAGCCTACGTATGGATTGGTATCGCGCTCAGGTGTGGTAGCCATGGCTAGCAGTACAGACACCATTGGTGCTCTCGGACGGACTGTTGAGGACGTTGCTATAGTCATGGACGTTATGTCCGGCAAGGACGAGCTCGACAGCACAACTATAGATAAAGATTCTCGTGGATATGTCGATTTTACAGAAGATGTAAAGGGCAAGAGAATCGGCGTTATTAAAGAATACATGGTAGAAGGTGTTGATCCGGAAGTTCGACGAAGTATTCAAGCTGCTGTAGATGCCCTAAAAGAAGCCGGAGCAGTGGTTTCTGAAGTCAGCCTGCCGAGCCTTCCGCTCTCGCTAGCGGTCTATTACATTATTGTTCCAGCAGAAATCAGCAGTAACCTTAGTCGTTATGACGGTCAGCGCTTCGGATACAACAATCCAGATGCAAAGTCGTTAGATGATAGCTACCTGCAGAGTCGAACTATAGGGTTCGGTGCAGAGGCCAAGCGACGCATAATGATTGGGGCTTATGTGCTAAGCAGCGGCTACTACGATGCTTACTACAATAAGGCTCAGACAGTTCGGACAAAGCTTATCAACGAATTCAACAAGGCTTTTGAAAGCGTCGACATACTTGTCGGTCCTACGGCACCATCTACTGCCTATAAGTTGGGCGAGACTACAACCGATCCACTAAAAATGTATTTAGAAGATGCTATGACGGTAGGCGCCAGCCTTGTTGGCATACCCGGTATTGTTATTCCAGCCGGCAAGATTAATGGTCTTCCAGTTGGATTACAAATGATGGCGCCTCAAAAAGCTGATAGAATGTTACTAAGTGTAAGCGCCAGCGCTCAAAAGATTATCCAAAACCTCACTAACAAGGAACATTCAAAATGAAGCTAAAATTAATTCCACGACGAAAATTGAAGCCTGCAAAATTTAAGGATCAATGGACCGAGCTTCAGAAGTTCTGCAAGAGTAAAGACACCTGGGCGCTAGCCGTTATTAATGCCGATAAACTGCTTGATGAAGCGCTAAAGAAGAAGCATCTCAAGGGCAAGAGCATGGGCGAACGCATGGTTGAGGCACAGAAATTACTTAGTGATAACGACGGCGTGTGGTTTGCTCATAATATGGCGAAAAAATTACTCGACGATTCACATGGAAAACTAAAAGAAACTGACGTGAAGAAGTCATTGGTGGGTATTCGACAAGCACTTCGTGACCTTGGGGCATTAGAGTAGGTCGGCACATGGCAGTTATAACAAAAGAGATTCGTGATCAGTACAAAGTAACTATTGGTATTGAATGTCACGTCCAGCTAAAAACTAAGACAAAACTCTTCTCGGCCGTTAATAACGACGCCAGAGGTGCGGAACCTAATACACTCATCAGTCACATCGATCTTGGGATGCCCGGTGCCTTGCCCGTCCTCAACCAGGCGGCAGTGGACCTTGGTTCTAAAGCTGCATTCGCACTGGGTTCGACACCATCTAAGTTCAGCACTTTCGATCGTAAGCACTACTTTTACCCTGACTTGCCGATGGGATATCAGATTACTCAGTTCTACCATCCGATCGTACTGGGCGGAACGGTTACAATCGAAGTTGACGGGGTTAAGAAGAACATTGGCATCACCAGAGCTCACCTGGAAGCTGATGCCGGCAAGAGTACTCACCCGGCTAATGCCGACTATAGTCTTGTAGATCTTAACCGTGCTGGCACGCCATTACTCGAGATTGTATCGGAACCAGAGATTAACAGCCCGGCAGAAGCTCGAGCCTACGCCCATGAGCTATTCTTGCTCATGAAGTATGCCGACATTTCCGACGCCGATCTATTCCATGGAAATATGCGGTTTGACGTAAATGTCAGTGTTAGCAAGACGAATGATCTCGGAACGAGGACAGAAACCAAGAACCTCAACTCCTTTAGAAGTGTTGAAAAAGCAGCTGAATACGAAATAAGCCGTCAAATAGAATTGCTAGAAAAAGGGCAGGCCATTGTTCAGGAAACTCGAGGATGGGATGAGGCAAAGCAAAGAACTGCCAGCCAGCGCGGTAAAGAGCAGGCCCACGACTACCGTTACATGCCAGAACCGGATATTCCTCCGGTCACCTTGTCTGATGAGTATATAGCTAATATCAAAAATAGCATGCCTAGTCTGCCTGCTGAGTGGCGTGACAAGCTACATAAACTCGGACTCGATCACAGTCAAACAGAAATACTGGTGGAGGCAGAAGTTGCAGATTCACAAGTTAGCTATAGGACTATCATTGAGCCTGCTATCGAAAAAGCAGATTCTGCCAAGCAAATTGCTAACTGGTTGGTTAACACTGAAATTCCATTTCGGGCTGCCGAAGGTAATGTGGTCCTATTGAGTCAAGACGACCGAAGAACATTGTATTCCGAACTATCTAAGCTCGTTGCCGATAGTAAACTTAATTCGAGCAACGCCAAACAAGTTATTACCGATCTTCTGCAGGTTAAAAAGCTGACCGGCTCTATAGAAGATTACGCCGAGTCTAAAGGTCTTATTCAAGAATCCGACGACGGTGCTATCGAGAAAATAGTTCTTGATGTCATTACAGCTAATCCTGATGCAGCCGAAGACGTCCGTAATGGCGAAATGAAAGCCATCGGCTTCTTGGTTGGTCAAGTCATGAAACTAAGTCAAGGCAAAGCAAACCCCTCTGTTGCCCAAACATTGCTAAAGAAACATCTTAGTTTATAATAGCCAGAGATGAGCAGGGAGACCGAAGGACAATTGTCCAATATTCTAGTCTATCCACTTAGTGGCGGACCAGGAACCGAACTTAATTCGGGGTTTCTATCCAGTGGCGGTGGTCTACTGCACGATAGAACATGGGTGGCATATGATTCCTCTATTGATCCAACCACGGCTAAAAACAGGTTAAGTATCAAACGATATGGACGTCAACTGTCTGGTTTGTGGCTTGGTGGTGGTTTTGATTCACTAGCAATGTATAGAGGAGACTCCACCGAACCGGTAGTGCAGTTGCATTACAACCCAGAGGCTCCCGTCCAGCAACTGGTTAACGAGTTTGGTGAGTTACCAGAGGTCCGAGACGCGGGTGATACCGCTGCAGAGCAAATATCTTCTATCCTAGGGGTCAGGAGTGCCCGGTTGGCTGTCAAGACAAACAGGTGGCTTTTGGCAGCCGTTGGACCAGCTCCTGCCGAAAGGGTTGTCGCGCCGCTTCATATTGTTACTCAGGCATCGGTAGATGCCCTGCAAGAAGTCGGCCATTTAGAAGAAGATTATGATTTCAATCGGTTCCGTCCTAGTCTTGTCTTTGCCGGCAATTACGAACCCGGGGAAGAACAGTCCTGGATTGGTAGGAGCCTCAAAATTGGGAATGCAACCATTCATATTACACGGGCAACCATACGCTGCGCAGCCACCGGACGCAGCTCGTATACTGGGCGGAATCACGGTGATGTACCGAAATTATTCAAAGCCATGCAACAGATGGTAGATGGAAAGTCCGAGCCGGTAATGGGAGTCTATGGTTACGCAGAAATAGCTCCCGGATCCGTAGAGCAGATAAAAGTCGGAATGGAGGTTCTGGCCGCATAACTTCTGCCGAGTGGGTTGTGGTGTATACTTAAGGCATGACAATAGACTCTAGTGCATCAGTTCTAGTTATTATCGTAAGTTCACTACTTGCAATCTTTTTATTACTAAGTATCGTAATCGCCGCCTATACCATAAAGGTATTGCAGCATATTAAACGTATAACAGAGAAGGCTGAGCAAATTGCCGATAAAGCAGATTCAGTCACAACATTCTTCCAGCAGACCGCTGGACCAGCTGCTATTGCCAAATTAGTATCAAATGTTATCCACGCAGTAAGAGAAAAGAAGGAGAAATAGTATGGAAAAGAATACCAAACGATTCGCTATTGGAGCCAGTATTGCAGCAGGTATCGGCTATCTAGCTGGCATCCTAACAGCACCTAAGAGTGGCAAAGAAACAAGAAACGATGTACGAGATGCAGCACTTAAAGCAAAGCGTGAAGCAGAAAAAGAACTTAAGAAACTTCATGGTGACGTAACAACTCAAATCGAACGAGCTAAACAGATGGCCCTCAAATTTAAAGCTGAACACAAACCAGAGCTTGATACGGCTGTAGCCAAGGCTGTTGATGCCAAGGAAAAGGCTCGACAGATGCTCACTGCCTTGCATGATGGAGGTGCCGACGATAAGGACCTAAAAGCTGCTATTAAAGATGTTACAGATGCTGTCGCGCACCTAAAAAACTTCTTAGATAAAGCCGCATAAACTTCAAACGTTTATTCGTTGTAATAATATCCCTGGCCGAACAAGTCCAGGGATTTTTAGTTATAATAGATACATAAGAGTAATGGGGTAACAGTATCTAATGGCTTCCGAAAAAACACTTACTACAAGTGATTATGTGCATTTGCATAATCACACGCAGTACAGTCTTCTTGATGGCTTAACAAAAGTACCCGATCTAATGGAGTATGTCACTGAAAAGGGCATGAAATCGGTAGCAATTACTGATCATGGGACTATGTCAGGTGTAATTGAATTTTACAAATCCGCCAAAGCGGCTGATATAAATCCTATCATTGGCATGGAGACGTATGTAGCTCCGCGAACCATAAACGACCGTGATCCCCAAAAAGACAGGACTCCATTCCATCTTATTATCCTGGCCATGAACAATGTTGGGTATGAGAACTTAATGAGACTGAGCAGCATCGCCAACCTGGATGGCGTCTACTATAAGCCTCGAGTCGATCATGATTTACTCAAGAAATATAATGAAGGATTGATCATCCTGAGCGGCTGTATTGGTGGCGAGGTAGGGGATTCACTTCGTAATGGCCAATATGAACAAGCCAAAAAAACAGCCGAGTGGTATAAATCGGTTTTCGGTGACCGCTATTACCTTGAAATACAGGATCACGGACACCCCAAACACCCTAGCGTTTGGAAGGAACAGGTGGGCGTCACTGAACAGACCTTCAAGCTAGCCAAGGAGCTAGACATTAAGTGCGTCTTGACCTGCGATGCCCATTACCTCCGTCATGAAGATCAGGAAGCGCACGAGCTACTGCTGTGCGTGCAAACTGGATCCTTCCTAACCGATACCAAAAGGATGAGCCTAAAAGACTTCGAGCTACACGTTACCGATCCAGCAGAAATAATTGGACGGTGGGGAGATGAACATCCGGAAGTAATAACAAACACCAGGGACATAGCCGATCGATGTAATGTAGAGATAAAACTTGGCGGTATCTTAATACCAAAGTTTCCCGTACCAGAAGGTGAAACAGAGGAAACATATCTTCACACCCTCGTATACCAAGGTTTAGCATGGCGCTACGGCGATATCTCCTTGACCGATTCCGCAAAGCTCACGATTGATTTGGCAAAGAAGACACTGCCGGCAAATATCCTTACACGTGCGGAATACGAACTGGGCGTAATAGCATCGATGGGCTTTAACGGTTATTTTTTAATCGTGTCGGACTTTATTAACTGGGGTAAAGACCAAGGAATTGTCTTTGGTCCAGGCCGTGGCTCTGCAGCTGGCTCTATCATTGCCTACGCAATGCGTATCACGGAACTTGACCCCATGGCCTATGACCTGCTGTTTGAACGTTTTCTGAATCCTGATCGTATCAGCATGCCTGATGTGGATATCGACATCCAAGATACTCGCCGCGACGAGGTCATCCAGTACTGTGTCAGAAAATACGGCAAAGACCGTGTAGCCAATATTGTTACTTTTGGCCGAATGGCGGCTCGTAACGCCGTAAGAGATGTGGCTCGTGTTCTACAGATTCCTTATAGCGAAGCTGACAGGCTATCAAAAATGATTCCGCCACCAGTTATGGGTCGCCATCAACCGTTAAAAGTTTCTCTGGTTAAAGACCCCGACCTAAAGGCCGAATATCAGTCGAGCGAGCAAAGTAAACGAATCTTTGACCTTGCCGTTCAGATGGAAGGCACAATTAGGAGTCATGGTATTCATGCCGCTGGTGTAGTTATTGCTCCAGCTGAAATTGTTAAATATGCGCCGCTCGAAATGGCCCAAAAAGGTGTAGTTTCTACCCAATATTCCATGGGTCCCGTAGAAGAGCTAGGACTGCTTAAGATGGACTTCCTAGGACTTTCTAACTTAACAATTATCAAGAACACACTTCGTATCATTAAGAAAGTTTATGGCAAAGATATAGATATTGCCGCCATCCCGCTTGATGACATTAAAGCCTATGAGCTACTGCAGCGAGGTGACACTACCGGTGTTTTTCAACTTGAATCTGCCGGAATGAAACGCTATCTACGGGAACTCAAGCCATCTAGGTTCGATGATATTATCGCCATGGTGGCGCTGTACCGTCCGGGTCCAATGCAATTTATTGACGACTTCATCGCTCGTAAACATGGTCTTAAAGAAGTTACCTATGAACATGAGGGGTTAAGGGCAGCGCTGTCAGAAACATATGGAATCTTGGTCTACCAAGAGCAGTTTATGCAGATCAGTAAGGATATGTGCGGATTTACTGGTGGACAGGCAGATACACTACGAAAAGCCATTGGAAAGAAACAGCGCGAAACCATGGCCAAGATGAAGGTGGCTTTTATCGAAGGTATGATCGAAAACAGCAAGGTTCCCAAAAGCTTTGCCGATAAATTCTGGGCACAACTTGAAGCATTTGCCGATTACTGTTTTAACAAGAGTCACTCGGCATGCTATGGCTACATTGCCTATCAGACCGCCTGGCTTAAAGCTCACTACCCAGAAAGCTTTATGGCTGCTTTAATGACCAGCGACTACGACGACACCGATCGATTAGCGATTGAGATTTCGGAGTGCAATAACATGGGAATTACAGTGCTTTCTCCAGACATTAACGAGTCTTTCGTGGAATTTGCGGTAACCCCCGATAAGCATGAAGTACGTTTTGGAATGGCTGCCATCAAAAACGTCGGGACCGCTGCAGTCGAAGAAATCCTTCGAGCACGAACAGAGAGTCCATTCAGTAGCCTTGAAGACTTTTTTGAAAGAGTAAATGTTAGAATCGTAAATCGAAAAACTCTTGAAAGTCTTATTAAGGCAGGCGCGTTGGATCGATATGGAACGCGCGGAATGCTGCTCGAAAACCTCGATGTACTACTGGCCTATGCCAGCCGTATTCAAAAAGAAAAAGCCAGCGGCCAAATCGACCTGTTCGGCGAAACAGCAGACATAAACGAACAAATGAAGCCCAAACTAAAGCTTGATACCGATGCGGGAAATATCACAAAACGTGAACAGCTCCAATGGGAGCGTGAGTTGCTTGGTTTATACCTTTCTTCTCACCCTCTCGAAGACTACAAGATATGGCTTGCTGAGCAAACAGTGCCCATTCCGGATGTACTGCCTGAATTTCATGGCAAAAGTGTAACAATTGGCGGTGTTATTGTTGAATCCAGAGAGATCATGACCAAAAAAGGTCAAAAGATGGCATTCGCAAAGATTGCAGATGAGTTTGGCGAGATGGAACTTATCTTATTCCCGGGTGTTTATGCCAAAAGTGGCGAACTATGGCAGCGTGACCGCGTTATTAGTATAACTGGGAAAATATCCGGACAAGACCGCGAAGGGAAGCCAAGTGCAACTGCACAAGTTATGGTTGATGCGGCACGAGAGATCACACCCGACGAAGCGATAAACTATATACCGACCATGAAGAAGCAAAAGAAACCAAAAATCAGTAAACCTAAAGTACCCAATAAAAAGGCCGCGGCAACCGCTTCCGATGACGCTACCGTAAATCCACGCCTGTACATCAAACTTGCCGATAACAATAACCAGCAAATGCTGATGCAACTTAAATCAATTATCGATCAAAACAGCGGCACCACAGAAGTAGTTTTAGTGCTTGGCGACGAAAGCAATAGACAGATCATTAAATTACCTATGAAAATTCAACATAACGAACAAACCGTTTCCACTCTTTCGGAAGTCGTTGGTGCTTCTAACATAAAGCTGCAATAGTACTTATGTTTTACGATAAACTGGGATACAATAAATCGTAATGACTGAACGTCCAGCTCCTCATAGTCCGCATCGCAAACGCCACGGACATCATCAAAAAAGAACGAATCATTTTATGAAGGTCTATAAGCCGTTCTTGCCTTTACTGATCATCACGGCTGGAGTCTTAATGTTGGCATCTGTTGTAGGTGGCCCACGAATAAACCGAGCCAGTCCTGTTGCCTCAACAAATCAGTCAGTGTCGGAGCCAAGCGTCTTAGCCTATGCTACAGGCATTAGTACAGCCGATTTACTTGGCGAGTCAAATAGCAGGCGAGCAACCGCAGGAGTAGGGAACTTAAGTATAAACGGACAACTCACTACCGCAGCACAAGCAAAAGCTAACGACATGGCCAATCGTAATTATTGGTCCCACAATACTCCCGATGGAAGTCCACCATGGGTCTTTATATCGAACGCAGGGTACAGCTATTCCAAAGCCGGAGAAAACCTTGCCTGTGGATTCAACCGCAGTGTCGAGGTAATTACGGGTTGGTATAACAGCCCAACGCACCGCGACAACTTACTCCATCCAGATTACAAAGATGTTGGGTTTGGCGTTGCCAATGCTGATGGATATAACTGTGGTGATATAGAAGCGAGCCAGCAGACCATCATAGTGGCAATGTATGGCACTCCTTATGTAGCTAAAGCGGCCGCTACGCCTCCACCACCACCCGTCACTACAACCACCACAAAGAAAACTGCAGTTGTTTCCCCGGTCCAAACCTCAACCCCCTCTAACGAGATCACTTCTCACACCGTAATATTAACGGTCACCAACACGGCGGGTAAGCCGTCCAAGGGGATAAAAGCATCCCTACACTCCGATCCTCAAGTTGGGTACACTGACGATAAAGGGACGGTGACATTTAGTAATGTTGCGTCTGGTAAGCACACCGTTACATTAGAGATTAATGGTGCTAAGTCAGTCTCTGATATTGATCTGACGAATTCAGCCAAAGAATATAAACTGAGCATTCTCGAGCCAGAGCTTGTCGGCAATAAGATATCTAATGACGACGTTAAACCTGAAGTAGCTGAGCCTAAGAAAGTCAGTAAACTGCAGCTACTAACAAATGGGAATTACATATGGGTGCTAGCATTTCTTGTTATAGCAGCTGTCAGCGGAGGCCTGTACGTCTTCGTTAAGCACAGCCTTGCAGCCCATAAGTTCATCGTTAAGGGCGAACGATATATCATGACTCACAAACTACTTGATCTACTCGTTATTGCCCTTATCGTAGCCTTATACTTCCTGACAAGAACTGTCGGATCGATACTTTAGTTCTACTTTAAAGAAAATCTAGCATGGTACATGGCCATCGTGGCCGCCTCAACTACGTTGAACGACTCTTTGCTGCCAAACATAGGAATAACAACCGTACTTGAGCATGCCTCAATAATATCGTCCTCCAGGCCCTCCACTTCACGACCAAGCACGATAACAAGCTTTTCGGGTACATGATAGTCGGGCAGCGGAACGGCATCATTAGTCTGCTCTAAAGCTATCACTTCGTAGCCATTGTCTTTGTACTGCTCAATTACTGCTTTGATATCAGCGGCATAGCGCCACTTGACCATCGACTCAGCTCCAAGCGCGGTCTTATGAATCTGGTTTGTCTGACGCAATGCTACATGCGGCAGTCGGGTGTCACCCTCAAAAGCAGGATGTGGTGTATATCCACTAAACACTAGCTCAGTAATACCTAGACCCTCAGCGGTACGAAGTAGGGAACCAACATTATGGATACTTCGCATATCGTGGGCGACAACTATAATTTCTCGATGGTCGTTGATCATTGACCTATTATATAACCCTGCTCATTCTTTACAACTTTGTGGCATTGTTCTTATGCCTATATAATAGAAGGTCATGACTCAAGATATCCGAGAAACGGAAGAACAAAATACTGCTAGACGGGCGACGCTACTGGGCCTGAGCTATACCAATACCTACAATAACGACCCCAAGCCACTTTTTAAAGAGTTGTTGCCCCTAGAAGAATTGTACTCACTGCGCGTGATTCCTTTAATTGAATCTAAAGGTGCTATCAAATTCGGTATTACTACCACCACGTCCCAACAGACCATGACCAACCTGACCAATAGGTTCCTCGACCAAAGAGTTACCTATAGTTTGATATCGGACACCGGCTACCAAGATTACATGAAATTGTACGACCCACCAAAACAGGTTGTCTACCAAGACATAAAGATAACCGAAGGGTCTTCTTCAACATTAGTTCAAACCGTTTCTGCGACTCTAGAGCAAGTTAAAGCAGATGACATGCTGGCCTACCTCACTAGTCAGGCCCACAAACTACAGGCATCCGACATCCATGTAGAGAATCAAAAAGAGAGCGTCCGCATACGTTTCCGTATAGATGGAGTGCTCCACCCAATAGCCAGTATTAGTGCCGAACGAAGCCGAATGCTTACGGCAGCTATTGCTAGTGCAGCTAACGTTTCTACTTCTGCAGATCAAGCGCAGCAGGGACACATCACTCAAAAGATTAAGATGGCCGACGAGTCCACAGTCGATATGAACCTGCGTGTCGAAACGGTACCTGCCATAAATGGTATGGATATCGTTATGCGTCTTTTCAATATGCAGGCCGATATGTATAGCCTAGATCGTCTCGGCCTTAACCCTGCGGAGCGGAAGATCGTTGATGACATTATTCGGAAGCCCAGTGGACTTGTCTTAGCCGTGGGACCCACAGGATCCGGTAAAACAACGACACTCTATTCCATCTTAAACACACTGAATAGTGATACTCGTAAGATTATTACAATCGAAGACCCCGTAGAATACCAGTTCGCAGGTATTACGCAGGTTTCTGTGACCAGTAAGTCTAACGAGGAATCTCACTTTGCCAATAACCTCAGGGCCGTACTCCGTCTCGATCCAGATGTAGTAATGGTCGGAGAGATCAGGGATAACGATACCGCAAAGACCGCATTACAGGCCTCGCTAACTGGTCACTTGGTGCTGTCGACCTTTCACGCAAGTTCGTCTGCGGCGGCTCTGACCAGAATGGTTGACATCATTGGCCAAAACCCGCTCTTCACCTCAGCTATCCGCATGATTATGGCACAACGTTTGGTTCGTAGATTGGACGACAAGACAAAGATTGCTTATCAGCCAACTCCAGAAACAATCCAGCAACTACAGCAAATTGTCGACACTCTACCCCCGACAGTTCAAAAGCCTAATCTTCAGGGAATTACGCTGTATAAGCCAGGTACTTCTGCCGAAAATCCTTTTGGTTTTAGTGGGCAAATAGCCTTGCGAGAACAAATGATCATGAGTGAGCCATTACGTAATCTGCTATCTCAACCGAGTGGACAAATCACTACGCAACTTCTTGAGCACGCAGCCGTTCAGGGAGGGATGCTCACCATGTTGCACAATGCACTTCTTAAGTTACTTGATGGTCAAACAACTGTCGAAGAAGTCTTCCGTGTTTTAGGGTAGGTCCTAACCATAGTTATAATTGACAATTCTATCTACTTATGTTAATATACTCATAACAGAGCAATTGCAGCCCTGAAACTTAGACTATATTTGGTCGCCTTGTCTAAGTAGAGCTAATGGCGAAACCGAGAATTGCACACCTTTGCTCTGGATACTATCTAAAACGGAGCAAGCATGATTACTTTATTTACAGGTATTGCCAATAAAATCACGCCAGTTAAGCCAGAACAGGAAAGAGCATTAACAACAGATGAGGTTAAAGCTGCGAATCGTGTCAATGGAGCCTTTGACCCTCGCATCTACCGGCAACATAGAAGCGTTAAGCGTCAGCTTGATCAGCTACATGCACAGCCTGAAATCGATAACTATGACAACAAGGCAATATTTGCTATTGATGCCCTAAATGTGCTTAGAATGCGTAAAAAGAGTGAAGAAATCCAAACGACCGTTGGCCTCCTAAACGATCCTTTGGCATCAGCTCGTTTACGACACGTCGGGGAAAATGCCATCAGGATTCGAGCAGTCATTTTGGTTCCAATTCTTGCAGCAATTAGTTTCAGCACATTTCCGGAAGACGCACCAAATCCTCAAGAGACTAATCAGTCAAGCATACAAGGTTCTTTACAGTCGTCGATGTCCGATAACTAGCAAACTGTTCTAGCGAATCACGGCAGCTATAGCTGGCACAAGGCGTTCGTCCAAAACCCCCGGGATAATATTCTCTGCAGTAGGAGATTCAACTAGTCCGGCGATAACCTCGGCAACAGCCAATTTATGATCATCGGAAATTTGTGTTACGCGGTTATCGAGTGCGCCACGGAATATCCCAGGAAAGGCTAGGGCATTATTTACCTGGTTAGGAAAGTCACTTCGTCCTGTTGCCATGACAGCTACACCAGCTTCTTTTGCAACGTCTGGCATAACCTCTGGAGTTGGGTTGGCCATTGCAAAGATAATTGGGTCTTTTGCCATAGTTTTAATCATTTCTGCTGTCAACAAGCCGCCCTTTGATACGCCAATAAAGATGTCAGCGCCTGTTAGAGCATGTGCAAGATCTCCGGAAACATTGTTCTTGTTGGTAAATTCAAGCAACTGTTTCTTCTCATCATTCAAATCGGTTCGGGTGGCCGAGATAATTCCCTTGCTATCTACAGCAAGTATCTCTGGATGCGCATAAAGACTAAGTAATTTCATGATTGCCGTTCCAGCAGCTCCCGCTCCAACGCAGACAATTCGACAGTCAGCCAAGGTCCGACCGGTCACCTTCATAGCGTTGATGAGTCCAGCAAGCACAACAATTGCCGTGCCGTGTTGGTCATCATGAAACACAGGAATGTGTAGTTCTGCCTTTAAGCGGTCTTCTACCTCAAAACAGATTGGTGCGGCAATATCTTCGAGGTTAATGCCGCCAAAACTCGGAGCCAGCGCTTTTACGACAGATACTATTTCGTCAGCTGTATGCACGTCCAAGACAATTGGTACTGCATCGATATCTGCAAAATGCTTGAATAGCATCGATTTACCTTCCATGACGGGTAAGGCGCCATAGGGGCCGATGTTGCCTAGGCCAAGCACTGCTGAGCCATCACTTATAACTGCAACGCTATTGTTCAGCCAAGTGTAATCTCGGGCTTCTTCAGGGTGTTCGGCTACATAGCTACTGACTGCAGCTACGCCCGGAGTGTAATAGGTGCTGAGCTTGTCTTTGGAATCGAGTTGGTCCTTTAAGACAACGCCAATCTTGCCCTTAAGTTCTTTGTGTTTCCGTAATGCTTCTTTGCTATAATCCATAGCCTCATTGTACGGTGTTTAGATGCTTGACCACAAGGGTGAAATACTGTAAAATTGTCTAGATATGGAATCAGTTATAAAACAAATCGAAGCCCGATATAAAAAACACGCTGTCGTTGACGTCCGTCCTGGAGACACCGTTAAAGTTCATCAGAAGATTCGTGAAGGCGCCAAAGAGCGTGTTCAGATCTTCGAAGGACTAGTATTACGTGTCAGCAAAAAGAACAGCCTAACCTCAAGCATCACCGTTCGTCGTGTTGCCAGCGGTATTGGCGTGGAAAAGACATACCTTATGCACTCACCACTTGTTCTTAAAGTAGAAGTCATGAAGCGAAGCAAAGTTCGTCGAAACTATCTTACTTACATGCGAGACCGAACAGGTAAGCGTGCTCGACTTGCAGCAGTTGCTTTCGATAAGGATGTTAACGAAATACCTGAAGATCCAGCCGTTGCAGCAGCAATTGTTGAAGCGGAAAAAGCCGCTCAGGCAGAAGCTAACACTGACGACGAAGCTAAGTCCGAATAATCTTTTTAAGTCAAAAATAGTCACCTCTTACAAACGTAAGGGGTGATTTTTTGTTATGATCAATCTATGGATTTAGTAGTTGGAATTGACGAAGTGGGACGTGGATGCTGGGCCGGACCGCTAGTTGCCGGTGCGGTACTACTGAACCAACCTATCTCCGGTCTTAAGGACTCTAAAAAACTTTCCGCCAAACGTCGCCAGGAGCTAGCGGAAGTCATAAAACAGACAGCCACGTATGGTTTGGGCTGGGTAACACCAAGTGAGGTAGATAACCTGGGTCTAACGGCAGCGGTTGCTCTGGCCATGGGACGAGCAATCCAACAGATTACCGTCCCATATGATTCAATAATTATTGATGGAGATTACGATTTCCTACCAAACTATAGTTCAGCCAGTACATTGGTTAAGGCCGACGATCTTATTCCGGCGGTCAGTGCTGCAAGTATCCTTGCAAAAGTTGCACGAGATTACTACATGGTACTGGCGTCAAAGAAGTATCCAGGCTTTGGATTCGAGAAACATGTTGGCTATGGCACAAAACAACACAGTCTTGCACTCGCGGAACTCGGCGTAACGCCACTTCACCGCAGGAGTTATAAACCAATTAAGGCTTTTCTGTGACAAGCTTTTCTATTGGCCGACAAGCAGAAGCTGCTGCAGCCACCTATCTTGTGAACGAAGGATATAGGATTATTGAACAAAACTGGCGGACCAAGTGGTGTGAGATTGATCTTGTAACCAAGAGAAGCAACGTTATATATTTTGTAGAAGTAAAGTACCGCACCAATAGCATTAGCGGTTCTGGCCTTGAGTATATTACGGCTCGAAAGCTCTCGCAGATGACGCGTGCAGCCGAAAGTTGGGTACAAAGACACTCCTGGTCAGGTGATTATGAATTAGCAGCCATTGCAGTTTCGGGAAAAGGGTTTGCTGTTACTGATCTTGTAACTATTTAGCAGTGTAGTCAGTTAGGAACTTTTTAATCTTTGCTTCGTCACGATTACGCCATGCTATACGCGCCGCAATATCTGATTCACCAATTAAGATATTCTTCTGTAACTCTTTGCGTGACTTAAGTGGTTCAAATAATTTATCGTACTTCTTCTTCCACTCAAGAGTCGTAATCATGCTCGCACAATACGTCGGTAGGTAATCATACTGTTTACCTGGACTCAGAACAGCATCGAACCACTCAAAGTTATCTACCAAGTAAGCCCAAGATGTCTCGCGGATATAATGATTGCGGAGGAAGATAACCAGCCAGCGCATAACATCTTGGTCACGTACAATACCCTTTGGACCGAATGCTTTACTCATGATCTTCTTTGCCAATACTGGATCTCTTGTACTTGCTAGTGCGCTAGCAATGTCATGCTGCAGGTCTGGAGCGGCAGCTTCGTATTGATCTAGCAGTTCAAGTGCATCTGATTCGCTGCCATGACGAATATGTGCCACTAAGATAGTGCCTCGGATCTCAGCATCGATGCTATTAAGATCTTTTGCATCGCTGTAGCGTTTCTTAGCCTCGGCAATCACTTTTGTGTCTTCGCTACCAACCATAAAGGCCAAGGCAGTGTGTCGTAGCTGCTTAGTATTCATATCATCGCCGTCAGCATCATCCCAGCCTAGTGACTCATATATATCTTGCGCTAGGTCATGTCGAATCTGCTTTAATGCGTCATCAGTCGAGTCATCACCTTCTGTAAGTTGTCCTGCACTTCCGAGCGCTCGAGCCATTAAACCCCATACATTATCGCGATCTTCTTTCTTCATGCGAACGACAAGTTCAAGAGCGTCAGTTAATGGGCTATCCCCCCGACGTGCAAGTAGCAACATATCATTAAGGATGTTTATCCTGGCTTCTACTGGTAATTCTCCAGCTTCGATCTGATCAGCAATGTAAGAACGATGTTTAGGTGATGCGTACTGTGCAATGTAATGACCGCTACCGAATTGGTTAAAGAGAGCATATTTATTGCCACTTATAGATATCTTAGCCGTCCTGGTGGTTAATATGTCTTCGCTAGTTGGCGTATCGGTCAGTAGTGGAACCGGCCAGAGAGATTCGCTATTGTCCTCGTCAAGTGCAAAGCGCTTCTGAGATAACCGTATCTCTGAACCGTCTTGATCGATTAGTACAACTGGAAGGCCCGGCTTGGTGAGCCATGGCGTCATGAGTGCGTGTATGTCTTTGCCGCTAACTTCGCTCATGGCGCTCCACAAGTCCTCGCGAGATGTATTTCCGTAACTATGTTTTGTGAAGTAGACCTTCAGAGCAGCAGAAAAGTCTTTATCTCCAATATACTCACGGAGCATCTTGATTAAGCGACCACCTTTGGCATAAACGATTCCTGGGTCGAAGGCGGTTTCTATCAGCTCCACGTCATTGATCTCGACACCAACTGGCTGGATATCACGGTAAATGTCTCTTGAGGTGGTACTAGGGATGTCAGTGGCAGTATACATCTCCCATTGCTGCCAGTCAGGATGAATAGCATCAAGTGCTAAGTGTTCCATAATGCTTGCGAAACTTTCGTTCAACCAAAGGTCATCCCACCACTTCATGGTAACCAGGTTGCCAAACCACTGATGCGCCAGTTCATGGGCAACAACGATTGATACGTATTGTTCCTGTGAGATGGAAGGATTAGTTGGGTCGGCCAGTAATGCAATCTCTCGGTATGTCACTAAGCCCCAGTTTTCCATAGCGCCCGCATCAAAATCAGGTAGCGCAACTTGATCAAGTTTTGCTAGTGGGTAAGGGATACCGTAATACTCAGCATAAAAGTCTAGCAACCGTGCCCCCTCACGAGCAGAATATTCTAGCTGCTCCTTAGGACGAGCAACACTTGACCAGCTCCGTACAGCAATACCGCTCTTAGTAGCGACTTCAAAGTAATGCATTTCGCCATATACGAATGCCAACAAGTAGGTGCTCATTTTTGGTGTTACTTCAAAGGTGGTGCGAACGAAGCCGGGGAGACCGGAAGCTTTGGAAGTTTTTTCTGCAGGTGTATTGGAAAGTGCAACTTCTCCCTTGGGAACAGTAAGCGTTAATTGAAATGTGGCCTTTGCTTCTGGCTCATCGACACAAGGAAAAGCCCGCCTGGCATGGTGGCTCTCGAACTGCGTGGCAATAAGTTGTTTCGCTTTGCCGTCGTGGACAAAGTTGCTCGGATACATGCCCAGCATGTTTGTGCTAATTTTACCGGTGAAAGATAAGGTGATGGTGTATTTACCAGCATTAAGATTCTGATCACTATGTAGTCGCACTTCGTTTGACCCGTTATGAAGGTTGATGCGATCAAGGCTTATTTCCTGGACACCCTGCTTAGAATGGTGCTCAAGTTTAGCTGATGTTACTTTGAGTTCTTTCTGATGGAGGGTAATTCGCTTACTTGGACGACCGACTTTCTGACCAGTAATGATAACGGTCCCCGAAAAGGTCATTGTGTCTTTGTTCGGAACAATTTCCAGATCGTAGTGTGTTGGTTGGAATAGGCTGTATAAACGTATAATATTCTTCATTCATTCAAGTGTAGCATCTGGCGGACAGAACTGGTAAGTCATTGCCAAGTCTTGAATACTGAGATATAATACTAATATCGTTTCCGGCCATTCCAGGTCGGATTTTTTAGTATAAAAGACAAGGAGAATTATTATGGAACTAGATATGAAAGGTTTGGCTGTAGCAGTTAAGACTATTGCTGAAGAAAAGAACTTACCAGAAGAGGCCGTCCAAGAGATTGTTGAGCAAGCACTTGCTGCTGCTTATCGCCGTGACTACGGAGATCGCGAACAAGAAGTACGCGTTACTATGAATCTTAACAATGGTGATGTTGACGCTTACGTCAGCAAAGAAGTTGTTGAGCGTGTTGGTGATCCAAACTTCGAGATCGAACTGGGACAAGCGCAAGTCATCCGCAAGAATGCAGCTATCGGTGAGATGGTAGAAATCCACGAAAAAGTTGAGGACTTTGGACGTGTTGCTGCTCAGACCGCTAAACAAGTTATCTTGCAGCGACTTCGTGAAGCTGAGCGCGAAATCGTTATGGCCGAATACGACGACAAAATCGGAACTGTGATTAACGGTTTAGTTTCTCGTGTCGAAGGCATGATTGTCCGCATAGATCTAGGTAAAGCTCAGGGTATTATGCCTAAAAGCGAGCAAATCCAGGGTGAGCGTTACTACCCAGGCCAACGCCTCAAAGTTTTCCTCAAGGACGTAGAGCGCGGCTTCCGTGGACCTCAACTTGTCGTCAGCCGCGGAAATGCTACATTTGTCGAGCACCTTTTCCGCAACGAAGTACCCGAAATGGATAATGGTTCAGTAAAAATCGAGAACATTGCCCGCGAGGCAGGCGTCCGCAGTAAAATCGCTGTTTCTAGCAGCATTCAAGGTGTAGACCCAGTCGGAACCTTTGTCGGGGGCCACGGTACCCGTGTAAACGCGGTCATGAGCGAAATCGGCGAGCAGGAAAAGATCGACATCATCGTCTTTGATGCCGACCCAATCACGTACATCACCAATGCCCTAAACCCAACGAAGGTAACTAAGGTTACTCTTCGTGAAGAAGAAAAGAAGGCAACTGTTGTCGTCCCAGAAGACCAACTGAGTGTTGCTATCGGAAAAGGTGGCCAGAACGTACGCTTAGCAAGCAAACTTACCGGTTACGACATTGATATCACACCTGAAGAACCAAAAGCTCAAGAAGCACCACAGCAAAACGCCGAGCCTAAAGCTGCACCGAAAATTAAGCGCAAGGAACAGCTCGAAAGCAGCCTACTTGATGCCATCGAAGAGCACGGCGAAGACTCAAAAGAGGCTTAGTACTAGCACTCTTGCACGCTGAGTGCCAATTTGATATTCTGGTTATAGCGACTTTAATACCTCGCAAGGAGGAATGCTATGCAAGAATCACCAGACTTCCAAGAGTTCTTAAACCACTTAACAGACAATGCGCTGCAAAGCCTTAAGCATGCAGATGCTATTGCGCGTAGTTTTGGCAGTGCATATATCGGCACCGAGCATCTTCTACTTGGCGTACTTGCCCAAGATAATAGCATGGGCGCCAAGCTTCTTGAGGGTGCAGGTGTTACACTTGATCGAGCTCGCTTAGCACTTAACCTCACTCCCAAAACCATCGTCGTTAATGCCAGTGCCAAGGGGTTGAGCGAAACCGCCAAGCTGACTCTTAAAATGGCCTATGATGTTGCTCAAGATTTTACCCAAGACTACTGCGGTACTGAGCATATTTTGTATAGCATTTTGTCACAAAAGAATGCCCGTGCCACCATCCTTCTTAAGGACATGAATATTAATGTTGGTGGCCTGACGGCTGAGCTTGAACAGTTCATGAACCGTCAACAAGATGATGCAGGCGTCAGCGGCACTTCTAAGCGTCGGGGAAAGAAGCAACGTAAGACCGCTCTGGACTTTTTTGGAACTGATCTTACAGCCGAAGCACGAAACTCCAAGCTCGATCCCGTTGTCGGACGTGATAAGCAAATTGCCCGCGTTATTACTATTCTTAATCGCCGAACAAAGAACAATCCTGTATTGATTGGTGAACCGGGTGTCGGTAAGACGGCTATTGTAGAAGGACTTGCCCAGCGCATTGTCACCGAAGATGTTCCAGACAGTTTAATAGACAAAAGAATCGTTATGCTTGATCTTGCCGGCATGATTGCAGGCACAAAGTATCGTGGTGAGTTCGAAGAGCGACTCAAAAAAGTAATGGCCGAACTGGAAGAGAACAAAAATACCATCGTCTTTATCGATGAACTTCACTTGATCGTAGGTGCCGGATCCGCAGAAGGAGCTGTCGACGCAGGAAATATCCTTAAGCCAGCACTTGCACGCGGTAAGATTCAGCTCATCGGTGCCACGACTACTGTTGAGTACACTAAGCACATCGAAAAAGATGCCGCGCTTGAACGACGATTCCAGCCAATCACCGTACCGGAAACCACCGCTGCCGAGACACTATCTATACTTAAAGGTCTTCGCAAACACTACGAAGAATTCCATGGAGTATCAATTTCAGACGAGGTACTGAGCGATGTTGTAACACTCTCGGAACGTTATATTAACGACCGTTTTATGCCAGACAAGGCGATTGACCTTATGGACGAGACGGCTGCTCATTTACGTGTCGGCAAAGGCAAGACGCCACCAGAAATTCGTAACTTACAACGAGAGCTTAAGGTAGTGGAAACACGCATAGAAGATGCCGTAGAAGCAGAAGATTACGAAAAAGCAGCACGCTCCAAAACGCGCGCCAGCCAAATAGAAGAGGAACTTAAGAAGCTACAAGCTACCAGTGGAACCACTAAAAAGCTCGTTATGACCAGTGATCAAGTTGCCGATGTAGTCGCCAAGATGACAGGTATACCTATGCAGCGCGTAATTCGTTCCGAGGCAAAGTATCTACTTGCTCTTGAAAAAACTATTGGCAAACATATTATCGGTCAGGACGAGTCTGTAGAAGCAGTATCTCGAGCGATTCGACGAAGTCGATCCGGAATAAGCAATGCCAAACGACCGATCGGTTCATTTATATTCTTAGGGCCTACGGGTGTTGGTAAGACAGAACTAGCAAGAGTAATAGCTGATCAGTATTTTGGAAGCAAAGATGCTCTCATCAAGATAGATATGAGTGAATTTAGTGAGCGACACAACGTCTCACGTCTAGTGGGAGCGCCTGCTGGTTACGTGGGTTATGACGAAGGTGGACAATTAACCGATAAGATCCGACGTCAGCCATACAGTTTGATTTTGTTTGACGAGATAGAGAAGGCTCATCCCGAAGTATTTAATGTGCTACTTCAGATACTAGAAGATGGTGTATTAAGCGACGCCAAGGGTCGCAAGATCGACTTCAGTAACACTATTGTCATCATGACCAGCAATGTTGGTGCCGATAAGTTACAGAAAGAAGCCTCACTTGGCTTCCAAACCACTAGCGCCGGAGACAAGAAAGATCTAGAGAGTCTACACAATAGGAACAAAGACAAAGTCCACGATGAACTTAAGAAGTTAATGCGTCCGGAACTGCTAAACCGTATTGATAAAGTCATCGTCTTCCGAGCCCTAACCAAAGACAATGTAATGCGCATTCTAGACTTACAGCTCGATGAGCTGAGTGAGCGTTTGGTAAAACATGGTATCGTCTTAAACGTTAACGCTGCCGCCAAAAAACACTTACTCAAACGAGGCTACGATGCCAGTAACGGAGTTCGGCCAATGCGTCGATTGATTCAAGATACCATCGAAGATGTAATCGCCGGAGGAATTCTGGATGAGACATATCACAAGGGCAGCATCGTCAAAGTCGGCGTCAAAGACGATGAGCTCACCTACAGCACTGCAACAGAATAGAGGCTAAGAACTCATCAAAGAGCTCATGTATAATGAATTCATGCAGCCATATCAGCCTATCGAAATCAAGCCCACCGAACAACCAAAAGCGACTACAGTAGCACCAATTGGTGCTATCGAATCTGCACCCTTGGACACAATGCCCGAACAGCCTCCTGTAGATCAGCGTCATAAAAAATCACGATGGAAACGCTACCTTTCGTATTTGATTGTTATCGCCATCCTAACAGGTCTTTTTATTCAGAAGCAGAATATTATGGACTGGTGGGGGCTACGTAACTACACTCCAACTGTTGCCGCAACTCAACTTGCCACCAATACTTCAATGACTAACCTTGGCAGAAAAATTTTCTATCTTCAAAAACCCCAAGTTCAGGGCAAAGAGGCATTTTATATAAGCTGTGAGGAAGGAGAGACTTCAGTAGTACTAGGATGCTTTAAGCCGGCAGAGGGTATTTTCCTGCTCAAGGTAGATGATGCCCGTCTGGCGGGCGTAGAAGAGGTAACGGCCGCGCATGAAATGCTCCACGCAGCATATGCTAGACTTGGGTTTCAGGAAAAGAAACGCGTAACCGACATGGTTAACGCTGCTTACAGCAAAGTAACCGATCAAGACATAAAAGATAAGATTAAACTCTACCAAGACAATAAAGCCGATGTCACTAACGAACTACACTCTATTCTAGCCACAGAGGTTTCTTCGTTGCCATCCGATTTAGAACAGTACTACACCAAATATTTCAGTAATAGATCTGCCATTGTTACCTATGCTGCTGGCTACAAAAATGAGTTTAAGAAACGTAAGGACCGAGTCGCCGAACTAGATCTTCAGCTAAAGAACATCGAAGAGAGCATTACCGCCAACAATGCCCAGTTAGACACCCAGCAGACGGCGATCAACAGCGAGAGCAAACGGCTCGATGACTTGCGAAACCAAGGCCTGATAGACGAATACAATGCTGGCGTAGCAACCTACAATAAAAGTTTGATTCCGTTCAGGTCCCTGATTGCAGAGACCAAAGGCTTAGTCAGTGAATACAAATCAATACTTACCGAACGAAACAAAGTAGCCAACGAAGCTCAAGAGCTAAACAAAGCACTCGATAGTCGAATCGGCACCACAGTTGAAGACATCTAAGTTTTCGGTGTACTATACAAGTCTAAGGGGATTAGATGGCAAAAAAGAGTGTTAGATACGAGTGTAGTAATTGTGGCGCCATAACGGGTACTTGGACAGGTCGTTGCCAGTCATGTGGCGAATGGAACACATTACAGGAACAACTACTTGTCAGTACTATTGCTGCCGCAACAAAAGCTGGACATAATCTTACTCCCACCAGTCTCAGCAAAGTTGCTTCTGCCAAAAGAGAACCCCGCCTGTCTACCCACATATCAGAAGTAGACACTGTTCTAGGCGGTGGATTTGTATCAGGTAGTGTAAACCTAATTGCTGGACAGCCGGGTATTGGTAAAAGTACCATCCTTTTACAACTCGCAGCCGCCATCAGCCAAGATCATCCCGTGCTTTATGTCAGCGGAGAGGAGTCGGCCCATCAAATTGCACTCCGTGCCGACAGACTTAAAGTTAAGGGCGGGAAGCTTGACCTTGTTTCGAGTGATAGCGCAGACGACATTGCTGCTACTATGGCCGAGGGTAATTATAAGCTTGTTATCGTCGACTCTATCCAGACGGTCAGTACCAGTAATATCGCCTCCGCTCCTGGCACGGTTAGCCAGATAACCAACTGTACTCACTTACTCAGTGTTGTTGCTAAGCAAACTAACACAGCGCTGGTCCTGGTTGGTCATGTAACAAAAGAAGGCTCCATTGCCGGCCCCAAAGTACTAGAGCATGTCGTAGACGTTGTCCTGCAACTAGAAGGCGACCGATATGGTGGATTTAAGTTGCTAAGAGGGGTAAAGAATCGTTACGGTTCCACCAACGAGGCAGGAATCTTCGAGATGCTCGATAGCGGACTCCAACCTGTATCCAATCCATCTGCAGCACTGTTGGCCGAACGACAAGTAAGTGATGGCTCGGTAGTTTTAGCCACCATGGAAGGAAGTCGGCCACTACTGGTAGAAGTTCAGGCCTTGGTCAATAAGACCTCATATGGCTATCCTAAGCGGGCTGCAAGCGGCATTGACCTCAACCGCGTAAACTTGCTTGTTGCCATGCTTGAACGTCGTACCAAGCTCAATTTAGCCGACCAAGACATATACATCAACATTGTAGGAGGCATCAAAATATCTGAGCCAGCAGCCGACCTGGCCGTGGTTATGGCTATCGCCAGTGCAAGCAAGGGACTACAGCTCAAAAAGAACGCCGTCGTGTTTGGAGAACTAGGGCTTAGCGGCGAAGTACGCCATGTACCATTTATCGAAAAGCGTGTCGCTGAAGCTACAAAGCTTGGCTTTGACGGCGCTATCGGGCCAGTAGTTCGTGGCGGTAAAGCACCTAAAGAACTATTTACCGTATCGACGGTTCGCACCGCCTTAAATTCATTCCTCGAAAAAGATAGTTGAGTCTGTTACGGACCTGATATTCCAACAGTGTTGCCGTCGCTGTCTTTAGCGACCCCTCCACCAACAAAATTTGTTGCCAGGTAGCTACCAGGGCAAGCACCTGCTGATGCAAGAGCGCTACAAATGACGGTTGTGCCATTAGATTTATAGATCGTTACAGTTCCAACTCCACCGGTCCAGCTGACATTATAGTTTCCGCCTCCTGCACTTGTAACCTTGGCCGTAAATGTTCCTGAAGATACTCCTGAACTTGTTATTGAGCTTTCTGAGCTAGCGGCGTCGTACAAGGCGCTATCGATTATTTGTGCGTAGATGTTCTTTGATCCAGTGAAGTTTGGCGTATAGCTAAAGCTTGCAAGACCAGAGCCAGGTCCACCAATAGGGAAGGACTGAACAATCTGACCGTCTACAACGTAGTTAACGGTTCCTTGGAACTTTTCACTAGCAATTGGATGCGTTCCTTGGCTAACATTAACAGATAAGTTGTAGTTAGAGCCTGACGGTGAAACATTCAAAGATATCTGAGGTTTTACATCGTCACATTTGTGAACATCGTCTTCTTCGCCATTAGCACCGGATGGGTTGCCGCCACTGATGATGGTATCAATCGAGAACTGATTAGCAGATGCTCCATTGGTCTTTTCCTTTGCGGCTTCTGGCGTACACTCGGTAGCTAACTTACCAGATACCTTATCGATAATCTGATCAGTTGTGCTGAGCTTAGCGTTAGGCTTGTACCATGATGGGTAAATGTCGGTAGCAGCACTAGGAATTACTGCACCAGCCGTCTTGCTACTCGGCTTAGAGCGAACGACATAGGCAGGAAGAGTCTGAATACCCTTTGGTTTTTCCCAATCGAATGGCTTGATATTGTCATGAGCTTCGTTCATCCAACCTTGCCATATTGGTTGAGTCATAGCTTCCATGGTTCCGCTCATAACTTTTTGTCGGGTGTGATAGCCAACCCATACACCAGCAGAGTACTGAGGAGAATAGCCCATCATCCAACCATCTTTGTTGTCGTTGGTCGTTCCGGTCTTCATAGCAAACTTCCAGCCCTTATATCGGTGTGGCTTACGACCGGCAGCAAAGTAACTGGCATTCGGGTCGCTGAGCATGTCAGAAACTATGTAAGCCGAGTCGGGACGGACTACTTGAGTGCCCTTTGTTGGCTTCCATTCGCTCAGAGTTTTGTTGGATGAGTCAGTGATCTTAAGAATATATGTCTGTGGGATATTAACACCATTACGAGACAAACTTCCGTAGCCGTGGACATGTTCGTCTAGCCGCAAGAATGCGCCATCACCAATAGCTGCAGACAAGTAGCACTGCCCCTCGACTGTGTAGCCTTCATCCTCGTAACACTTGTATCCACTCTTGAGGCCAAGCTTTTCGGCAGTGTCAATTGTCTTATCAACTCCCGCCATCAGCATCGCTTTAACAGCTGGAACGTTTCGTGATCCACCAAGAGAATAACGGAGAGTTAGTGGGCCAGGGTAGAAGAAGTCATAGTCCCACAAGCAGAAACCACTTCCGCCGGGATCTTGTCGGGGTTGTTTTTTGTTAGTACATGGATAGCTTCCGGCATTACCGCCGTTAATTGGTCCTTGGTTATCAAAGATAACGGAACCGGCACCAACGTTTTGCTTACTATCGATCAAAGATACATAGTCATAAGGCTTGAAGCTCGAACCTGGAGGCAGTGGACGGTTAGCGTAGTTAAACTGACCAAACTCTTTGTTTGTAAAGTCGACCCCACCTACAAGGGCTACCATTTGCCCCGTTTTAACATCTTCGGCTGCAAAAGCCGCTACATCGCCACCTTGTTTTCGAATCTGAACGATACCCTTAGCAACCTGCTTCTCGGCACTGGCCTGCTTGTCTAGATCAAGAGTAGTGGTTATGGTCCAGCCACCAACTTGTGCCGAGTCAACGCCACGCTGCTCTTCGAGTTGTTTCTTTGCAGCCAAGACGAACCATGGAGCCTTCATACCGGCATACTTGGCTTGAGGCTCTTTAACCTTAGCCAGCGTATCAACCTTCTTGGCTTCATCACGTTGCTTAGCCGTGATCATGCCTTGTTGAGCCATTAGTGTAAGTACATAGTGCTGACGTCCAATAAGCGCCCCACGAGACTCTTCAATGTTGGACTTATAGTAAGCACCGTATGGCGAGTAGTATGAAGGTGACTGAGGAATAGCTGCCAAAAAAGCTGCTTCATCGAGCGTTAGGTCTTTTGCGGCTTTCTGGAAATAATCGCGGGTTGCCGCTTCTACACCGTACTGAACGTTTCCATAAGGAGCGGTGTTTAAGTAGCCAGCTAGGATCTCTTGCTTAGAATAGTTACGCTCTAACTCAACCGACAAAATTAATTCTTTGGCCTTGCGGCTATATGAACGATCCCGGGTCCAGTTTTGTGTTAACTTAACCAGCTGCTGGGTAATGGTTGATCCACCCTGAGTGTTTCCACCGCCAGTAACGTTACTAACACCGGCTCGTAAGATACCTCGTACGTCAAAACCACCGTGTTTGAAGAAATCTTTGTCTTCAATAGCTACGGTGGCATCTTTAACATACTGGCTAATTTCGACGTCTTCTACAGGCAAACGCTTAATGGCATCATAATCTTCCCAGAGAAGGGTTTTACCTGTGCGGTCGTAGTATCGGACACTTCCACCAAATTGATTGCCCTTTACATCACGGAGGTTCGGTAAATCTTTACGAAAATAGGCAAATAGGCCAACAAGTAGCAAGAAGCCAGCAATAAGTCCAACGCCCATAAGTTTAAGAGCCATAAGAGCACCATCACGACTGAACCAGTACTTGTACATTCGTTTTGGCTGGAAGTGGTACAAGAACCTTCTAATTCTATCTTTGGGGAGGTCAGCTTGCCGAAGAGCTTTACGGTTAGCCTTGGCATTCTTTTGTGCACCAATGCGGTCGCCCAGACTCCTGTTGAGCTTGATGGTTTTTCCACTCTTGGTGACATGGACTTTACTACTGCGTGATGGTCGATTTCGACCGGAACTACTAGAGGTGCTCATGGGTTATATTGATGCTCCTTTGATTACATCAGTATACCAAATTTTCCGATAAACAACCTGAAAAACATAACCTCTGAGTTTGCCGGCCATAGAAGTCTTAGAGTATATGCTTTATAATCTGTAAGATGAGCAAAATGACCTTAAGCCAAGAACTAACAAAACGTGGTTTCGTAAACCAAACCACTTACAAAGACATCACACAATTAGATTCCGATCCAATAACGTTTTACTTTGGAGTTGATCCTAGCGCATCTTCAATGACAATTGGCAACCTAGCTTCTATTATGATGGTCCGCGCCTTCATTAAGCATGGCCATAAAGCGATAATCCTGGTAGGCGGCGCAACAGGACTGATTGGTGACCCTGATGGCAAAAAGGATGAGCGAAATCTCAAAACACGAGAAGAAATTGATAAAAATAAGGCCGGAATTGTGGCACAGTACAAGTCACTCCTTGGAGATGTTGAATTCGAAGTAGTAGACAACCACGACTGGTTTAAAGACATCAATTACATTGATTTCCTCAGCACTGTTGGCAAGCATGTCCCCATGCGCCAAATGGTTAACCGTGAATTCGTCCAGTCACGTCTCAGCGAAGAAGGTTCGGGCATCAGCTACGCCGAGTTTAGCTATTCATTAATTCAAGCCTACGACTTCTTGCACTTAAACCGCGAGAAGGGTGTAACCCTACAGCTCTGCGGTGCCGACCAATGGGGAAACTCCATTGCCGGTGTTGATCTGATTAGGCGTATAACAGGTCAAACCGCGCACGTCTGGACAATCCCACTAGTAGTTAACAAGTCAACAGGCGTAAAGTTCGGTAAGTCCGAAGATGGGGCCATCTGGATTGATCCCAAACAAACTAGTCCTTACAAAATGTACCAATTTTGGCTCAACCTAGACGACGAAGGTGTAGATGAGTATCTTAGGATTTACACAGAACTAGACGAAGAATTCATCGAAGACGTCATGAGACGTTTTAACGAAGATCGATCGATAAGATTAGCTCAAAAAACGCTTGCTTATGAAGTAACAAAATTCGTCCACGGAGAGGAAGTTGCAGAGAGTGTTAAAAGAGTAACAAAAGTACTTTTCGGTGGTGAGTCGTATGACAAACTCACTTCAGAAGATTTCGAGACACTCAAAAACGAACTCGCAAACATCCAGGCAAAAGACGGCGATTCGTTAGTAGATATCCTTGTCGAGGGCTCTTTGGCATCATCTAAAGGCGAGGCTCGCAGGTTCCTCGAGAGCAAAGCTGTTTACATAAATGGCGTGCAGGTCACCGATCAAACCACATTGTCCGCTTCTGATGCGGTGGCCGGCAATGTAGTGCTACGACGCGGTAAAAACGCTCAAATTGTCGTTACGCTGTAGTGTATAATTTGATCAAGTAATCAATCTAAAATAATTCAGGAAACGGATATTAATAATGCCTCAAAATAAAACAGCCAAGAAAAAAGCCGACCAATACAATGACGCGTCACATAACTATCTAAAGTACTGGGACGGACGTGACTACGAAAACGAGTCTGAGCGCATCGCTATCAGCCGGCTACTCAAAGGAAAGCATTTTAAACATGCAGCAGATATCGGCGGCGGCTATGGAAGACTTTGTATCTTCCTTGAACAGTATGCCGATAAGGTCACTCTTGCCGAGCCGAGCCAACAACAGCTTGATATTGGTAAGGATTTCCTCAAAGATCATCCAGAGGTAGACATGAAACTGACTCAAGCCGATGACCTTAAGTTCAAAGACAACTCACTTGATCTCATTACCATGATCCGCGTTATGCACCACTTGCCGGATCCAACAGTGGAATTCTCCGAACTCAAACGCGTTCTTACCGACGACGGATATCTAATTCTAGAAATCGCTAATAACACTCATGCTCGTAACCGGGTTAAATACCTTCTGAAAGGCAAGAAGCTCCCTACAGAGCCGATTGATATTCGTTCTGAACAGAACAAAAAGGACAGCGAGATTGCCTTCGTAAACCACAACCCACGAACGGTCATCAAGCAGCTAGCCCATGCCGGGCTGAAGGTCGAGAAGATCTTATCTGTATCCAACTTACGCAGCCCAGCTCTCAAAAAGATCGTTCCTCAGGCCGTTATGCTACAACTTGAATCAGTTATGCAGAAGCCATTGGCTAAGTCGTTTTTTGGTCCAAGCACCTTCCTACTCGTCCGCAAGGCATCCTAATCATCCGATCAGTTTCGTAATTTACACAGCAGTTTAAGTGATGATGTATTGATACTATTGATGTATGACGTTGCAAAGTTCAATTACAGAAGTTAAAGGTATCGGCCCGGCCGCTGCTAAACTTTTTGAACAGCTTGGAATCTTCACTGTTGGAGATTTAGCAAATCACTATCCTCGTCGATACGAAGATTATTCAGTAATCCAGGACATTGTGGCCATCAAGCCTGGCCCTGTGACCGTCAAGGCTACCATAAAACAGGTTACAGGCCGCCTTGTTAGGCGTGGGATGCACATTACCGAGGCCGTAGCCAGCGACAAAACAAGTAGCGTCCGCCTGGTATGGTTTAACCAGCCGTACCGCCCTCATAGCATGAAGAGCGGGCAAGAGTACTTTATTTCTGGTAACTTTGAACTGAGCCACCAAAAAATGGCAATCATGAATCCCGGTACTGAGCAGGCCAATGAATTGCCCGTAAGCACTGCTCGCATTGTCCCTGTTTATAAGGAGACTAAGGGGCTTAAGTCGGCACAGATACGCCGCGCCGTGCATGAGATTGCACCGCTAATTGGAAAACTGCCAGAAACGCTGCCCACGTGGATAATCAGTAAAGAAAAGTTAATGGCTAGGGGTGACGCCATTTTAGCGCTGCATTTTCCGGATAGTGCTGAACTTCTAGACGCAGCCAAAAAAAGGCTGGGGTTCGAAGAGGTCTTTGGGCTAACGCTAACGGCACTAATGATCAAGAACGAAACACTTGAAGACAAGCCGCTACACATTCCTTTCAACAAAGATCTAGCTAAACAGTTTGTTTCGCATCTGCCTTTCACACTCACCGACGATCAGCGCCGCGTAGTATGGCAGATTTATCAAGATATGCAGGCCAAACACCCTATGAATCGGCTGGTCGAGGGCGACGTGGGATCAGGCAAAACGGTCGTTGCCAGCATGGCGGCAATGATGGCCATGGAGCAGGGCTATCAGGTGGCCTTCATGGCACCTACCGAACTCTTGGCCAGTCAACACGCCGAGACCATTTACAACTTACTTAAACCTCTTGGATATGAAGACCAAGTGAGCTTACTAGTCGGTGGCATGAAGAAGACCCAAAAAGATCAAGCCAGGGAACATATCAAATCTGGACAAGTACGATTTATCGTCGGCACCCACGCACTTATTCAAGATTCAGTAGACATGCACAAACTCGGACTCGTTGTTATAGATGAACAGCACCGCTTTGGTGTGGAGCAACGTAAACGACTCCAGATAAAAGCCGGGCACATGCCTCATGTGCTATCAATGACCGCTACGCCCATCCCTCGTAGTCTAGCCCTAACGCTTTATGGAGAGCTCGACATATCAGTTATTACCACCAAGCCCAGCAACCGAGTCCCCATCAAAACAAAGCTCATCTCGCCCAACTCCCGCAAAACACTATACGCTGACATCGATAAGCAAATCGATCTAGGTCGGCAAGTCTTTGTTGTTTGCCCACTAGTTAATGAGTCGCATGCCCTGGAAGGTGTTAAGTCGGCAGAGCAGGTCTATAAAACACTCTCTAAAGTTGACTTTAAACACCGTTCGGTAGGGCTACTTCATGGCAAAATGAAAGCCGAAGAAAAATCCCAGGTTATGCAGGACTTTATCCGTAAGAAATACGATATCCTTGTTGCCACAACTGTAATTGAGGTTGGCGTAGACGTTCCAAATGCAAGCGCCATGATAATCGAAAACGCAGATCGTTTTGGCCTAGCTCAGCTTCATCAACTTCGAGGGCGAGTCGGCAGAAGCGAGCACCAAGGATATTGCTACCCAGTACTAAGTAATTCCAAAGCTCCAACCAAGCGGCTCAGAGCATTTGAGCAGACCAATGATGGCTTCAAGCTCAGTGAACTAGATCTAGAACTAAGAGGGCCAGGCGCCATATATGGTACCCTCCAACATGGCCAATTAGATCTTCGTGTAGCTAAGCTAACTGATACAAAACTAATATCCGCAGCCCGCAAACGAGCTCAAGAATTCATCGATACCCATGAAAAACTGCTACAATATAAGGAATTAGCTCGTCGTGTCGAATCGCTTCGTGCTGTAACCAGCCTAAACTAATGAAAATATATAGCTACCTATAATGTGGGCCGGAACTACCCTTAATAAGACTTCGGGGCGTATTACTGGCGCGCATCAAAAAATCGACCGTGTCGCTCGCAACAACTTATCGAGCCTCATAGTAGACGACACTCTCTTTCCAAAATCGGGAAAGATTCTTCACTTCGAAGGAGTTAATGGTCCTGATGGAATCAAAAAGAAAAGCCCATCAGTTAATGAACCGTGGCACTTCTTTAACCCTTTTGACGACAACGATAGGGTCGTCATTGATCAGATCATGCGTCATTACGAATATCTGGTCAAAGAACTTAAAGCGCAGAACATGGAAAAGGTAGCTTTCGAAGCAGCCTGGCTTTCACATGCCATTGTTGATGGCTTAACTCCTGCACACCACTATCCCTATGAAGAAAAGCTCAGTGAACTTCGAGGAGGAGAAGGCAACGAAACACGGAGTAGTATCAAGAATAAAGTCTTACTACCAGGCAAGACGCGACGAGAGCAGGTGAAGAACAACTGGAAGATGTATGGCCCTAAGGGCTTAATCAGCACACATGGGATGTTCGAGTTTGGTGTTGCAGCCATTATGGCGCCCTTAACTTTTTCAGATAGTCTTCCCGAACCAGCAGAAGTTGATTCATTCTTAGAGCTGGGAATCGAAGAATGGTTCAAGCGAACCAGCCGTGAGATCGCCTCATTAGACATGTACACTCGCTATTACCAAAAAGGTTGGACTACAAAGCTGTCGATCCAAGTACGGAACAAGTTAGTTCCCGAAATTATCAAACACGTGACACTGGCTTGGTATGGAGCCATGGTAGAAGCAAAGGTTATCCGAAACTTATGAGAATCATAACTGGATCACTCGGCGGCAGACAGTTTGAGGCACCAAAAGGTCATAGAACTCACCCTATGGGAGACCGGATCCGAACGGCACTATTCAACACACTCGGAGACATATCAGGCCTGACGGTTCTGGATGCATTTGCGGGCAGTGGAGCACTAGCATTTGAGTCACTCAGCCGCGGCGCTACACACGCTATGATCATTGAACAAGACCGTGATGCATATGAGGTCATTGAGGCTAACATACAAAAGCTCAAGCTCGAGGATAAAACTAGCATGTTCCATGGAAACGCCCGTTCCTGGTCATACCGAAATAACACCGAACGTTTCGACATTGTATTTTGCGACCCACCCTATAACAAATTACAAGAAACAGTACTCGAAAAAATGGCTAAACATGCTAAAGTCGGTGGCCTGCTGGTGTACTCCCTTCCAACGCATGGCGATATTCGATTGCCGGCGGATATGTACGAACTCATCACTACAAAAACATATGGCGAGGTTATGCTAGCTTTTTACCGCAAAATATCATAGAATATCATCTGTTACCGAAGCTCACGCGGATGTGGTGGAATTGGTAGACACGCTAGCCTTAGGAGCTAGTGCCGCAAGGCGTGAAGGTTCAAGTCCTTTCATCCGCACCAATTAAAAAAACCGGCCAGAAGCCGGTTCTTTTAATTTCATAAGGCCTTAACCTAGTTTTTTCAGCTCGACATAACGAAGTGCTGGTGCTACAGAATATGCAATTCCAAGTAGCGAAGCTGCGACGCTTCCAATTGTGCCAAGGAAGCTCGGAACAACCGCTATTAGGATAGTGACTCCAATCAATCCCCAGATTGCGCCAGAATTAGCCTGAGCCATCTCTTTACTCTTCTTCATGGAATCCATAATGCCCAGATCTTGGTCGATCATAAAATATGGAGCGAGTAGGTAGTTACGGATCATAAAGAAGCCTGGGACAATAAGCAGCAAGAAGCCTACAAGCACAACTACTGCGACGACTATCCCGAGGCCAATAAGCCTAAAGAAGTACTTCCTGGTTAGTTCCCATAGCTTAGCGAGGTCTGTCTTTACACCTTTTACTACAGCTAGTTCCAACCCAAGAGACATGACCTCTAGAATGCCGCCGACAACTAGAATAACGGCTGCCACGCCAGCACTAACGCCAAGAACAGCTGCAGCGTTAACGTTTCCGAGTGTAGTAGTGTCTACCGTGGTATCACCGCCACTATTAAATAGCTGTAATAGTGTCATGAGAATTGGGACGCTATAAACAATTGCGAATAACTTAATATTCTCGCGAATTAGTTTAACGCTTTGTGGAAACAAATCAAAAGCACTTACTGGCTTGCCAGTTGTATCTTTTGCCATAGTTCGGACTCCTTTATTTATTACTACTGATTATGCACCCCGCAATAGGGCTATGCAATCTTGTAAGACAACATCCGATATGATATAAAATAGTTATGTTATTTGAAAATACTAACCATCATATCCATATTTTGCCGGAGTTGATCGGTTAGTTTCTCTTTGTCCTAAACAAACAATCAGACGCCGGATCACCCGGCGTTTTTATATTCTAACTAAGCTATAATAGGAGATATATGTCACTTTCAACACAACCCTACAAAGGCGCTCGAGATTTTTACCCAGAAGATAAGCGCTTACAAAAATACATACTAAACACCTGGCGCAAAGCCGTTGAACGTTTCGGTTACGAAGAATACGATGCACCAATGCTGGAAAGCATGGAATTGTACAAAGCTAAGTCAGGCGAAGAAATCGTCAGCGAACAGACGTATAGCTTTACGGATCGAGGCGGCAGAGAAGTAGTCATTCGTCCAGAGATGACGCCAACTGTTAGCCGTATGATTGCCGGCAGACGGCAGGAACTTGCCTATCCTGCACGCTGGTATAGCATACCTAATCTATGGCGCTATGAACGAGCACAGCGTGGTCGGCTTCGCGAACACTGGCAACTGAACGTCGATATGTTCGGAGTCGAAGGCATCGAAGCAGAACACGAAATCATTCTGATTGCCGACCAACTTCTCCAGGAATTTGGCGCTAAACGGAGCATGTATACCATCAACATTAACAGTCGTGAACTAATGAACTTCATCATGAACGACTACCTTGGTCTTAACGAAGTTCAGTCCTACACACTCTCTAAGCTCATTGATCGAATGCACAAAATGCCACGAGCCGAATTTGTCTCTTCGGCAGATGCTATGCTGGCGCCATCACAAAAAGAAGATGGCACTAGTGAAAAACTATTTGCCGTTCTAGAAGTTAAGCGACTGTCCGATCTACCAGAACAAGTCTTGGCCAGTGCACCCGCGCTACAACTTGTGACACTGCTTAACCTGCTTGAGGATAGCAGCATTACCAATGCCGTTTTCGATATCACTATCATGCGTGGCTTTGACTACTACACTGGCATAGTCTTTGAAGTAACTGACACAGATCCGGAAAACAATCGATCCATGGCTGGTGGAGGTCGCTACAATGGGCTTGTAGGCCTATTCGGCGTTGATCCGGTTCCGACCATTGGCTTTGGCGTTGGTGATGTGACGTTTGCTAACTTCCTAGAATCGCACGATTTACTACCTAAACTGTCATCTGAAACCGAAGTTTATGCTGTGTTGGTAGGCGATGTATATCCGCAAGCACAAAAGCTTCTTTCGACATTGAGGACAGAAGGACTGACCATTGCAGTAGATGCGTCTGATCGCAAGGTAGATAAGAAGATCAAGAATGCCGTAAAGAACAACATCCGCTATGCACTTTTTATTGGCGAAGAGGAACTTACTGAGGGTCGCTACAACCTAAAAGATCTAACCAGTGAACAAGAGCAGACACTCAGTCCTGAACGGATTATCAGCACTGTTCTCGATTCTCGAACAGTTTAGTTGCCTGACATTGTTGTAAGATCTTTTGGTGAACCAGTAAGGCTATCAAAGGTAAATCTAACCAACCTGCTCAGCGGGCTGGTTAGTGCATCAGGGGCATATGCTAGAGCAGTAGATTCTGAAGTGTCATTAAAGCCGCCATCATCAGATATGCCTGCCATGTGTGCCGCCTTTTGGTACAGTTCTATTCTGGCAGCTTTGCCAACCTGGAATGCTTCTTTTACTTCTATTGGCTGATCCTCAATTGCACCGAGGGTCTCTACGTATTCTGAGACAGTAATTCCACCAGACGGGCTCGAATATCCACCTAGAATATGCGGTACTTGAGGCGCTAGTGGATCTGACAGCCTCATATAATCTAGGACGTGCTTCATAGCTAGCGTGTTTAGCGCAGTTCTAAGTACATTTCCGGTCGAATACTTAACGACAGTATTACCGTAGACTCCAATAAATCCCGTCATATTTCTTGTGATCAGTACGTCAGGCGCGTTGTTACTTATAGCTGTGTCGATATCCCTGTAGGTAAAACCATCAGCAAGATGTAGGAATGGCTCGCCAGACAGGAACTCGTCGTAATGACCAAAGTACTGAACGCCATCGGCTTGTGTTACTGGCAGCTGGACATTACCGCCGAACGTAACAAGACTAAACTCATGTGTAATATTTTTTGGCATTAACTATATTATACAATATTTATTAGTATCATTCAATCTACAAACAGTGGTAAATAGTTCCTAATATATGTATAATTGCAGTCTATGCAAATAAAACTTACTCATAATTCAGATACCAACGTCACTTTGGCGATTACTGCCGACCAAGCTACGCTCGATAAAATCAAAACATCAACTGTTAAAAATCTTGGCTCATCCGTTAAAGTCGCCGGATTCCGTGCTGGAAAAGCGCCCATTGAACTGATCGAAAAGAATCTTGACCAGCAAATGCTTCAGTCCGAGTTTATCGACGCCGTCCTAAACCACTACTACACACAGGCTATTAGCAAAGAAAACATCCGAGCGGTAAGCCAGCCAGAAGTAAACCTCAAAAAGTTTGTGCCATTCACTACATTTGAATTTGAAGTCACTGTAGACGTTTTAGGCGAAGTTACACTTCCTGATTACACAAAGATCAAAAAGACCAAAGAGGCGGTAAAGATCGAAGCTGCCCAGGTTAACGAAGTTATCGAATCACTGCGTAGTCGCTTAGCAGACAAAAAGCCCGTAGAACGTGCCGCAAAGAACGGCGACGAAGTAGTTATCGACTTCAAGGGTGTTGATGAAGACGGCAAGCCAGTTAATGGCGCCGATGGCAAAGACTACCCGCTTGTGCTTGGTTCTAACTCATTTATTCCGGGATTTGAACCAGCTGTTGTTGGTGTCAAAAAAGGCGATGAAAAAACCTTTACCATTCCATTCCCTAAAGATTACGGCGTCGCTGCGTTACAGGGTAAAAAAGTGACCTTCACAATTACCGCTAAAGAAATAAGTGAAATGGTTCTACCGAAAGTCGATGAAGAGTTTGCCACCAAAGCCGGTCCATTTAATACCCTCAAGGACCTCAAGGAAGACATTAAGCGACAACTTTCTATCGAAAAACAGAACGAACTCGACCGCCGTTTTGAAACCGACTTACTCCGAGAAGTAGCTGAAAAAACCAAGGTAGCCGTACCTGACGCCATCGTTAATGACCAGATTATGCGAATGGAGCAAGAGGAAAAGCAGAATCTAATGTACCGTGGTCAAACCTGGCAAGAACACCTTGACGGCGAAGGCGTAACTGAAGAAGAACACCGCGACCGCAATCGTAAAGACGCTGTAGAGCAAGTTAAGATCGGCATCATGATAGGTGCAATCGGCGACAAAGAAAAAATCGATGTCACTCCAGAAGAACTTGAAGTCCGAATTGCTCTCCTTAAAGGTCAGTACCAAGATCCTACCATGCAAGCAGAACTCGATAAACCAGAAGGTCGACAAGACATCGCAGCTCGTATCCGTAGCGAAAAGATCGTTGCCAAACTGGTAGACTACGCAACCAAGAAATAGAGACATGAACCCGAACCGACAACCAGACGGTCAGCACACCGTTACGCTACATAATTTGTTTGAAATTGACTTTGCCCTGACTGAACTGGGTTTGTATGTTGATGTCGTACCAGAATTTGCCGCTGACTGCAACAACATGGAAGCGGTCAAAGCAGCTGGCGATCACCAAGCAACACTAAGTCACCGTGGATCAGCCGTGGTCATTGCTGCGTTTGCACGAGATGCTGGTATTAACAATCGTGCAAAATATGTCATTAACCACTTTGTCCGAATACCCGAAAACCCCTTCCACAGACAACCAGCAATGGCTAATTAGTTTGCGTTGGCACTCACGCTTGACGAGTGCCAATATTGGCGTACAATTATTGGTATGAGCAATCCAACTAACTACTCCACACTTGTACCAACCGTTATCGAGAATGACGGTCGTGTCGAACGAGCCTACGACATCTATAGCCGATTACTTAAAGACCGTATCATCTTCCTTGGCGATGGTGTAAACGAACACACCGCAAATGTCATCGTGGCCCAACTACTTTTCCTACATGCCGAAGATCCTAAAAAGGATATCCAGTTCTATATCAACAGCCCAGGTGGTAGCGTGTATGACGCCATGGCCATCTATGACACTATGCAGTACATCAGCAACGACGTCCAAACTGTAGGTATCGGTATCCAAGCATCAGCTGCAGCTTTCTTGCTGAGCTCTGGCACTAAAGGGAAGCGTATTATCCTACCGAACGCCACTGTCATGGTTCACCAGCCAAGCAGCGGTACTCGCGGTAAAGTTACCGACCAAGAGATCGACCTCCGCGAAAGCCTACGTGTTAAAAAGATGCTAGAAGAAATTATGGCTAAGAATACCGGGCAGAAACCAGCCAAGATTCATGAGGACATGGAACGCGACAAGTGGCTTAGCGCTAAAGAAGCCCTCGAATATGGTATTGTCGACAAGATCGTCTCAAGCCTAAAGAGTTAAACTTAGCAATACGACAAGATCTGTGGTATAAAAATACCAATTCTAAAGGGAGTTCTTATGCCGGTAAACGGGTTCAATGTTGAAGATTTACGTTTCGAGTTAAAAGATCCAAAGTCGATCAAGGATGATACACGATGGAAAGCATTGCGAGAGCTCGCTGAAAGAGGTTTTTTAGCTTCGTTACCCGACAGATCTTTATATGAAGTTTCGAACCTATTGTCTTCAAAATCCGTCGATGCATTCAGAGAGTCGAGACAAAAACCTACCAAAGCCGCGCGCAACTCAGATCACATGCGTCCAAGCTGGTTTTATTCTCCTACCATGGCAATCGCCTATGATGGTGATGCGCCAATTGGCTATGCATATGCGGCCCATAACGTATCAGGCGGCATCGTAGAAGCGGCTGCTAAGCGATTTATTGCCCGATCATTTATAAACTTCAGGGAACTCGTTGTTGATCCGGATTATCAGGGAAACGGCATAGCAGAGACACTTGGCTTTCTTTCCTTAAGTCAGCAAGGAGAAGGACTACATACTACTGCATATGTTTTTGACGAATCAGTTGGGGTTGGAGCTTCGCTGATTGGATTGGGATTCGACGAATATACAGACCCTGAGACCGGCTATGATCACCCTGAGGAAGTTCTTGCTTTTGGTAATGACTCTGCACCAGCCATGATGAGGCGTTATGAAGGCGGCATTTCTATGGTAAAAGCACACATTCTTTCCAGGCCAGGTGCTAAATTTGCCATAGAACATGCACTCGTGTCGGCAAAACTGCGAGACTGACCGCTGCTGTAAGACTATTGACAAGTAAGGCCAATACAGGCAAACTAGGTACTAAGAAGT
>CAZIBG010000003.1:82215-94066 GCA_964536985.1 uncultured Candidatus Saccharibacteria bacterium | reverse complement strand
AAGGGGACGGTTTGCTAAATCGTTAGTGGGGCGCAAGTTCCAGCGAGGGTTCGAATCCCTCCTCCTCCGCCAAGTAAAGAATCCACCTCGAGTGGATTTTTTATTTTTCGACAGTACCTGGCAGGGCGACGGACTGCTTCCAGCTATTTTCGAAGATAGTTCTGAACGTATCGGCAATCACCTGATTGGTAAGTATCGTTATCAATATTTCTGGCTCATAAGCCGTTATTGCAACTTTGCTTCCATAAATCACTACTTCACCCATAAAAGGGTTCTCGCCCCACAGCCTGACTTCAAAACCTTTATTCTTAAAGTTCTGTATATGCGACCAATATGCCGCCTCTTTTTGGAACAGTGCCCGCGTTGCAATACCTTGTGATCGCCGCTTATACCCAGCGTTCTCAATAATCCTCCAAGCAATTAGGTCTTTGTTGGCCACATGACTACCCCAAACCAGTAGTTCCGTCTTAGACTTTGTCATATCCTCCATAGCTGCCTTGAGACCGTCTAGACCCTGTAGCGATACCACGCCGGTGTTATGGTTCCCAAGATTAAATGCAGACAGAAGTTCCGGCAGGGCAGCATCAAATGAGCGCTTTGTCTCGGCCATCTCTTTCTGTCGTTCCAGTAATCCAGCCTTTAGCCGGTCGGGGTGTTCGGCGCAGAACCTTCGTACTGGCTGAGAATCATCAATTCGTATAAAGCCTTTTTCGGAAAGTTTATCGAGCACCATATAGGTGTTAGTTCGACTTTCTTTGACTGCCTTAGAGATTTCAGTAGCCGGTGATGGTCCGCCCTCTACTAAATGAAGGTAGATCGAGGTCTCTTTGGCGTTGAATCCGAGTCGGCTAAACAATTCTTCCATCAGAATATACTAACATTGAATTACTTATTGTCATAGAATATGTGACAATTTTTATCCCTGTTATTTTATCTTTTGTTATATAAAAATTGCCACAAATTAACTGTTGCTATTCCTAGAAATAGAAAAAGTCCACAATAGTGTGGACTTTTTGTTTGGCGGAGAGGGTGGGATTCGAACCCACGGTACCGTTGCCGGCACGACGGTTTTCAAGACCGTTCCCTTCGACCACTCGGGCACCTCTCCGCAACAGGGGTGATTATAGCAGAATCAGCCGTAATGCCAAAGAACTATTAGGCCGCTGCAAAGACAATGGCATCTACCGCACCAGCTCCGGCATCTAGCAGAGCATGGGTAGCCGATTCAAGTGTTGCTCCAGTGGTCACAACATCGTCGACTAAAATAATGTGCCTGTCCAAGACATGCCTTTTATTGGCAACATGGTACGCCCCGCGTAACTGCTGCACCCTTTCTGTGCGCGATGCACCCATCTGCCTAGTTGTTCCTGAGCGCATGAGTACAGAATTGCATGGCAGTCCGGTAATCCGCGATAGCGCATATGCTATCAAGACCGACTGGTCGTAACCCCTCTGACGGCGGCGAACACCAACAGTGGTGACTGGTACCAGAATTCCTTTATAGGGAAGGGCATGAGTGCCGGCCATCAACTCGGCAATGTGCTCACTGGCCACTTTAGCACGGGAGAACTTTAGACTATGAACAAGCTGTTTACCAAAATCGGCATAAGTCGTGACCGGCCAGACATGATTCACCCACGACACCTCCAAACAAGAAGGGCAGGTTTGGTAACCACTGGTTGCTCGTAAGCACCTAAAGCACCGGGAGGGGACATTATCCAGAAGACCCATGCAATTAGAACAGATAAGCGACCCCTCCTCGCCGCATTTAAGGCAGTCGTGTGGCGCCAGTAGGGACATGATAGCTTCGAGTAGCTGCATATTGCTGAGTATACCTATCGAAGCCCAGCTAAACACATCCTTAGTTGTTCACTTCCAAGTTAGAACGGTATCGAAATCTACATTGAGTACAAAATATTTCACAGAAATGAGTAATGTTGTGGATTATGTGTTGTAAATATACCTATTATGGTTGAAGGTCAAATTTTACTAAGTTATACTACCATTAACACAAAAACGCTAGCTCTATAATAAGATATTTGACCTGGAGGGTAACAACAGTATGGCGCGACGAAGCCGCGACGAAGATTTGCTAATGGAAGATGAGCTAACAGCTGCATTCCTCGGCGAAGACGATGGACCAGTGACCGAAATTGAAACGACAACCATTGCTGCCGCTACACCAGCGGCAGACGAGTGGGACGAAGAAGAAGCCGTTCCTGGCCAATTAGCAGTTGACGTTTACGAAACAAAAGAAAAGCTCGTTGTTAAGGCTCGTACAGCCGGCGTCAACAAGAGCGAACTTGATGTTAGTATTGCCGACAATACACTCAGCATCCGTGGAACACTTTCTGCTGGCAACGAAGACGGAGTAGAGAACTACTTTGTCCAAGAATGCTACTGGGGGGAATTCTCTCGAAGCATTACACTGCCAGTTCCAGTTAAAGAAGAAGAGATCGAAGCCGTCCTCAAAGATGGCGTCCTAACAATTAGCTTTACCAAACTGAAGCAAGACACCGTTAAGAAGATCCAGGTCCTCTAAAATAAAAGTAGCTAGCGAACCTTTAACCACTCCTTTGGGAGTGGTTTTGCTTTGCAGAGAAGAATAGATTACCGGGTATAGTTTCAGAGTAAATAAAAAGAACCCTCCGGAGAGGGTTCTTTTGTTAAGCGAGGAAGGCTTTATGCGCTTCCACCTACGAATCGTTCGAGTACGAACTTCACAATGATCTGGGCAAGAGCTACAACTACAAGGCCAATTACGGCGTACATGATTGTGTTCTTAGCAGATGTGATGTTACCTGAGTCACCACTTGAGGTGATGTACTTGATACCACCGACGATGATCATAACAACAGCGATGATTCCAACGATAGCAGAGAAGAGGTTAAGTCCAAGCTTTACAGCGTTGTTGACTTGGTTTGTTCCTTCTTCGCCAGTTTCACAGTCGTTAGACGCTGTGGTAAGGCTGATTGATGTTCCGCCACAAAGTGAGCCACGAAGGTCACTTTCTGCTGCATGTACAGCAACTGGAGCGAGAACTGGTGCAGCAAACAGACTGAAAGCCGCTGCTGATACGAGCATTTGTTTTAGTTTTTTGATCATTATTGATAATACCTTTCTTAATTTCTCTTAGTTTTATACCATAAACTCTTACAACAATTCAATCCCTGATCGCACTAAGTCGTGAAGCGTTCGAGCACGAAATTAACGATTAACTGGGAAAGAGCAACAACCACTAAACCAACGGCCGCAAAAATCAATGTATTCTTGGCGCTATTCATCTGACCAGAATCACCCTGGGAAGTGATGTACTTAAGGCCACCGATCATGAACATAACAACGGTAATAACACCAATCACAGCAGAGAATAAGTTAATACCTTTCTTGAGCGTGCTGTCGACGTCAGGAGTACCAGCAGGGGTTTCACAGCCGTTAGCACCGACAACCAAACCTGCACCCTCACAAACAGCTGACTTTGCGTCTGCAAAAACTGGTGCAGAGAAGATTCCCATAAAACTAATAACTAATGTCATGACAGCTAGTGCCATGAAGCCAATTCTTTTTTTCATATAAACCTCATTATGAAAGCTACGATTACTCGAGCCATTACTATTACTACAATTCCAACCGCTGCATATATCAATCCGTCACGAGCCTTGTTAATCTTAGCGCTATCGCCAGTGGACATAAGCAGGGTAACGCCATTAATCATTACAAATACGACGGCAATCACACCACCAACGGCAGCAATAATATTGGCAACTTTAGGAATGATGCCAGTTGTTGAGTCGAAGGGGCTCTTACCGGCATTTTCTGCCTTATCCTTGCATACTGCTGACTGACTGGCAGCGGTAGATCCGTCACAAGTGTCTTGGAAGGCATCAAAATCTGATGCTGCCATTGAGGTAACGGGGGCAAGAACAAATAGCGAAAAGATCATTACAAAACTGAGTGTCATAGTTTTTAGAATTTTGCTCATAGTTTTCCTGTTACAAAAGTTACGATAGAGAAGGCAGCCACACTGACAGCTAAACCAATTGCGGCGTAGATAATGGTGTTTCGTGCTTTTGCCGTTCCTTGAGGGTCTCCCTGGCTGGTGATGAACTTGATACCGGCTATTATTATGATAATCAGCGCAATTCCACCAAATAATCCGAATACTAACTCAAGGACAGTGTTTAACTTATCCGGCGTAACTTCGGTTGTAGGTATATTTAAGTCCCTCTTATCTACAAAAGAAGCCGCACCGACAATATATAACCGCTGGAGAAGTTCTATTGCCATAATGTTCCGCCTATAAAGCTAACAATTGTCACCGCCAGAACAGAGATAGCCAGACCTATCAATGCATTAATAACTGTTCCTTGTGCCTTTTTAAGGCCATCGGGTTCACCTTGACTTGTCATGTATTTAAATCCACCAACCATCACGAAAGCAACGGTGACAATTCCGGCGACTCTAAGCAAGACCTCGGTAATAGCTAGCCCGATACGGGGAAGTGCTTTAGTGAATGAAAACTCACCGTTTTCCTCGGGGCCAACTATAGCACAGGGGTCTTCGCCTTTTGGACCGACGTCTAGATACTCATACCAGGTAGGGAAGCCTAGGAACCCACTCTTCTGATAGCACTCCGCGGGACCGGCAGCGTATGAGCGTGCTGGCAGCAAAGTAAGTGAGCCAACAAACATTACTGCTGCAAGTGTAAACACTATAGCTATTCTCTTTAAAATCATAGAACTCCTCCTGGGACGATCCACTGCAAGAAACCGTACATTGTAGCAAACAATACTAGAGCCAATATCGCATTGCTGATTCGTTTTTTTGCGGCGGCAGCTGCGCCTGGATCACCAGATGATACTGAGTATTGTATGCCTGCAAAGATCATTACACCCACAACTGTTATGCCGACAAGTCCAGAAAGGACATTGATTAGCAGTATCAGGTAGCGAGTGATGCCACAGTTTGATGCACTCAGGTCGCCACCATCGCACTCTTGGGCTACAGAACATCGAGCTTTTTCATCAGTAACTTGTGAACTACATTCTGGCTCGACTATCGAGGCTACGTCGCCATAAGGGCAGGTGAGTTCATCAAAGTTTGCTGGACGTGCTCCCGTTTGAGTAGATCCTGGGCAGCCAACGGGGATATTTGCGCAGACCGCTGTTTGAGCTGCTGTGGGTGGTCCCTGAATCTTTGTTCCTGGGCAGCCAACGGGGATTTCGGGCTTTGCGGCACTAACTGGACTGGAGGCTACTACTGAGACTCCAACGATCAGTAGGACTCCAATTAAAAAGGAAGTTAAAATTTGAGAGAACGGGCGATTTGCTTTTTGTTTTACTATATTTTTCATAGACTTCAAGATTACTATACTGCTTAGACGATGGGCTGGCAATATTTGATTAGCAGTTGCAGATACGGGGCTCACCGATTATAGTAATTAAGAAGTAATGATTAAGCTTCGTGGGCAAGTATATTATATTCAACCGTTGTATCGGATACAGAAAATAAATAGGATACGTAGTATTGAAATTTTTAAAAGCACATAAAGGATCCTTCTTTTCCTTATTACTATTGGCCCTCGTTTCCTTACAGCTTGGAATCGGTCTTATTTCTCCTACCATCGTACGTGCAGACGGTTACAGCCCAGAAGTGCTTGCAAAAGCCTGGAATGTCGGACTTGCGCTAGCAAACTGTTCTGACGATGCCGGATGGGATGTTAGACAAACCCCTGAAGACATTAATAAGGGAGGTATATTTGACGGGAGTATTAAGGACGTACGAAAAGTCGTTGGACACCTAACAAAGCCTGATAACGGAATTGTTGACTGTGAAGAGCCCGGGGACGTAAAGGCGCTCTTTGATGCTATAGACGAGAAGCCACTCGACTTCGTAGTCGACAATGGGTTATATAAAATTACGAGCGACAAGTCAGCCTACGAATTAGTAGAAATAGACAATAAACCAGAGAGCACTCGAATCAACATTATTAAGGGTGCGATCGAGAAGAAATATAACATTAACTATTCAAAGGGCATGCCTAGCGATGTCCAGTATGCAGCGCTTCTCGGAACATTCAATAAAAAGTGTATAGGGAGCGAAGACCCGGGTGGTGCGTCAGTTAAGATCGTAGACGAAGCCGGCACATTAACTACAAAAACATATGTATTAGCTCAAAACGACACCATGGTCATTCCCGTAGGATACTCGCTCAACAATGACGGTGGTAACGACCAGAAGATGACTTGTCAGACTATTGTTCAACAAATGAATAAATTTGCAGAAGACTATAAAAAAACAGTAGCAGCCAATACGACAGACGACGATCCAACTAACGACCCTCCCGTTGCTGCACCTGCCGCCGAGCAGGACACTACCTCATGCGAATCAAACAGTGGTGTACTGGGTTTCATACTATGTCCTGCACTACAGCTGGTTGGTGGGGCACTTAACTGGGTAGACACTCAGCTGTCACGGTTGCTCGAAATTGATCGAGATAAGTATACAAATAGTGAAATGTATGATGCCTGGGCTCAGTTTAGGAATATTGGGCTAACACTGCTAATTGCTGCCATGCTTGTAATGGTTATTAGTACCGCATTAGGCGTTAGTTTCCTGGACGCTTACACTGTTAAAAAAGCATTCCCTCGTATGGTTGTTGCGGTAATTTTCATGCTGCTCTCCTGGTATGTCTGTATATTCCTAATCGATATATCCAATGTAGTTGGTAAAGGGACGCTTGGTTTAATGACGGCACCATTCGGTACCAAAGCACAAAGTCTTACCAGTCTATTTACTCCTAGCGCTGGTGGCGCTGTCCTGCAATTTGGTGGAATAGCAATTGTTGCTTCCGCCTTTGCTATCCAGGCAGCAGCTGGAATCTTATTCAGTTATTTTGCAACTGGGCTACTTGTTATGTTCGTAGCCTTCCTAGTTCTTGTAGCACGACAGATGTTCGTAATTGTTCTAGTATTACTTGCGCCGATAGCTATCATTTCTTGGATCTTCCCAGGCAACGATAAACTTTGGAAATTCTGGTGGCAATCGTTCAGTAAGTTGCTATTGATGTTCCCAATCGTCATGGCCCTCATTGCATCCGGACGTATCTTTGCTGGAGTTATGGCCACTACGCCGGCAGCAGGAGCTGAAGGCGGCTTACTAACACCATTGCTTAAGCTTACCGCCTACATCCTTCCATATGCTTTTATACCGTTTACCTTCAAAGCGGCCGGTGGAGTATTTGGCAACCTTGTAGGTATGGCGAATGACCGCAGTCGTGGCGCCTTCGACCGCCTCAAGAAGGGTCGCCAGAAGGGCATGTCTCAGATTGCCCACAACGCAAAAGCCGGTCAATTCTTGCGAGACAGAGGAGAAGGCACGCTCAGTAATCGAATCAATACGAGGGCCCAGCAAGCAGCACACATAAATAAAGCTGGTCTACGCCCGGGTGGGTGGAAAGAGAATCTATCAACCGCAATAAACACATCCGCACAACAAGATATAAATAAAATGATGGAGGATGCAGAATACACCCCAATTAAAGGCGACGACAACCTCAATGCAATCCTTTCTGACTGGGCTGCGTCTGGTAGTACTGACGGTAAGGTGCTCAAGCAGATGCTAACAGACAAAGGATATGCACGTGGTGATGAGGCTACCATAAATCGAGCCGTGTCCTATGCGACCAGGGTGCGTAAACGAATGGATCAACATTCCTTCGAGCAGCTTACTACGAGCCAGGCTATTGCAGGTGGAACAGTTTGGAATGCAGACGAAGCATGGGAAAAAGCAGCTAGAGCGTCCCATGGTGATCAGGCGGCACTTGCTGCAATGGTTGCCAAGGGTAGAAGCGCTTCTATGAATGCCGGACGTGGTGACGTCGGCGGTAATGGTTTCGGCAAAACATTCTTCTATGCACAGGATATGGCCGCAGCTACAGCTGAGTATAATGCATCAGGCAAGACTGCTGCCGACAAATCCACCTACGAGGCTAAACAGAAAAGCCTCACGGATGCATTCAAGGGGCAGGTTCTTGAATCACAGGGACCGGGTACAATCCTTCACCCAAGCATGAAGGAAGCAGCCGTGCAGGAACTTATTCCTGCAATGCGTCAGCGCCTCAAGACTGCATACGACAGTGGTGATCAGAATCAAGTTGATCGCGAGCTCGCAATCATGTCCAGCCTCCACGACGAACTAGGCAGAACTGCTCCAAATAAAGCAAGGATCGTGGCAGATCAAGTTCTGAATTGGGATCCTACCACAGCAATTGATGCCCCTGCAGTACCTGCAGGGATGATTGGTGTCGCTGGCGGTGGGGACATTGGCCCTACGGTTACAACTACCGTTCAAGCCCAAATCGAAAGCCGTCGAAATGTCAGTAACATATTCCAAGGAACCCACAAAGAGTTTAACAGCGCCTTTGCTGCACAAAGTGCGGCCGCACAAAATGCAGCATATGCACAGCCAAGCACTCCACAAACACCGATATCAGGGAATCCAAATCCACCACCAATAGGCGGATAAACCTGGCTGGAGAAATACAGCTCTATCATAGTTTGGTCTGTGAATAGTTTTAGGAGATAATTAAAGGTAATGGCTACATATAAAGTTCTTCAAGATATTGAAGCAGAGGATAAGTTCTTTGGACCGCTGACGCTTAAGCAGTGTATCTTTGGTGCAATCGCCGTTGTTAGTGCCTACCTAGCCTTTATCTTTTTGTCTAAAGGAATCTGGGTCATGGCCATCCCGATGCTTCCAATTATTGTGGTTACGGGCTTCTTGGCCTTCCCGTGGGGCAGGGATCAACCTACAGAAGTTTGGCTACTTGCCAAGATCAAGTTCATGTTCAAGCCTCGCAAACGTATCTGGGATCAAACCGGAATCCAGGAGTTAGTTAAGATCACAGCTCCACCAGAAGTAGTGCAATATACCGGCGATGATCTAACGCAGACCGAAGTTAAAAGCCGCCTAAAGGCATTGGCAGACACCATCGACAGTCGTGGATGGGCTATTAAAGGCGCTACGCTTCAAGACGCTTCCGCACCAACTGATTCGGATAGATTAATCGCCGGCTCTATGTTGCCAACCGTAAACAACCCAGATGCCGATCCGGGAGTAGACATATACGACACCGCTCGAGCTCAGCAGATTGATACTCAGATATCCAGCAGCGGAGTACAGCATAAGGATCGCATTATAGAGAACGTGCAGACTGCCCGTGACATCAGCACAGGCCAGGCCCCACCTCCAGACAATATGTGGTTTATGAGCCAGCCAGCAAGTGCAGCGCCTGGCCAGGCTATGTTTACCACACAGGCTCAAGCCTCAAGGATAGTTGATGATCCTGGACTTTCTCCGCTATTTAGCTCGGCAGCAACTCAGACCGACCCGGACGACGAGGCACTGCTCAGTACTATCCGTTCTAAGCGGAATGTTGCGTCTCATAATTTCCAAAATCACAAAACACTTAATCCCTATGATCCAAACCCCGTAAATAACCCCACACCACCAGTGACACCAATGGGTAGTCCTGCTACAATTGAACTAGCACGAAACAATGATCGAAGCATCGACAGCCTCGCACGCGAAGCCGGTGATGATGAAGTTGTTATTTCGCTTCACTAGATCTTATGAGGAAACTTTGGGTGGGTAAATAGATACATGGATCCATACAGTCAATCACCAAACGGAAATCAAAATCCTGCCGGTGCGTATCCGGCAGCAACGCCGGCCGCTCCACCGGCTAATCCTTCACAGGGTGTTGGTGGTCAAGCATATGCCATGCCTGGTGCTGCCGCAGCCGTAGCTCCGCCGCCAAATACCTATTCTCCGGGAAATCCCGCCGCCCGAGCCATACAAGCGCCAGCTGTAGTTCCAAAATCCAACCCTAATAGCACTCAGAACTCTTTGCAGATCGCCGAAGTTCGTGACGGAATCGTCATTATGAACGATGGTAGCTTCCGTTCGATCATCATGGTTAAATCCATTAACTTCGACCTCATGAGCCCCCAGGAAAGGGAAGCTGTTGAATATAGCTACCAAGGGTTCCTAAACTCCTTATACTTTCCAGTTCAGATCACTGTTCGTTCTTCTCGTGTTGATCTAGGACCATATATCGAGAAGCTAGACAAAATCCGCACCGAGCACGATAACATGCTCCTAGCGCTCCTGATGGAAGATTACATTGAGTTTATGTCGCAACTTAGCCAGCAGACCAACATCATGGATAAAAAATTCTATGTAGTTATCCCATTTTTCCCAGCAGCTGACTTACAGAAAACACTTGATGCCAGCAAGGGCCTCTTGAGCGGTCTAACTACTATGTTCAGTAATAAACCGTCACAGCAGGTGGTCATTAACGAGGCCGACCTTGCCAAAGCTAAAGACGAGCTTCGTAACCGCGTCCAAGCGGTGCTTGGCGGACTTATGCAGTGTGGAATTCAAGGACTACCGCTAGACACCCAGGAGCTTATCGAGCTTTACTACGACAGTTACAACCCAGACACTGCTACCCGCCAGCAACTAAAGAACTTTGGTGATCTAACGGTCCCTGTTGTCACTAAAGGGGTCGGACAGGCTCGACAACCCGAACTAGAAAGAGAGATGCAGTAATGGCTTTTGGAAAAAAGAAGAATCAGCCAATGGATCCTGTTGCTGCCGCTCAAGCTCAGCGCGCCATGGAAGAACAAGAAGTCCAAGCGGCCTTTCAGAAGGGCGTTACAGCGCTCCGTGATTTTATTGCACCCAGCTCACTTGCTTACGAAAATAGCTTCTTCCATATCGGAACACGACTGGCTCGAACATTCTACGTCTACGGATATCCTCGTCAGATCTTTACAGGATGGCTCAGTAGCATGGTTAATATGGACGAAGTTATGGACATGTCTATTTACGTCTACCCGGTAGAGAGCCAGGTAGTCCTAGAAAACCTCCGCAAAAAGGTAACTCAGTTGGAAGCCGGCCTTCAGATCGATGCCGAAAAAGGCCGTACCCGTGACCCGGGTAAGCAAGCCGCCATTCAGGATGCCGAAGAAATGCGCGATAAGCTCCAGGTTGGGGAAGAGCGATTCTTCCGTTTTGGTTTGTACTTTACTATTTACGCCAGCAGTATGGACGAACTTGAGTTCGTAACACACAAGATCGAGTCCGTACTTGGTCAGCAACTGGTTTATTCCAAGGTTGCCACCAGCCAGCAAGAGCAAGCCTTTAACAGCACCTTGCCACAGTTCATGGATCAACTGCAAATTCGACGCAACATGAACACCGGTGCTATTAGCACCAGCTTCCCATTCACTAGTGCTGACCTCAGCCAAGACAATGGCATTTTGTATGGCATCAACATGCACAACTCCGGTCTGGTACTGTTCGATCGCTTTAGTCTTGAGAACGGCAACTCGGTGGTCTTCGCTAAGTCCGGTGCCGGTAAGTCGTTCGCCGTTAAGCTAGAGGCTCTTCGTAGCCTTATGTTTGGTACCGAAATCTTTATTATCGACCCTGAAAACGAATATCAACGTATGTGCGAAGCAGTCGGTGGGGCATATGTACGGCTGAGCCTTAGTTCTGCCACTCGCATCAACCCCTTTGATCTTCCGAAAGTAGTCGATACCGATGAAGCCGATAATGCGCTGCGAAGTAACATTATTACGCTTCACGGGCTACTCCGTTTGATGATGGGTGGAGCGCAGGCTCAGATGATGGCTGGCGGTCAAACCGCCTCAATGCCAGTCCTAAGCCCCGTAGAAGAGTCCGATCTAGACGCCGCCCTTATCGAAACCTACGCTAAGGCTGGAATCACTAACGATCCATTAACACACGGCGGACTGCCTCCAACAATTGTGGATCTCTACGA
>CAZIBG010000003.1:79491-82115 GCA_964536985.1 uncultured Candidatus Saccharibacteria bacterium | reverse complement strand
ATGGGTCGCGCCATTGTGGCCAACGCCAGTATGCAGTTACTTCTTAAGCAATCTAGTTCGGCCATCGATGTTCTTGCCGATGTCTTTAAGCTCACCAGTGAAGAGCGTAAACGACTTAGTCAGTTCCCAGTAGGGCAGGGCTTGTTCTTTGCCGGACAAAGTCACGTACATATTCAGATCACTGCCAGCCCTACTGAGATGAATCTGATCACCACCAACCCCGACCAAGTTCAGCAGATTAACGCCCAGGGCGAGTTAAACCAGCCACAAGGTACAATCGACCTATCTAATCGCTTAATGCCAGGCCTATAGGAGTTAGACGTTGAGCGATAACTACGACGACGAAAAAACCGGAAGGGTTCGCGAGGCACTGCGGCGTAAAAGAGCAGAATGGAATCTACTGAATGGCGGCAGCGAAGATGATAGCCCGGCAGACGAAAACTATTCCGCGGCCGACGATAACGGCGAAGAAGCCGAAGCCCTAACCCCGGAAGCCATCAAAGAAAGAGAAGAAGCTGGTGCAAGCGGAACAGCTTCCAGCGAAGAGGAAAGTCTTTATAATGCGGCCGAAGAGAGTGAGTCGCTACTAGCCAAGACGCGAGCGAAAATCCAAGCCAACAAGAAAAAAACACTTATTGGCGGTGGAATTGTGGCCGGCGTTGGTGGAATTGGTGTAACCATATTTATGGCGATGATCCCTTTGAAGGTAATGATAGTAGCCGAGAACCTACAAAAACGATATTTTGCATCTTCAGAATCAGCTGTAGGGTCTCGAATGGAACATTACTTTAATCGCTACCTTGTAGAGCGTGTTGTTCCCAATCTGAGTACATCTGGTGCTTGTTCAAGTACTCGAACTATGGACCGAACCTGCTATAGTGTTCCATCTAATAGTACAGGGCCGGTAGCGGTGCTTTTTGGTGCTTGGCAGGATGCTAGACTAGAAACAAAGATGGCTGATAAATACGGCTTTGAGGTAGCTAAAACCACAAATAATACCTATGTATTGAAGGTTAATGGTGCAACAAGCAATATTGATGTAACTGGTTTTAGGAAAAACCCTAATTCGGGGCTCTTCCAGGCAGAAGGAGGTAGAAACGATATACGTCTGGCCGTAAGGGAGGCTCTAGCTGGGGAGACTAAGTGGAAGAAGGCTATGTATCGGTACAAGATAGGCGGGCTGCTTGATAGAAAGTACGGTATACGCCGCTGTGTCTTCTATTGTAATACTAGAGACAAACTAGCTGACTGGAAAACGAATAAAAAAGGTGCTTTTGCTGCGGTACTTGCACGAAGAGTAAGAGGTCCTCGCTCACAAGTACTCGGCCTGGCGATGGCATGCATATTCTCAACGGAGTGCGATAGTGATCCGTCGACCACGGACGGCAATGATCCAAGCGATCAAGAGAAAAAAGACAAGCTACAAAGGAATATAGAAAAATATCTCCAGCAACAGGGTTTTGCCTACACCTCAGATAGTGTCGCTAAGTTAACAGGCTTGGTAACTGATATTGGTGATGCGGGTGGATTCGGAAAGTACGCTATGAAAACTGTGATCGAAAAGGTAGCGGGCGAAACTATTGCTAAGGTTGCCAGTAAGGCTATCCCTATTATTGGCTGGATTGATATGATAGCTCAATTTACTTCGAAGATAAAAAATGCTGGAGCAAAATTTAAAAAGTGGGCTTATGCTGTTAACTCGGCCATTATGGTTCAACAAGGTGTTTTATACTTATCGAGTGCTGCCGAAATGAAGAGCGGTAAAACTAATCTTGGTCTTGTAGGCTCTGTTGCCAGCTCTTTGGATGGAATGGAGAAGAGCCCGCTATATGAGAGCATTATGGGTTCTGGTTCAAGATCCTTAGCTGACGTATTTATGCCGAGCGCCTTTGCACTACAAGAAGCCGACACATCTAAATATACGTGTGATGACGGTAATCAAGTGCCGGCAGGTGAATTAGTTTGCGAAGAAGAGAGTCTACGATTCAACAATGTCTTAACCCAGGGCTCGGACCTCTTTAAAAAACCAGGGCTTGAGCAAGTCGGTGCCATCGCTGATGGATGGAATGCAGCCCCTGGAAAGGTATTTAACGGACCCGCAAATATCTTCGGTAATCTCGTTCAGAAATTCCCAGGAGTCGATTCTCTGAATGGGAAAATAGCTGAACTTACACAGCCATTATTGGAATCGGCTAGCCAGATAATCCCCGATCCGCTCGGTAACGCTCCAGTTCCGAGTGGTGGCCGAAACTTTAATGTCGCCGCAGGTGGTATAAATATAGCCGGAAACCAGTATGCACAATTCGGCGTCGGAGGACAATTACTTAGCGATGCTGAGATCGGCGCCATCAGACAAACCCAGTTAGATGAAGAAACACAATTATTTAGCCAGAAGCCGTTATTTGCCCGTATGTTCGACACTGAGAGCCAGTATTCGCTAGTGGGACAGATGGCTATGGCTATGCCAACTAACATTAGCACCTACACCAATGACACAATGGCATCGATATTCTCTAGTCCCGTCAGCTTCTTTGCGAATATTGGATCAATGTTTAGCTCTAGGCAGGTAAAGGCTGCTTCTGGCCGCGACCCATGGGGAGTACTACAATACGGTGTCAAACAAG
>CAZIBG010000003.1:52416-79391 GCA_964536985.1 uncultured Candidatus Saccharibacteria bacterium | reverse complement strand
AAGGCTGCTTCTGGCCGCGACCCATGGGGAGTACTACAATACGGTGTCAAACAAGGTGATCCAATACTTACGGCGGAGAGGCCTGCGGATTGTGACGCTTACAATAAAGCATGGGCCGAGAACACTAAAGTAGATCCCGAGTCTGGACAAGATGTACATGACACCGTTAATGCCTGTCTGCTTGATGATGCCGCTATCGGCAGTGGCGGAGCAGCCTTTGATACCAGCGTCCTTAAGCCAGAAGACCTAAGCCAGCCATCTCAATCCGGCGCGGCGCCACCATCACCAACAGCCACCCCGCCATTGCCTGTAGACGGTGGACTACCGACAGGGGATGCAAAGTCTTTGGCAGCCCAGCTATTAGCATCAAGTAATGTAACAATTGAACAACGAGACCAGATGCAAAATCTAGCTAACGGAAGTGGACCATGTCCAAAAGTTAATGCTTCGTACACCTTTGATACGCAACTATTACGCGTCTTGGTTGGCCTATCTTCCAAGTATAAGTTCAAGATCACCTCACTGCACCGTGGCTGTACAGGAAGCACTGTTGGGGCAGGCAAGAATAGTCGGCACTGGAAGGGCAAAGCCGTTGATATCTCCGGCTCAACTGGCATTAATGGCATACCACTTACCAGCTTCGATGCTTACGACGAATCAGGTGTGGTTCAAGGCTTCATAAATCAAGCAAAGGCATTGCTTCCCAACGGCTGTGAACTCGGAGTACCAAATAGTAGATATCGTGACTCCGCCTTAAACCAGCAACCAGCTGGCTGTTCAAATGTGATGCTCGACCGACCCGAGACCACCAAAGCAACAGGGCCTCATATTCACTTGGCGGCACCACTATGAAAAAGTATCTAATCTACCTGCAAAGAACATTGATTATTCTTTTCTGTATATTCGAAGCCTTTTTGGGTACCGCTCAAATATATGCGGCGAAACCGAAACCCGAAGACCAAGCGGCTATAAATAATGGTACGGAATTTCATAAGATCTACGAAGATGAAGCCCTTGGCGGCTGTCCAGTAAACTATAACTCTGTTATTAATACCGGTAACGGCGATAATCAGCTTGCTGTTTGGAATTTCTTTAGACAGAACAACCTCCAGCCTCATCAGGCAGCAGCAATCATGGGCAACATGCAAGAAGAAGCCCACTTCGAACCACGACTTGTGGAATACGGCCTCCCTAACTCTCGTGGCGAAATATCTAAAGCAGGGAAGCCATCAAGTTTAGACGACAATATTCCACCGCCGGTTAAGTCTAACGGTCAGCCAGGATACGGAATTATCCAATGGACATCTCCTGGTCGAAAAAATGGCTTACAGAAGAAGGTGGACACCGATCCCTTGCGACGCAAGGCTGGTGATATCACGCTACAAGTAGAATATATGTGGCAAGAACTAAACGGACCATATAAAAAATCCACTCTAACACCGTTGATGGCAACTACACCAGATCAGTTAGCAGAGGCAACCAGAATCGTAACCTATAACTACGAGATCCCCGCCAACAAAGAAGCCGCCGCTCGAAGACGAGCTAACTATGCCAAAGCAATTTTAGCCAAGTACGGATCTATACAACCAACCACGGCAACTCCAGCAGCTACGCCAGCGGCAGCGACTCCGACAACAACACCGGCAGCGACCGATGCAAATAATTGTGTATCACTTGCTAATAACGTGATCACAGGTGGAACTGGTACAGGTGCCATAGCCTTTATGGCAATCTACCTGGCCTGGGCCGATGGATCCCATGGCTTAACACCAACAGCTGCTTATGTTGGAGCTATCAACAAGTACAACCCTAAGGCTCCTTACAAGGGTGCTGACTGTGGAGCTTTTGTGGCAACAGTTATGCGGGCCAGTGGCGCTGATCCAAACTATCCACTCGTTGGAACCTCTGTTCAATATAAGTATGTACTAGATCACCCCGAGAAGTACGACACCACTATGGACTTTACCGTGGCCGATCTTCAGCCAGGCGACATCCTGATTGTTAAGGGTAATCCTTATGGTCACACCTATGTATTTGTAGGTGAGCAGGTGAATGGCTTCAACAAATCAGATGCCTCTGTCGGAAGTAGAATGCCTAACCTTGGCAAGGCGGTGGCATCCGATAAGCGTGGCCACTATTTAAGAGCTCGATTAAAGTAGGAGTAGCAATGTATCCAGATGCACAGGCCCAGAATATAGCCAAAATAAAAAAAATCAGTATTGCCATTGTTGTTACGGCTATCGTTGCTTACATTACTGTTTTTATTTTTACTCATGGCTTCGTTTCCATTACCGTTTCCGGTCCAGACAGCAGCGAGTACACCGTTCAGCTTCTTGACCAAAAGACCAACACCACACAAACATTTGTTTCTGACGCAAAAGAAATGAAGCGGTTTGTTAAAAAATCGAGCTACGAAATTACAGTTTCCACATCTAATTCAGGCGGTTGGACACAAACAGATACCGGTGGGTTTCTTTCGACAACTCAACAAAAAGTAACAACTGACTTTGAACGAAAACGCACCTTTGTAGCCGATCAACCCAAAGGCTGTATGGCTTTTGATCAAGTACTCGTTACTATCGACTGCGACGTTAATAGTGATTCGCTGACGATTCACTTGCTGGGCAGTCAAGACGTACCCCCTAGTGTACAAACCAACACCGACGGAGTAATTGGAGGTGTTATCGGTGTTGCTTCTACCTCCAGCGGCACTGTGGGGCTTGTTCAAAAAGAAACTGAGGATGAGGATAGTACTGGATATATTTACAGCTTACTTTCGGTTAAGGTTCCGTTTGTTTATAACGGCCAAACGGTCATAAACGTTGCCGACGACAACGCCATCTACAAGATAGCTAGTTACCGAGACGGGGTAATTGTATATAGCGATTCGTTTTCCGATATAACCTATTACCCAGCCATCGGAGCTCCAGCCGAGAAGATAAAAGCCCCAAAGATTCCGTCTGGCTACAACCCATATAAACTCAACGTTACAGGTGGAACCATCAGCCTCTCATACTCTAATCAGGATCCCGAAGACGACACCAGCCAGGATAAAGTCAGCAAAGACATCGCTAGTCTGGTCTATGTTGTTGATCAAAACGGCACGACACGCAACTATTCTCTAAAAGGATTTTGGAGCAACATACTTCTGTGTCAGGAAACCATTATTTGCGCCGTCTCGGCGGTGGGTGAGAAACAGCAAGTCTCTATCTATAAGATTAATGGCAGCACATTGGACCAACTCTACAGTGTCAATAACGTCAGCCAAGTAGCTTTTACGACTGCAGGGCTGCTGATTGTAAATGATAAAAATATCCTTAGACTTAATCCGGCTACTAGATCTGCAGTCGTCGATTACTCACTCGGAAAATTTAGCTACTGTGGTAGTGGATCATCTCAGCTGCCGGCTAGCTATATTATCTGTGTGGCTGACCAAACCGGCAGTCATGCACTCCTTGTCGAAGCTGGTTCGCCATCAGCGATTGCCGTCGATAAAGTACTGCTAGACTTAACCGCTAGCAAGAGCGTCGAATCTGTTACCATCGACCGTAACACTGTATATATAACCCCTAATTACGGGGAAGATGTATTTAACGAAGCAGAAGGGTACTTTGGTTATGACCCTAAAACTCAAGCTGCGGCCGATACTACTATCGAATCGCTTGTAGTAAAGTCTAAGCTGCGCGAAAACTCCTACAATGTACTCAACCTACTGTCGGGCGGCTTGTAGTTTTCTGAATTGGCAGAATCGTGCAATTATCCATAAAGTGCTGCACTACAATGTCGGCATCGGTAGTTGTAATAAAAGTTTGATAAGATTCCAAGAAGAGGGTAAGAGCCTTTCGACGAGCTCCATCCAGCTCACTAAAAACATCGTCTAGTAGTAGGATTGGCTTTTTGTCTCGTACCGCCTCAATGATCCGCAGCTCTAGTATTTTGAGTGCCAGCAACAATGTTCGGGTTTCGCCCCGCGAAGCCGCCAGAGCGGCTGGATGTCCGTTGAGGACTATTTCAAAGTCATGTCGATGGGGTCCATTACCGGTAAATCCACGTACGCTGTCTTTCTCGACATTCCGTGATAGTAATTTTAGCACCTCGCTACTGTAGTTGTTTGGTTCAGCATCAGATACATAAGTAAGATTAACAGTCGATTCAGTATGGGAAAGTTGCCGATATAAATCCTCAAGTTCAATATTTAACCGTGTAACCAACGCTGATCTAGCTTCCACTATTTTCCCACCGAGCTGGCTGAGCCTTACGTTCCAAGCAAAAAGCTGTCCATCATCAGGGTTTATCATGCGCTTAAGTAAGGCATTGCGTTGAGCCACGGTTCGCCGGTAGTCGCGTCGAATCGTACTATAACCAGGGGTCGTTTGCTCCAAAAGATTATCCAGATAATCACGTCGCCCGGTTGGGCCACCGTGCAATAAACGGAGGTGTTCAGGTTCGAAAACAACCACCGGAACAGCTTTCTGAAGTGACAATCTGGCATAATTTGCACCATTTACTACAAACTTCTTTTTTGTAGTCGGCGGGTCTACCGATACCTGTTCAATAGTTAGGACTCTAGTTCCGTCGCTAGTACTACTTTCTATACGAGCCCAGGGTTGGTCGAAGGCAATAAGATCCATATCCTTAACCCGGTAAGAGCTGCCGGTACACAGAGTCAGTATGGATTCTAGGAGATTTGTTTTACCACTGGCGTTTGGGCCAACAATAATATTAACTCCCGGCCCAAACTCAAAAACCTCCTCGGCATAGGAGCGATAGTTTTTGAGCTTCAAATCATTCAGTATCATTCCAATAATTATCTCATGTTACTAGGGTAAGTACTCATCCTTCTCGGCACTGTCCTCGCTCGGAATGTGTTTGTAATAACACAAACCGGCTGCGGATGTGCCTCGAATGACAAATACTTATCCTATTAAATTAGCTTTTAAGGGGCATGATGACGTGAGTGTAGTCGTTTGTCTTTGCATCAACCAATATGCAAGGTTCGAGCTTACCGTTAAAGCAAATTTTAACCGAGTCGCCAGAGAAGGTGCCAAGTGCATCAAGCAAGTAACGTGAGTTAAGCGTTATATCTCCTTCGGAAGTAATCTCGGCAGTGGCACTGGCGGTGTTTTCTCCAAGCTGGGAAGCAATCGAGCGAATACTTACCGTTTTATCCTTAGGGTTAAGTTGGACAGTCACACTACCGGCACTTTCACGGGCGAACAGGCTAGAAACCTTAGTGATATTCACAAAATCACTGCGCTTTAACGTCGCTTCGGAGGCAAATGTACTTGGTATTAGTTTTCGGTAGTCTGGGTAACTTCCTTCAATCAACCGCGTTACTAATTCTACTTCGCCAACCTTGAACAACACCTGCTGATCGTCATGAGTCACTTCGACGTCTTCTTCTTTATCCCCTAGCAGTCTTAGTAGATCTTGCAGGGCAGAGGCAGGAATAAGCAAAGAAATGTCTTCGCCGGTGGTCATGATTTCTTTTTCTGCTAATCGGTAGCTGTCGGTAGCCGCCATGTATAGTTTTCCACCGCTTGTGTGTAAGTACATACCGGTTAGAACGGGGCGGGCTTCGTCACTACTAGCTGCAACAAGTACCTGTTGGAGTCCTTTCTTAAGGGAACTGGCAGGTATATACCATGTTTTTCCTTCGGTAATACCTGGCATAACAGGGAATTCATCAGCGGCAATGCCGTTAATTACAGAGTTATATTGATCGGTGGTTATGTGTAGTTTGTAATCGTCGAGAGTTAGTTCGATCACGCCACTTGGCAAGCTACTGACAAAATCCTGCATTAACTTAGCAGGGACGGTGATACTTCCTTCTTCCGCAACTTTAGACCCAATGTAATGGGTGATGGCGATATCCAGGTTGGTGGCGGCAATGGTTAGCCGGGTTCCAACTGTTTTCAATACCACGTTGGCAAGTATGGGTAGGGTGCCTCTTGTATTGGCAACTCTGGCTACATTGTTTAATGCTTTCGATAGGTTTTCTTGAGTTACTTGTAATTTCATAGTGGATCCTTCCGGTTTTTAACCAGTCCTTATTATTAAGAATTTATTTAGGTTTGAAAAAGTAGGAGTATTAGTAAGCTCTGTGGAAAAGGGGTATAAGTCAGCATTAACAGATTGATTTAGCAGTAAAACCTGAGCACAAGTGTTGCGTACAAAGTTCGTAAAACTCATACACTTTACCCACAGGCTGCGTACAAAATGTGTGCAAAAAACTCGTGTGCGTATAAGTCGTGAGGTTGTACGCAGATCCGTGCTCAGTCCGTCCACTGCTTGTCCACATACGTATGACATAAACTTAGGCATATAGTCGCTCCTTAATGTCGGCAATGGCAGACCGGATATCAGCATCTAAGTTAGATTCTTTCTCGATCTTTTCTACTGAATGAATAGCCGTGGTGTGATCTTTGCGCCCAAGCTCCCGAGCAATCTTTGGAAAACTGAGGTGGAGTTCGCTACGTAACATATACATAGCGATCTGGCGAGGGACAACGATGTCCTTGTCACGCTTTGGTCCCATGATGTCGTCAATAGATACGCTAAAGTGTTTTGCGGTTCGTTCGACGATTTGTTTTGCGTTCAGATGTTTAGGACGAGATTTAGTAGCACCAAGCAAGCTGGTGGCAATCTGAAGTTCTGGCTCTAATCCGCGCATTTCACAGAAGGCTAGTAGTTGATTAAGCGCACCCTCTAGTTCACGGATGTTGGTTTGGACATGATTAGCTAGGTAGTCGACCACCGACGGGGGTAGGGTGATGCCATGGCCCGTTGCCTTAGTCTGGACAATTACGCAGCGTGTCTCGAAGTCAGGGATTTGCATGTCGATGCTCATGCCCCAGTTAAATCGAGAACGGAGTCTTTCTTCTAATGTAGGAATATCTTTTGGTGGTTTATCACTACTGATAATGATTTGTTTGTTGGCTTGATGAAGGGCATTAAAGGTATGGAAGAATTCTTCCTGTGTCTTTTCCTTGCCGGCGATGAATTGCATGTCGTCTACAATAAGCACGTCGGCGCTGCGGTAGTATCCTGCAAAGTCAGTATTTTTCTTGAAACGAATAGCATCGAGGAACTCTTGGACAAACTGTTCTGAAGAGATATAAACCACATGTGCATTAGGGTCTTCGGCTAGGATAGCGTTACCGACAGCTTGAATGAGGTGTGTTTTACCGATTCCTACACCGCCGTATACAAACAGGGGATTATATTTAGTGCCCGGATCAGCGGCAATGGCTTGGCAGGCAGCGTAGGCGAGTTCGTTTCCAGAGCCAACAATAAAGTTCTCGAAGGTGTAGCGTTCGTTTAGTCCTTGGCGATAAGCGTGGCGGACGCTGGAACTGGCTTTTGGCGCCGCTGCAGCAATAGTGGTGGCCGGTGTTGCTTCTTGAACACGCATTACCGGTTCTTCGACGCTGCGTTTATGGAGCTTACTACTGGCGGCATGGATCTTATACTCCACCTTTAGAGGCTCAATGCCATTCTTTTTGAGAGTATCAACAATAAGGTCATTGAACTTGCGCTCCAACTGGTTCTTTACAAAAACAGTCCCAACGCCAACGACTAACACACCGTCCTTATTCTTAAGTAGGGAGGTATGTTTGAACCATGTCATAAAGTTCCCACGCGAAACAGATAGCTCGATTTCTCCGAGTACTGCCTGCCATAGACTTTCGTTTGAATCCCTCACTTTTGCCCTCCGTGTCACAATCGTGACTAGCTAATTGCTATTCTATAGAAATATGCGAAGGTTTTCCACAAGCAAATACATATCTACACATAAGGCTTTTAATTTCTGCAAATTCAGGGTATGACTTATGCACAGCGTGCGCTATCACCTTAGGATCTGTGGAAAATACTTGTCGAACAGTGGAAAAGTTGGTAGAATTAGTGGGTTAAATATTGTTAATTTCACTTCTTTTCATGAACGTATCGTAGTAATATTGTGCGGAATTGACATTAGCAAATGCCCTGGATCCATCCTCAGTAGTGAACAGTGGTCAAAATAAGTAAATAAAGGTACACTGTAGATTATGCCAAAACGAACTTTTCAACCAAAGAAACGACACCGAGCAAAAGAGCACGGTTTTCTAAAGCGCATGGCCACCAAAGCAGGACGAAACATTCTTCGTGCTCGCCGCAACAAGGGTCGCGCTAAGCTTTCTTCCTAAATAAGACTATACTTATCCTATGATCTCGTTTAATCACCGTTTCCACGGTCTTAATGCGCTGCGTTTTGTTTATGCCGAAGGTAAAACAGTTCGCACCAGTACGCTTGGCTTAAAATTTGTTATAAACAAGCGCCGCAGTGAATTCCGCGCCGCTGTGGTGGTTAGTAAAAAGATCAGCAAATCTGCTGTAAAGCGTAATCGTATTCGCCGAAGGTTGTACGAAGTAATCCGTAGCCATCAGGCCGAGATAACAGAACCATACGACATTGCTATAACGGTTTATAGTGATTCTATTATTGATATGCCTTTTGAGGAGCTAGAGAAGCAGGTTGCTAAATTGCTCAATGACTCAAAGATAATTAGCTAGCTCATTACATCGGTCGGACGTGGTATAGTAGGTATACAATATCCGACAAATCCGCAGAGGAGCGACATGTTTACAGCCTTAATTGTTAAGCCAATTTTTAACCTACTGGTCTTAATTTACGCCACCTTACCGGGGCATAATTTTGGCCTGAGCATCATCTTGTTTACTGTACTGGTACGATTGTTGATGTGGCCGCTGGTCAAGAAACAACTTCATCAGACCAAAGCGATGCGCGAACTTCAGCCAGAGTTAAAGAAGATCAAAAAGGCTGCAGCAGGAGACCGACAAAAAGAATCAATGCTAATGATGGAGCTCTACAAAGAGCGTGAGATCAACCCGTTCTCCAGTATCGGACTTTTGATTGTACAGATCCCGATCTTCCTCGGTTTGTATTCTGGACTAACCAAGATCGTTGCTGACCCTAAGGCAATTATCGATTTCTCCTACTCATTTATTAACCAAATGCCTTGGATCAAAGAACTTGCAGGCGATATATCTAAGTTCGATAGCACCTTATTTAACATCGTTGACCTTACCCGACCAGCAATTGGCGGTAAAATAGGCGGCATCTATTGGCCAGCCATGATTATTGTTGCTGCTAGTGCAATTATTCAGTACTTCCAGGCTGTTCAGCTCATGCCCCAGGATGATGAGAAGCGAAAGTTACGCGACATTCTAAAGTCTGCCGGAGAAGGCAAACAGGCCGATTCCAGCGAAGTTAACGCTGCTGTGGCACGCAGTACTAAGTATATGCTGCCGGCATTCATTTTTATCGTAACCGTTAATATTGCCTCTGCGCTGTCACTGTACTGGTTGGTAAGTGGACTAGTCGCCTTTATCCAGCAGTCACGTGTCCTTGGTAAAGATGCCCAGGAACTAGTTGGAAGCAAGTCATTATCTGGCAAACCTGTTGAAAAAGCCGTAGAAGCTGAAGTCGTCGCGACTCCTCAAAATAAAGAATCCAAGAACAAAAACACTAAGAATAAGAAAAAGGGTGGCAAAAAACGAAGGAGGTAGCATGGTTGACGAGGTTAAGGCAGGCAAGGGTCTAGAAGAATCGATTATATACGCCAAGAAGTATATCGAAGATTTACTATCGTTCTTTGGCTTAAATACCGACGTTTATGCAACCAGTAGCGATGACGAAGTTATAGAGCTTCATATTCCATCTACACACCTCAACGGCTTCCTTATTGGTCAGCAGGGCGACACCGTCAGAGCGCTTCAATTTGTAGTGAGTAATGCGCTTAAAAACAACGACTATGAGATTGTCCGAGTAAATGTAGACGTGGCAGATTATAAAAAAGCACGAGCCGAGAGGCTATCCGAAACAGCTAAAGAGTGGATCGACAAGGTTAAGTCCAGTGGTGAGGATATGCCTTTGCAACCGATGAGCCCTGCAGACCGACGTACGGTCCACAAGCTAGCCGGTGAGTATGGTCTAGAGACAGAATCTGTTGGCGAAGGCCGTGACCGTCACATCGTTCTCAAAGCACCTACAGAGTAGGTCTACTGGGTCGTAACTCTGCGTTGACGATAATCTTTGATGTAGTCAGACCAAGACTTGTTTGCGTTCGGTGGTGCAAGACCGATAACATAGGGCATCAAGCGCTTTAGTGTGCTGGAGTTCAGCATATTCTTGTGGTCAAGCAACCTTGCAAACCAATCGAGATGTGCGTCAGGATTCTCGAACGGGATACCATTCTTTAGAATTAGCGTTATGCTGTGCATATCGACGCCGCGTTCTTTGAGCTGAGTGAAGACAGTAAAATCCGTAGCACCAAGATTTTCTCCAACTTTGAAAAGTTTTGAATCTCGAGTTATAGCCGTACGGAATAGATCTGGAGGCATCTTGAGCGTGGATGTGAGGCAAGAGATTTGTGATTCAAACCACATATCTGCACGAACGAGACGATCGTCATAGTCTTCTAATGTCTCGAAAGCATCTTCGATTTTAGAAACGGATGGTCCAAGTTTTCGATCATTCCAAGCAGTAAGACTGTCGGGCGTTGGCATTTGACCCGTAGCTGGTTTATGCCATGTAATACTCCACCAGAGCAGCTCTTCGTTTGTCCACCCCCTGAAATCACTGGCCAGCCCTAACATCTGATTTAATTTATTCATTCCACCGTAACGATGTCGAACGGTGTCACGAGTTAGATCTCCCGAGAGATCACCCCTGGTAAGCGGTCTCTTTTTCTCGAGAAGTAAATTTATGCCGTCACGTAGACCGGCTTCATAGGGAACTTCGCTTTTAAAGCGTATGGACTCGAAGCCAACATGTCGAGCGTAGTTTAGTAGCGAATCCCATTCTTCATAAGCTTTACGTACTGAAGGGCCGAGTCTAAGTTTGCCAGCGATGGTTAAGATGTCGTGAAGATTGGTGAACGGCAGATCATACTCTTCAAATACGTCACGTAACCATTCAAAGTTCTCAATCCATTGTTCGGCGGTCCAGTTTTCTATAACCATGCCGTTAACAAAACCTAGGTCTGCCTGGAATTCTTCAAGACTACCATGTATATCTTTAATCTGCGCCATCGTCTGAAGTTTGTCATGTTTGATACCAAAGTTGATGTCATCCTGAACGGGCATAATGGCTATTCCAAGCTCCCGACCGAGCCAAAGGCTGAACTTCTTGCCATTCTCTGTAGATTCTTCCTTTGTCCAGTTAGCAGCGTTTTTTCTAGTCTCGCGAGCAAGGATGCCGTTGGCCACTCGGTAAGCGGGTATACTGGTCCATAACTCTTCGATAACCCCGCCATGTGGCATCAGTCCAGCACTGGCATACCTGTTTATGTCTGGCTTAGTCAGAAGAGTCTTACCCTCGGCTTCGTGGACATCCTGAATAAATTGAGCATTTTGGGCCCATTGTTCTTCAGTCCACTCCCGGGCAATGCCGGTTGTAACGCGACCTAATACGAGTGCAATACCGTCCTGGCCGCCAAGATATCTGTCGGCAGTATTATAAGAAGGCAATCGACTATCCCGTCTAAAGTCCTGTTGAACTAATGGGCGCATAATACCAGCGGCAAGCCTTTCGGCATCAACCATACGGCATGCCTCGGCAACACTTTCAAAAGACCAACCTGTCATCATAATATGATAACATATAATTTACTTTTTTACGATTTAGTTACACTATGTAATTACTGTTTTTTGCCAATATTCTGGTACACACGGAGGGTTTGTTCGGCCATCTTCTCCCAGGAGTATTTTTTAATCTGTTCCTTTTCTCGTTTTATGAGTTCGGAAACAAATTGCTTATCGTTTAGGATTCGTTCGATCTTTAGGGCCATATCTTCGACATCGAGCGGGTTAAAGAACAAGGCAGCATCTCCGTACACCTCTGGTAGACATGTGGCGTTACTACTAACTAGCGGGCAGCCATGGGCCATAGCTTCCATACCAGGGAGCCCAAACCCTTCGCTTAGGCTTGGTAATACGTAGGCTTTGGCGTTTTGATGGAGCCACTTGAGCTCGCTGTCACTCACAAACCCTGGCACGATAATTCTGTCAGCGTAGGGGCTTTTAGTGATCTTCTTGGCTAGCTTCTTGAAGTAATACTCGGTTTTACCGACCAGCACTAGTTGGAGGCTTGGGTAGCTCTCGGCCAGGACCTCGAAGGCGCTAACTAGCCGACCGATGTTCTTATGAGGGAAGGGACTGCCTGAGTGGAAGACGAATTGCTTGCCAACACCCTTTAATGGGGTGGCCTTGCCGGCAATTGGTGGTTCACTGGATTCATACGTAACAGTCGTCTTCTTGCGGGTAAAAGGTTGAAGCTTGGCTAGGTCATCGGCCACATACTGCGATGGGACAATAAGGGCTCGGCTCTTTTTATGACTCCACCAGAATAAGAAGCGGTATAAACCCATTCGGAGCTTATGAAACAGGATATTGTGCCTGCCCGCTCGAGTAAATCGCAACATGGTTAGATCGTGAGTTGTGGTAACAATTCTACCGAAGTAGAGAAGGGGTTGTTGGGTCATGGTAAAGTGCACCAGATCGGGCTTTAAATTATATAGCAGAGCACTAAATCTGAATTCGTCAAGTGGGTTGATAGAGAACTGTGGATAACTACAGGGAAGGGTAGAAAAATTACTATTCACAGGTTTCCAAGTATCTGTCAAATTGAGCAAAATAGTATACTTATTAACATTATCCTGATTTTGCAAATGTTGGAGTAAGCGGTCTGTATAGCGGCCGGTACTCGTTGGGCGGTTACGAGCGTCGATGACAATATGCATACATTCAGTTTACAATAGGTGTAATGCATAAACCCACCCTTTGTTCGCCTATTGTTCAAATAACACTAGTCTATAATTGAGCATATTGAGAAAAACATGAAAAAAACAGAATTCAAAAAATATTCCCAACTTGAAAAGATTTGGTTGTTGGCCCCTGTCGCAATCTGGTTCAGCTACAAGCCTCTTATTAGTTTTGGACGTAACGATTCAATGAATTTCGAATTGTCTGTAACTATTATTTACGTTACCATCCTTGCCTTATTCGGATTACCAAGTGTTTGGAAATCCAAAAAAACAATGATTCTTAATAAAGCCGTTCAATTAGTCACTTTGTTTGTATTATTTTCAGGTTTAAGTATTTTTTGGAGCACAAATCGAACTCGAGGTGTGCTTACGCTCGGTGTTATCGGCTTGCTATATGCGATATTTTTAGGAGGTATAGCTAATATACTTAAGCTAAAGAAACTTCTGCCAACGCTTGCGAGACTACTAATCCTTACCGCTATTATAATGAGCGTACTTTCATTCATTCAGTTTATAGCCGGTATCTGGTTAACACCCGATCAAACCTTACTTTGTGCCGGATGCACAGCAAATCAATTCGGGTTTCCCCGTCCAAATGTTTTTACAATCGAGCCGCAATTCTTTGGTAACGTTATCCTTGCACCAGCACTTATTTTATTGAAGCTAGTCTTAATAAAGAAGCAGACTATATATAAATATATTGGTTTGATAGTGCTTGTAACTGCACTATTTTTAACGCTTAGCCGAGGATCAATCTTTGCATTTTGCCTAGGCGTGTTGGTTCTGCTGGCGGCCGAAAGAAGTAAACTTCATAGTACTTTTAAAGCCGGTATTTCGTTGGTTTTAGGAGTACTAATGTGTTTATTAATGCAGAGTACCGCGGGTGCAATAAATCCAAATATAGACATTACATTTAAAGGCGCTGCATCAACGAGTATTAACCAGCTTTCATTAGGGCTAATTGATCTAAATAAACTGACGGCACCAAAGCCGGTAGTTACTGAATCTGTCCAGACCATAGCCCCCTCCCCAGCTAAGCAGACCCCAAACTACACTGGCTACGTAGCGCAATCGACAATTGTTCGGGTTCGTCTTTCAAACCTTGCTATGCAGTCCTGGAGCAAGAGCTATGACCGGATGTTTTTTGGTGTTGGATTAGGTGCATCAGGAACCGTTTTGAGGAAAGATTTTCCAAATCAAGTTAATACTCATGAGATTGTCCAGAATGAATACGCCGAAACATTGCTTGAATATGGACTAGTCGGCACTTCGCTTTTTGGGGCGCTTTTTGGAGGTTTAATATATAGCCTACGTAAAAATAAATGGTCATGGGCAATCGTGCTAGTTTACTTGGTCCAGTGGATATTCTTTAGCGGCTATCCAAATACCCTTCATATCTATCTTATACTCACATTGTTGTTTATAGGATTGGGTAATTCGTCTTCGTCAAAAATAATCTATAATTCAAAACAGTAATGAGTAAAACTAACACGAATCAACTAGTTAAGGTCAGCCATGTCATATTTCTTGGCCTGCTGGCTTATATGCCGCTACATATCTTTGTTTCTACTATAATCGGTGCCAACATTGGAGGCCTAGAAGTTCTCAAGGTCTTAAAAGATATTGTGGCTGTGTTTGGCTTTTGTTTGATATTTGGATTGAGTGTTCGTAAACCATGGTTTGATGCCTGGATTCGAAACAAGTTGGTTATAGCCATTATGCTATACGCTTCGCTAACTCTACTTCTGGCCGTATTTAAGCCGACCGACCAGGATGCCGAAATTCTAGGCGTAGTGTTTAATCTTCGCTTCCCTATGTTTTTGCTATACGGCTGGTTACTAACCCAACATGTATCAGTGTTAGAGCTTCGAAGGTCTGCTCTAAGAGTAGTACTTGGTAGCGGCCTGATTGTGGTTTTGTTTGGTATATTACAGTATTTAGTTTTGCCTAATGACGCCCTGACCCATCTTGGTTTTACTACCAAGAACGGTGTTTTTCCAGCTTTCTTTATCGATAATAAACCAGATTTAGAGCGAGTAATGTCTACCCTTCGTGATCCTAATTCACTAGGGTCCTATCTGTTGATCGTAACCGCTCTTGTTGCCTTTGGACTAGTTGCCGCAAAAAGACATGTTCGTAACTTTTGGATTGGTTATGGCCTAGCGGCACTACTTTGTTTGCTACTAACCTTTTCACGTAGCGCACTAATCGGGCTTGTCTTAGCTATAGCCCTGGCGGTCTTTATGGTCGGTTACGAGCTCGGTCTTCGCCGTTACGCAAAGAAGGTCGGGATCATTGCTGCAGTAATATTGGTTATTACTACCTGCGGATTTGTAGCTGCCCGTAATACTTACTTTGTACAAAACGTAATTTTTCACGCCGATAAGTCAACGATTCAAGAAGATCCAAACCAGCTCCGGGTTAGATTCCTAAAAGAATCGGTCAGCGACGTCGAACGCCATCCGATTGGCAACGGGCCAGGAACAGCCGGACTTGCATCAATAAAGAATGATATTCAGGGGACAAGACTAACCGAGAATTACTATCTGCAGATTGCCATCGAGGTCGGAGTGTTTGGCTTAATCTTGTTCATTGCAATTTTGGTAATGGTATCGACTCGACTTTGGATTACCCGTGGCGACCAAACGGCCATTGCCCTGCTGGCTAGCTTTGCTGGCCTGGCGCTAACTAACTTGTTGGTGCATATCTGGTCGAACGAAGCGGTTGCATACACTTGGTGGGGGCTGGCTGGACTATATATGAGCCGGAAAACTGTAAAGCCTAAACGCTTGTCCGTTTAATAATCTCTTTGGTCAACGTTTCGGCATTCTGTTGCCAGGTCCAGTTCGTAACTTTAGCATTTTGCTTGGCTGGTTTTTTGAGGGTTTCTTCAATAGTACTAGCGAACTTTTTAAGATTGCCGATGTCGCAGTATGTAGCATAATCTCCAGCAACTTCATGAAATACTGGAATTGAGCTGAGTAGTAGCTTCCGTTTGTAGTACATGGCTTCGAGTAGCTGCATACCAAAACCTTCATAGTGGGAGGGAATACAAACCAAAGCGGCATATTGGTAAAGATAGTCACGGTCTGTGTCGCTGATGTAGCCAGTTAGTGTCAGGTTGATCTTGTCTTTTGTCGATTCAATGGCAGCCGTTATTTTCTCTGTTTTCCAGCCCATTCCTCCTGCGAATATGACCTGCGTATCTGCGCGAGTCGATTCGCTAGTTTGAGCGAAAGCATTTAGTAGCCCGTCTAGATTCTTTCTAGGCTCTATAGTGCCGACATACAGGATGTAGGGTTTCTTGATAAGATCTTTAATTTTGTCTGAAACTTTACCGGAATGCTGTGGCTTTTCGTAAGGAATTGGCAGAACCGTCACTACGCTTGGATCAACTTTGTAATGGCTGACAATTCGACTTTTGGTGAACTCAGAAATTGTCAGAACTGCAGAACAATGTCGAACCGAGCGTTCAACGAATCTTTCTAGATAGGCGCGGTTGGCATCGGATAGGTACTCAGGCTTATCGATAAAGGCCATGTCATGAACCGCAACGGCGTAGGGTGTGCGGCGGATAGTTGGCACGGCCACAAAGTTAGGAAATACCAAAAAGTCATACCGCCTAAGTCCTAGGAAGAACTCTAGCGGTAGCTGTAATTTTAGTCGGTGCAATACAGACAGTAGCTTAGTCGGGAAGAAGCGGACAACTTTGTAGGATATAACATCTGATCCTGGTAAGTCAGGTGTTGGCTTACGACCTAGGAAGTTGAAGTAGTAGGCCGTAATGTCTAGTTTTGAGTCGGAACTTTTAGATTGTTCGGCCAAAGATTCTAGTAAGCGGTAGGTAAATTGACCGATACCACTTTTGTTTACGACAATCGGATTAGCGTCAATTAGAACGCGTACTGGTTTATGATTAGTTTTCATTTTGGTCCCTCGTATATGGGCAAGAACTGTTCTTTAATTATGTCTTCTAGGATAAAATCGCGCTTGTAAGTTTCCTCAGAAGCTTTGCTAAGTTTCGCACGGAGCTGTTTATTGGCCGCTAAGTTAGTCATTGCCTTCGACAGAGCCTCAGCGTCTTTAGAGGGCACCAATAAGCCGTTAACGTTGTTCCTGATGATCTCGCTGTTGCCGCCAACATCACAAGCGATCACCGGTAGACCAAGCTTAGTTGCTTCTACTAGGGAGATACTAAAACCTTCGTGATAGCTAGGGTGAACAAAGACATCGCAATCTGCAATTTGAGCCAATGCGTTATCCGGGAAACCCTTGAATTCGATACGTCGATTATCGTTAGCCAAAAGTTTAAACTTATTTTCATCGGGACCTTCTCCAAAAAGATAAAGTCGAGTTTCGGGCAATGTTTTCTGCGCCAGAATAAATGCCTCTATAAGTTCACCGATGCCCTTAGTGACTACAAGTCGCGACGAACAAGCAAAGATGATATCTTTTTGAGCATTTGTTGGGCGGCTAACCTTTTTTATAGGCTTTGATGAAACGCCGTTATAGATAACCTTATGGTTTGATGGCAGACTCTTACCCAAAGCGGCAGTAACCAGTTTCTGTTCGCTTTTGCTTACCATGGATACGCAGTGTGCAAGCTTGCTACAACCAAAAACTAACTTCCCAATCAGATTTTTGTACCAGATTGGATAGTTGGCGTAAATATACTTGAGATCGGCATGATCAGTCCATACAACTCTTTTTCCAAGAAATCGCGATGCCAGCGTTCCGGCAATAAAATCGTCACGGCTTTGAATGTGTACAACATCTGGTTTGGTACGGAGCAACAAGCCAATGTACCAAAAGAACAAGACCAACTGCCAAAGTAGGTAAATTGGCAAAAGGATAGTTCGCCAGCCACCCCAGTTTTGACGGCTCCACCAGATACCCTTTACAGATTTAATACCCTGTTCATTGGCGTAAGCTAGAAGCTTTGGGGAGCTTGAGACAACAACAGTGTCGTAGCCTAAGTCCTTCAGTACAACACTATTATCTACCGGGAAACGCTCGCCACCACCAAAGTCATACCTATAGGCATTGCGGATCATCAAAATAGTCATATAACTATTGTAGTTGTATCGGCTGATGACGCCAAGCTGGTGTACAATAATTAGAGTGAAAAAATTAAACTATAGATACAAGAATTACCGCTATTCAGTGATTTTGCTGAAGCAAATTGTAAAAACCGATTTTAAGCTAAGGTACCAAGGTTCGATACTTGGATATGCCTGGTCACTGCTCCGGCCAATCCTGCTTTTTTTAATTCTGTACGTGGTTTTTGTACAAGGTCTAAAGCTTGGGAACGACATTCCAAATTTTCCAATCTATCTATTGCTAGGTATCGTGTTGTGGAACTTCTTTGCAGAGATGACCAGTATGAGCCTGACATCTATTGTCAGCCGAGGCGATCTAATTAGAAAAATTCGTATCCCACGCTGGATTATCATTTTGTCGGCCAGCGTTACCGCACTTATTAACCTTAGTTTAAACTTATTAGTGGTTGGTGTATTTATGTTGTTTAGCAATGTCGATCTAATGCGTTCGGCCGCTATAATGCCGTTTATTCTTCTACAGCTCTACATGTTTTCGCTAGGTGTATCGTTAATTCTGTCTGCTTCTTTCGTTAAATATCGTGATGTTAGCTATATTTGGGAGGTGATGATGCAAGCAGGTTTTTATGTAACACCTATCATCTATTCACTAGCACAGATTAAAAACGTCATGTACCAGAAGTTAATTATGGCTAGTCCGGTCGCAACCGCTATGCAGGATGGACGACATGCCCTCGTCACCCCTGAATCGCCAACTATATCGATGGTTTATGGTAGTCAGATGGCCAGACTAATTCCATACATTATTACAGTCACAGTGCTTGTAATCGGCGTACTGTACTTTAAACGAGAAGCTAAAAGCTTCGCGGAGAATCTATAATGGCTGGTGAATTAGGCTCAATTCAGGTATCCGAAGCTAGTAAGTCATTTAAGTTGCCACACGAAAAGCACGGCACCCTAAAAAGCGTTATCCTAAACATCTTTCGTGCACATAAGACTTTTGAAGTTCAAAAAGCTTTAACCTCAGTTTCTTTTGATGTGAAACCCGGTGAATTCTTTGGAATTATTGGGCGCAATGGTGGCGGAAAGAGCACATTGCTTAAGTTATTGGCCGGGATCTATTCTACCGACAGCGGTGCTATTACTGTTAACGGCAAACTGACTCCGTTCATTGAACTTGGAGTTGGCTTTAACCCAGAGTTAACTGGCCGCGACAACGTATTTCTAAATGGCGCACTTCTTGGATTTAATCAAAAAGAAATGGAAGCCATGTATGACGATATCGTGGCCTTTGCTGAGCTAGAAAAGTTCATGGACCAGAAGCTCAAAAATTATTCTTCCGGTATGCAAGTACGCTTGGCTTTTTCGATTGCCATTAGAGCCAAGAGCGACATCCTCTTGATTGACGAAGTGTTGGCGGTTGGAGATACTAACTTCCAGAAAAAATGTATAGGCGTTTTCGAGGAATTAAAACGATCTGGAACGACAATAGTTTTCGTTTCTCACTCGATGGGATACGTTAGGGACTTCTGTGACCGAGTAGCAGTCATTTCTAAGGGTAATGTTGTTTTTGTAGGCGACACAGAAAAAGGTGTGGACATCTATAATAAGCTAAACCTTGACGAAGAAATTGCTAAGTCTGAGATTGATAACAAGAAATCAAGCGACGAAGCCGAAAGACTAGGTAATGGTGACGCCAAGATTACCGACTGGACATTCTACGACGAAAAAAATACTAAAACAAGTAAGCTTGCTTCTGGTAAAAAGTTTTCCATTAAACTCGGGATAGCTTTTGAAAACACCGTCACTAACCCGGCGATAGGCATAATGTTTAGGAAGAATCAGCACGACAATCTCTTTGGTATTAATAATTACTATCAAAAAAAGAACTTTGGTAAATATAAAAAGGGCGATAAGTTGCAGGTAAAAGTTGAAGGTACTCTTCCGCTTGTCCCGGGTTCATATTATGTAACGTTCTCTGTTGTTGACGCCCGAACCAGCAGTGACTATATAGATCTAGACACCCTGAACAACGTTCTTAAAATAAATGTTAGCGGAGAAGAAAGCTGGGGTTTGATCGCATCGGACGCCAAAATGGAGATAGACAAATGAAATCAGTAACTGTTTGTCTTTGGTGTCAGTCGCCTAAACTTGAGAATATAGCCGTGCGTAGAGATGGAGTCGACATTGTGAAATGTAACTCTTGCGGTCTATTTATGAACCAGAGCATACCAAATAATCCTGCCGACTATTATCAGGAAGAGTATTTTAACTCAACCGAGGATGAGCCTGATATGGGTTACTCCGGTGAATACAGCCTTACTTCCCCTGCGTTCTTGCTTTGGCAGAGCGCATTTATAGCAGCGACGAACACAAATAACGATAAAAAGCATTTCTTAGAAATTGGATCAGCCACAGGCAGTTTGCTCGAGATTGTTTCCGAACAACAGCCCGAGCTGTCGGTATCGGGCATAGATATTTCCAATTACGCGGTAGAATTTTCTAGAAAAAAAGGGCTTGATGCAGAAGTAGCGTACGTTCAAGAATATACAGCTAAGCCCAAGAAGGATATTATTTTTTCTTCTGAAACACTTGAGCATCTTGATGATCTAAAAATTTTCTTTGATGGCGTAAAGAAGAATCTTTCTAAGAATGGAGTATTTTTATTTTACGTACCATCAATCGTAGAGAAAGACGCGCGGGCAGAAGGAACTGAATATGTTCGGTTTAAGACAAAAATGGAGCACCTACTTCATTTCACGCCGGACTTCTTTAGTAAAGAACTGCCAAAGTATTTCGGAGTAGAGGTATTAATTAAAGAGATAGTTTCAGATTATGGACCATGCATATTAGGAGCGGTTACTTCTGATAAAAAAACCATAACTAGCCTTAAGACTTTGTTTAGCACCTTAGACCAAGAATCAATTCCAAAGAAAATGTCCAAAGACATGCTGATATACCTAGCCTTCTTTAGTTTGAAATTCGGCAAGTCCAGTCTATCCCAGAAGTTAATAACAAACATAAATAGCAGCAAAGATTTTAGCGATAAAGAAAAGAGTTTGATTGGTGGTCTAGCCTGCTATCACTCAGGAGAATTAGAGAAGGCAACAAAATACTTCATTGAACTCTATAAATTAGACCCCGGAAGCACTGTAGCCCTAAAGCTATTGTATGCGAACCAGAAAGAACTTAGTCAAATATATCTTGAAGAACTTTATAAAGTTAAAACACCGGCGCCAAAAAATCAGGTACATAGTAGGCTGATTAATAAAGTTGGCTCAAGAGTGCGAAGATACGCAAATAAGTACAGAGGGCATAGCTAATGAAAAAAATGGCCATGAAAAATCACGAAGAACCTGTAGTTAGTGTTGTTGTTCCCTGCTATAATCACGGACAATTTATTAAGGGGGCAATTGATTCCATTATTACTCAGTCGCTAACTGACTGGGAAATTATTGTTGTCGACGATGGCTCAACCGACGCCTTTACCAAAAAGACCTTAGAATCACTGAATGAAGATTACGACAGTACTCGTATTAGTGTTTTGACACAGGCAAATGGCGGCGTCGGCAGTGCCCGTAATACAGGAATTGAACAGGCAAAAGGAAAGTACATTGTCTGCCTAGATGCAGATGACGAAATATCGCCCTTGTACCTAGAGAAGTGTGTCGCCGAGTTCGAGAAAGACAAAACCGGTAAGCTCGGAATAGTAACGTCTTGGCTCAGAGAGTTTGGCTTAAGAAGTGATATCTGGAAGCCAAATCCCAAAGAAATATCAGAGATTTTAGAAACAAACGTATTTAATGTAGCTTCTATGTTTAAAAGAAGCGCCTGGAAAGAACTTGGCGGTTACTCTGAAAATCGCAAGTTGCAAGCCTATGCCGATTGGGAGTTTTGGCTTAAACACATAGAAAAAAATTATACCTGGAGTATTGTAGAGCTGCCGCTATTTAGGTATAGAATCCGAGAAGATTCGATGCTTCGCGCCGATCCATCTAGTCACGGTACAATGTTTAAGATAATTTATGATCTACACAAAGATCTTTACCAAAAGCATGCTAAGGAATTGATATTTAAGAACGTTTCTAAGCTTCGTGAACTTCATTTATCAATTCAAGAAAAAGACGAATCAATCAAAGAATACAAACAAGCTTCAGAATTCTACCAAGGTCAATTCGCTCGTGAAGAAGATAAATATAACAGCCTAGTACGCTCAAGAATAATCGTGATAGCCATGAAGTTCGTGGACATATCGATATCTCTAAGAAAATTCCTGCCATCCCTAAAAGGAAGGACTAGACACTTCATCGTTCGGCATATACCGGGCCCGATTTGGAGAATCTTGCGTCGCCTACGGATAATTGTTCTTAGTGTCAAAACAATTAAGGTTCCAAATGAGACGTGGCCTAAAAATACCCCACTCGTAACTATTGTTTCTCCTTTTTATAATCAAGGCGCATTTATTCAAGAAACTGTTGACAGTATCTTGGCGCAGACCTACCAGGACTTTGAGTACATCATTGTTAATGATGGGTCGGACGAGCAGAACTCTAAAGCATTGGATGTCTTTAAAGACGATCGAATTACAATTGTTACTAACCCCGAGAACATGGGCAAGGGAAGCCCGGCTGCCGCTCGAAATAAGGGCGTCTCAATGGCTAAAGGTAAGTACGTTATTTGTCTTGATTCCGACGACACACTAGACCCAACCTATATTGAAAAAGCCCTGATAGTGGCCGAGTCTGATCCAAATGTTAGCTTGGTATCGAGCGACACTCAAACTTTTGGAGCAAGCGATGAGATTATGAGATATGTCGATTATGATGCCCAAAATTTAATAAACAACAACATGGTAACTACGGCAGCGCTCTTTAAAAAAGATGCCTGGACTGCAACCAAGGGATACAAAACGGATATTGGATACGAGGATTGGGAGCAGTGGATTCACATGGCCGAGTTGGGATATTTTGGCCGACGAATTCCTGAAACGCTGTTTCATTACCGAACGGCAGCCCAGTCCCGCTACATAGACGATAAAAAGAAGCATCAAGTCACCATGGGTGCGATCCGATCTCTGCATGGCAATTATCATAATTTAGTAAAAACTATCCAAAAACAGAATCGGCGGAAGATTTTAATTTCTGATTCCCAAACGGCTTTATTAAATCTTCAAAACCAAAAGACATATTTGCAGCCTAGAAACAGTCATCCGAATGTGATGCTCGCAGTGCCATGGCTAACCTTTGGTGGGGCAGAAACTTTAATCCTTAATTTCTGTAAGGAAATCGGACACAGCTTTAACTTGTCCATTGTTACAGGTCTTCAATCGGATCACGAGTGGGAGCATAAATTTAAAGATCTAACTACAAGTATTTACCACTTAGCTAATCTATTTAATGATAAAAAACTCTACCTAGAATTTATGTCTAACTACATTACAACCCGTGATATTGATATCTTGCATATTATTCACACTGATTTTGTGTTTAATTTTTTGCCCGAGCTTAAGCGTCGACACCCTAAGCTTAAAGTAATCGTAACTATGTTTAACGACCGAGTTGAGCACTTCGAAAAATCGGTTGATGCAGAGAAGCATGTTGATAAGTTTACTAGCGATAATCACAAAGTCGGACAGCACTATATTGATCTAATTGGTGATAGCGATAGAGTGGTGATTATACCGAATGGTATCGATTGCGTGACCAATTTTAACCCAGTATTATTCAATCGAGAAGAAGAACGTTCAAGACTTAATCTAGAGATCGATGACATTGCTGTTTTCTTTGTAGGACGGATATCGCCCGAGAAGAATCCAGACGTATTTCTTAAAGCTGCAAAAGAGGTTACCGATAAGTCATCGGCTGTGAAGTTCTTTGTTATAGGTGATGGGCCAATAAAGCCAATGGTTGAGGATATGGTTGAGTCCATCGGCAAAGACAGTGTTAGATATCTTGGCTATCAGTCTGAAATCGCTCGTTATCTTAGTAGTGCTGACATCTTTGTCTTGCCTTCTTCGATCGAAGGATTCCCGCTTTCTATTCTAGAAGCAATGGCTATGAGGTTAGCGATAATTTCGTCAGATGTTGGTGCCGTCGCAGAAGTACTCGATAATGGAACCGACGGAATCATAGTTACTCCAGGAGTTGTGTCGGAGATCACGGATGCAGTCTTGCTACTTGAACATGACCGTCCATATATGGAGCAGATAAAGGACAGGGCACAGAAGAAATTGCTCGGCACTTATTCAAATAAAAAACTCGGTGATAACTACATGAAACTATACAAAGGCTTGCTTTAGTGAAGATGCTTATATTTGGAGCCGATGGCTTTATTGGCAGCCATTTGGTCGTCATACTTAAGGCCCACATTGTGTATACTGCGACTAGGAATGGCCAGATTAGCGACCATAGTTTTAATGTTGATCTTTCCGATCGGGCTAGTGTACTGGCTGTCATGGACAAGGTTCACCCGGACGTTATTGTTAATTGTGCTGGCATTGTTGCAAATACCGATGCCGCTAATATGAATGTAGTATTTTCAGAAAACATTTTAAATGCCGTGCATCAATCATCGGGCAGTAATCCCAAAGTAATAATTTGCGGCTCAGCTGGTACCTATGGCTTTGTCCAGCCAGAAGATGTTCCTGTTTCTGAGACTACGCTGCAGCGCGCCAAACATGGCTATGGCCTAAGCAAGCTTAACGAAGAAAAGCGATCATTGGAGCTTGGCCAGAAGTTTGGCATCCCTGTTATTGTTGCACGTATATTTAATCCAATTGGCAAGGGAATGCACGAGCGTTTTTTGATTCCACAGATTATTCAGCAGGTTAGGGACTGCAAGAATGGCTTTCGAAAAACACTCGAAGTTAGCCGACTTGATTCTAAGAGGGATTACATAGCTGTAAAAGATGTGGCCGAAGCATTAAAGAAATTGGCTGAAGATACACCCAAGGACAATATCTACAACATTGGATCAGGCAAGGCCACCTCTAATAAAGATTTAATAGATGCGGTTATTCGGGAAATCGGTCTTGAAACAATCCCAGATGTGGTCCAAACTTCTGATAAGCCAGAGCAACTTGTTGCAATTCAGGCAGATATTCGTCGAATCAGTGACGAATTTGAATGGCATCCCAAGCATCCACTAACTGACGTAATTAAGGAGATTATCGATGCCACTAGATAGTAAAATTAAGATCATTATTGTAGGTGCCGGTAAGGCCGGGGAGCTTATTGCCGATGAAATTAATCAAGACCAGGAATCAGCTTTTGAAATAATTGGATTTGTTGACGACGACATTAAAAAGCAAGGTAAGACCATTACTGGTTTTAGGGTTTTAGGCCAGGTTTCTGACTTGCGCAACATGATCGTTGATACAAAAGCTGATGAGATTTTCATAACTATTCCATCTGAGCGTGGCCGCGTTATCCGCGATATCGTTGAGCAAACCGCAGGCTTAAAGATTGTCTACAAGATCCTTCCACGCCTGTCGGAAGTACTGATGCAAGACTTCGACAAAGGCTACCTCAAGTTTATCCGCCGAGTACGTGCAGAAGACTTACTGGGAGGAGAGATCCTCAAGTCCGACCAAGACGAGATCGGAAAGTTCGCTGAAAACCAAGTGATCATGATTACCGGTGCAGCTGGCTCCATAGGTTCTGAATTGAGCCGTCAGATTAGTGCCTACGGTGCAAAGAAAGTCATCTTTTATGACTGGTGGGAAAATGGCATGTTCGAGCTTAGTAACCAGCTTTTAGAAGCATACCCTAAGGGCAACTTTGAATTTATTATTGGAGATATAAAAGATCGTAAAAAACTAAGCCTTGTTGTTTCTGTTCACAAGCCTTCTACTATCTTTCATGCCGCTGCCTATAAGCATGTTCCACTTATGGAATCTAACCCGGCAGAGGCCATTAGAAACAATATAATGGGCACAAAGAATGTAGCCGAGATCGCGATTAAGCATAAGGTCCAGAAATTTGTCTTAGTATCAAGCGATAAAGCAGTTAATCCGACAAATATCATGGGTGCTACTAAGCGAGCAGCCGAAAAGATGATTCACATCCTTTCGCAAAGCCAAAACGATACGGTATTTTGTGCGGTGCGCTTTGGTAATGTCATAAATAGCAACGGCAGCGTCTTGCCGATATTCGAAAAACAAATTGAAATGGGCGGACCCCTAAAGGTCACACACAAAGATATTACACGTTTCTTTATGACTATCCCAGAAGCTGTACATCTTATTCTGCAGTCATGGATTATGGGAAAAAATAACGACCTGTTTGTATTAGACATGGGTGAGTCGATAAAGATTTACGATTTGGCTAAGCTACTAATTACTTTGCAGGGCTACGTACCAGAAATTGATATTAAGATAAATATCATCGGCCTTCGTCCTGGAGAGAAGCTGTACGAAGAGGTGCTTGTGAAAGAAGAAGAAACTTCCTCTACATCAGTTAAAAAAATATATAGAACCCAGAACTATATGAGATTTGATACCCTGGCATTTCTAAATAACTACAACTTGCTGATTGAATCTATCGAGGACGAAGGACTAAATAGTGAATTCTTGCGTAGCCAATTACAGGAAATGATCTCCACCTACAAACCGGCCAATCACTAATAATAAGAGATTAGATAATTATCGGTAAACACTATAACTAATCGTATTGCTCGAAGCGGTACCAGGAGCGTACTTGTACCAAGTATTGTTCTGGAGAAAATATGGCGTGAAGACGTAGTTTCCCGCAACCGCTACGATATCCTCTGTGAACGTTCTTGATTCACCCACGGGGATAGTAGTACTTCCTCTGTAACTACCGTCACAGTTGGTAGCAGTGTTGACTCGGCATTGCAGTATTGAGTTTTGGAATATTGCCGGTTTATCCCCGAAGTTCTTTGCCGTAAAACTCACCGTAGTAGTTTGCCCTGGTATGGGGTTGGATGGTGACAGACTAATTGGGGAGGTGAGCCGCATGTCGGCGACATATGCTGGCACAGCGAGTCCGGCGGTATTGCTCGAAGCGGTACCAGGAGCGTACTTGTACCAAGTATTGTTCTGGAGAAAATATGGCGTGAAGACGTAGTTTCC
>CAZIBG010000003.1:8834-52316 GCA_964536985.1 uncultured Candidatus Saccharibacteria bacterium | reverse complement strand
GCCCTGGTATGGGGTTGGATGGTGACAGACTAATTGGGGAGGTGAGCCGCATGTCTGGCACGGCGAGCGTTAAGCTGTTAACACCCTGATACACACCGTACTTGTACCAAGTATTGTTCTGGAGAAAATATGGCGTGAAGACGTAGTTTCCCGCAACCGCTACGATATCCTCTGTGAACGTTCTTGATTCACCCACGGGGATAGTAGTACTTCCTCTGTAACTACCGTCACAGTTGGTAGCAGTGTTGACTCGGCATTGCAGTATTGAGTTTTGGAATATTGCCGGTTTATCCCCGAAGTTCTTTGCCGTAAAACTCACCGTAGTAGTTTGCCCTGGTATGGGGTTGGATGGTGACAGACTAATTGGGGAGGTGAGCCGCATGTCTGGCACGGTAAATCTAGCACTGTTGTCGTACACAGAATCTACACCAAACCTATACCATATACCTGCTTGATAGAAGTAGGGCGTTATCTCATGTGAGCCGCCCCCGGCCAATATCCGGTATGTAAAAGTCTTAGTTTCTCCTGGAGCAAATGTAATCGAAGAGCTCCAGTCTGAATCACAATTACCGATAGTATTTCGTCTGCACTGTAATACAGAGTTTTGGAACGTGATCGATACATTGGAATTGTTTCTGACGTTATAGCTTACATCAACATACTCACCCGTAGCAGGAGTTGAGGGGCTTGTCGTTATTGGAGACGTAATGTACAAGCTGCTAGAGGTTGGGTTGCCACCATACGTTGACCCAAACCAATCGTTGAAAATTCGCCAGAAATTTCTGTTACCATAAGCGCTACAAGAATCTCCTGTTCCGTACAGATTGGCCAATGCCGCTGCGTTAGGTCGATAAGGAGTATAGATATACAGACCGGCAGTAGCCTGATTCTGTAAATATACCTGTGATGTGCCGCATGCAGAATTTGGATGATAGAGAATGGTATTAGTGCGACCTGCTCGATAGTTGTAGTTATTCGGATTGGATTTGTAACGTCTATAGCCTTTTGCGGCTTGATAGACTTGGTTAAAAAATCCGTAAAATTCTGAGTCACATGGTGCTGTGTCAGGACATCCATAACCTGTAGCACTTCTATATTGCAAAGGCCAAGGCCAATCATCAGTAACTAACGATTGCTCCTTCTGTAGGAGGACAAGTAGAACTTTCGGGTTAATGCTACACGCAACAGACACCTCTTTAATTATTTGAGCTGATGTTTTGACGCCCCCATTAATTGAGCCGGAACAAAGGTCGCTCGAATTATTAGTAACAGTTGGTACGCTTTGAGTGTAGTTAACAAGACAGACATAGGGAGGCTGTGGATTCCCAGTTGCTACTGCCCATTGTGCTCTTGTCTGAGTAGAGTTTCTCATTGTGCTTCCAGATGTGTCGCAGTTGGGTACCTTTGCCTGAAGAAACTGTTGGATTTGGCTAGCTGTCATAGAGTTACTGTCGTAAAATATTCCATCGTCAATTATTCTCTCAGGGTTGAAATCAGCACCACTTAGAGCGTTGGCGGTACCAAAATGAACGGTATTAATTGAGATAAAAGCGAGGATCATAAGCAAGACAAATGCTATGCTCTTTTTTGAAACAAGGGATACTAGATTAAAAATACTATTCATCGGATTTAATTGTTAACTTTACTGGTTTAGATTGAGCAGTACTTGATAGGTCACTTGACCGATATGCTATTGTTAATTCCCATTCTCCTGGTTCACTGAATTTCGATCGATCGATTAAAGGATTACTGCATACAACTACCTTTGCATCCCTCGATGCAACAGAACTTTCAGAGACCACAAGGTTATTTTTCTTGATGGTAAAAGTACAGGTTCCATCTTTATATATTGTAGATATGAATGATCTGATTTCGATAGTTCTATCGTACTGGCTTGCATCGGAAATTATTATTTCATCAGAAATCGTGCTGGAGGGAGCTTTATCGATTTTTTCCCTTTCTATGTTGGAATCTTTTTGACTATCGGCTGCACCGCGTTCTTCATCAGTTGGTGGGTTGTATCGAACTGTTTCCGTTGAGGGGGGAGTTGTACTGTCGGAGAGTTTGTCTTTAATTGACGTTATTGCTACAAAACCACATACAATAGCAACGACTATAGCGACCGTATATTTTAGTCGAGTATTAGGAGCTTTTAGATTGGCTTTTGGTGTCTTTTTATACTGCATATGCATGAATGTCTACGTTCTAAACATAAGTATAATTATAACATAATTTCTGTCTTGCCGTTTATGATTAATGTCATTAGTCAAGGTACTATAAAGTGTCAGATACTGTCTAATATTGCAAACCTAAAGTATAATTTGTGAATATGATTGATCTACTAAAGAAGAACAGAATTTTTATATTTGGCGTAACGGTTTTCTTATTTTTTGCATTTACTTTTAATGTCTTTGGCGTTGTCACTACGGACGAGTTTACGCTTAATTTTAAGGATTCAGAGTCACTTGTCTCTAACCAGATTGTATGTAAAGGATCGCTATTTTCTGGGCAGCTTCTGGGTTACGTAAAAGCCCCTGCGACCACGGATGCCGAAAAAAGCTGTGTGAAAAAAAATCTTGAACCATATAGTTCGCAATTCGGCCTGCAGGGAAGAAGCTATACGCTACTTTATAAGGTACTGTCTAAGATAAGTGATGTTTCGCCGAAATCATTTATTCTGATTGCACAGTTAATGACCGCTCTAGCATCTTCGGTTACACTTTCTCTTCTAGTCCTGTGGGTTAAGTTGCGTATTGGAAGACCGGAAAGCATTATTGTATCTTTATTACTGGCGCTCTCACCCATGTTAGTCAGTTTCGCCAGGAATTTATACTGGGCATTGCCACTTATGTTCCTTCCGCTCATATTCACGTTATTTTTCTATAGATATAAAACCAAAAAGAAATATCAGGTTACTTACAGTATTACCCTGGGTGTTCTGTTGTTCCTAAGATTCTTGAATGGCTACGAGTACGTCACCTCTATTACTATTATGATTGCTGCGGCCGTCGGATATTTCTTATACATGGAGAATAAGCAGTTAAATGATTACATTAAGGAATTTGCAAAAGTGTTTGCTGTAACTCTCGTAGCTTTTTCGAGTGCCTTAGGGGTGCATATTGCAGCACTGCAAGGCAGCACTGGTTCCATAAGTAAGTCAGTAGGGATTATTAAATCTAGGGCAGTAGAGCGTAGCACTGCCTCAGCGAGCTATCTGATCTTTCCGTACGGAAACTTAAAACATATGGCGCCAGATGTGTACGAGCTAGGTGACTATTATGTAGATCTTGATGATAAATCCAGGAGTAGTTCTGAACTTTGGTCTAATTCTGTTGCTATATTAAACTACGCCTTACTCCCAGTATTTAGGCTTCCGGTTGGTTTAACTCAGCCTTTCTCTACACTCATATATTCTGTGACAATGTTCGCAATTGTTCTCAGTATTATTTGCCTTAAAAGGGGATCACTTTTTGCCAAGAAACGCATCCGGCAGATAGAAGCGTTATATGTCTCGTGCGCCATCGGATTTATTGGCTTTTTGAGTTGGCTAGTATTGGCTAGATCGCATTCATTAGTTCATGCTCACATAAACGGTATCTTGCTTTATCTTCCTTTTGCCATTTTTGGTTACATGATTTTGAGCATCTATTTCCACAAGATTATTCGTAGAGCTATTCGTAGATAAAATAATGTCTAATAAAAAATATGACACAATAATTATTGGTGGTGGATTCTATGGACTTAGAATTGCCCAGTATCTTTACGAAGAACTCAATCAAAAAAGTATACTAATTATAGAAAAAGAGGGCGATGTTCTTCAAAGGGCTTCGTACAATAACCAAGCCCGCGTTCATAATGGCTATCACTATCCCCGTAGTGTACTGACCGCACTACGCTCTCGAGTGAATATGCCAGTCTTTTCAGAAGAATTTAAAGAGGCAATTGTTAATAATTTTACTAAAAATTATGCTGTAGCGACCAGTTTCTCTAAAGTATCTGCAAACCAGTTTCAAAGATTCTTTGAGCGAATTGATGCGAAGATTGTTAAAGATAAAGAAGCTATGAAGATGTTTGATCCAAGACTCATCGAACAGGTGTTCGAAGTGGAGGAGTTCGCGTTCAATTCTAGAAAAATCAAGGACATCTTACTTAAAACACTTAAGAAAGCTAACGTATCAATTAAACTTAAGGAAACGGTACACAAAATCCATGCCACCGATGGAGTTATTACGATAACGACAGACTTAGGAGAATACGATGCAGAATACGTATTGAATACAACCTACTCTTCAATAAATAGCGTTAACAAGAATTCGCGCTTACCGATAATACCACTGAAGCATGAGTTGACCGAGATGTGTCTCGTCAAGGTGCCTAAGTTCTTGCAGGATAAGGCTATAACCGTAATGTGTGGACCATTCTTCTCGTTGATGCCTTTTCCCGATAAAGGTTTATACACACTTTCACACGTTCGGTATACGCCTCATAGCGAATGGAAAGACGACGGAATAGACGTAAAAGACTCGCATAGATACTTGAACGAAATAGAAAAGATAACACATTTTCCGCAGATGAGCGCTGACTTAAAAAGGTACATGCCAATCCTCGGAAAGGAGGTCATTTATACGGGAGAGTCAATATGGGAGATAAAGACAGTCCTTCCCCAGAGTGAAGGAGACGATAGTAGGCCGATACTTTATAAGGATAACCATGGCGGGATTAAAAATTATATATGTATAATGGGTGGTAAAGTTGATAACGTTTACGATGTTTTTAAGGAGTTGGATCTTTCGTATGAAAAGAAATGATATCTTTGTTTCGGTTGTTTTAATTTCGGATGCTTATAGCTTCAATATGGCTAAAAGAATCAAAGACGCCACCAATATATTAAAGGCTAACTATTCTAATTATGAGGTGGTAGTCATAGATAACGGACTGAGTAAAAAGGAACTAACGGAGAGCATGAACATCCTGCCTAAAGTTCCCTGCATACGTATAGTACGCTTATCTAAAATTACAGACATAGATAATGCGATATTCGCGGGCGTAGAGTCTGTTATTGGAGACTACGTATGTATCTTATATAACAATGATCCCGTAGATAAGATCACAAACTTTATTACGGAAAATTTAAAGACCGACATAGTATTTGGAGTGGCTGATAATCTGAAGCGTAAAAACGCGATTGAAAGATTGGGCGTGCGCTGCTTTTATTGGTACAACAGGAAGTATCTTGGGATTGTTATACCTAATGGATCCACAAATTTTATATGCATAAACCGAAATGTGGCAAATGCGCTTACTCGAAGTGGTCGTAATATCCGGCACTTTAGGCACCTTTCAAAAATTATCGGTTTTGAATCAGTAAACTTTAATTATAGCCTACCGAATAATGTCACATCATACTCCCAGGTGAGTGGAGGTAAGTTGATCCTCAAGGCTCTGGATATATTATTCAGTTATTCTAGCCACCCTTTGAGGTTTTTAAGTTACATAGGACTTGCGGCCAGCTCCATTAACGTTTTCTACGCCCTCTATGTAGTCTTAGTTAATGTAACAAGAGATAATATCGAGAAAGGCTGGACAACACTCTCGCTTCAATTATCGCTTATGTTCTTGCTACTATTCCTCATAATGACAGTAATTTCTGAATACCTCGGTAAAATACTCATTGAGTCGCGGAATGAGCAGCCATACCATATAATGAATGAGCTCAGTAGCACCATAAGTCTAGCGGACGAAACTAGAAGAAATGTAACAAAGTAAAATACTATGAATACCACCTATAATAAAATCCACGCTGAACACCCTAACTGGGAATTCCCTAGATTCACTGAAAAAATATTCCGAGTAAAAAATTCTAAATACGTAGTATGCGTATTTGTTATTAACGAAGGTGAAAAAATAAAAAAACAGATAAAAAATATGAGCATTTATGATGAACAGGTCGATATCGTAATTGCTGACGGGGGTAGTACTGATGGCTCACTTGAGCCCAGATTTCTAGAAAAGAACAATATTAGAGCATTGCTTACCAAGAAGGGCAGTGGCAAGTTAAGTGCTCAAATGCGTATGGCCTTTGCGTGGGCCTTAAGCGAAGGTTACCTGGGGGTGATTGTTGTCGATGGTAATGGCAAGGATGACATATCGGCCATTCCTAGTTTTGTGGCGCTACTTGATCAGGGCTATGATCATATCCAGGGTTCAAGATATATTCCGGGTGGGAAAGCTGTCAATACTCCAAAGCTGAGACATGCAGGCTTGAAACTAATCCATTCACCGCTAATTAGTATAGCTTCGGGTAAAAAACATACGGATACTACAAATGGATTTCGTGCCTATAGCGCCTCTCTGCTTAATGATAAAAAGATTGCAGTGTTTAGGGATATTTTTCAGACTTACGAACTTCACTATTATTTGGCAATTGAAAGTTCTCGGAACAAAAAATATAAAGTGACTGAAACGCCTGTTACGAGAACATACCCGAAGACCGGTAAAACACCCACAAAGATAAGTCCAATAAAAGGAAATATGAGCATCATGAAAATACTGCTATTAGCGGTGCTCGGAAAATACAAGAAATAGCAACAATGTTCAGACTACACTAGTATTTAACGGTAAAAGCGGACATATCACATCTCCACGGCCTTTCCGTGGGTAATCCATATTTGCTATAATTGGAGCATAAGTTATTTTCAAACGGTTTCAGATTGTCTTTATCTATACTTACTACTCGATAAGTTGCGCCGGTAATACTTAAACTCGAGAATGGAGAGATTCCATTTACTGTTGTTCGTAAAGCTGTTTCATCTTCCTTTGGCATTTTAACAACAGGTACTGTCCATGTGTTTTTATCAGATGGAAGAGAAACTAGTAACATTTGAGCTTTGCTTAAACTATCATTTTGTAAATGATATCTTGTATATCTGTTGGCAAGTGGAACGGTAGTTTTAGACTGATAATGTATAGTCACTGAGTATACTACTGGCTGTTCTTTGCCGTTTGCAGGAATTACGATGGAGTTGTCCGTAATCTCCGCCTTTATGCTAGGATCATTATTGACCAATTTTGTCTTTTTTAATTTCCATAAGTAATGGGAGTTATTTTCCGTAACTAACGAATAGTTCGTTAAGATATCTTCATAAATTGACCAGTGATTATTCCATAGCCATTCTTCAAAAAGAAAATAACTGGGCTTCAATGTTATGACAACATCCGGTCGTGTTCTAACAAAGCTTTTTTCATAAGCAGCTCGCCTGCTATTGCCAAGTGCGTGTATTATGTAGTCCTCCCCACCGCTTGATTTATTTAGTTGGTTACCAAATACCCTATCGTAGACACTAGTGTAGGTAGACCAAATAACATCATTTGGTTTTATATAACCCCTGAATGAATCTATGCTAGATTTCCAACCCAAACCTGCGACAAGGTAATCATCGGATACTCTTGCCAGCTGTGATTTTTGTATAGTAGCTTTAACATCGAGACCATTAATTAGAGAAATCTTTTGTTTGATGAGCATGGCAGGAAAAGCCGTGAAGGCGGCGGCTAACACAAAAGTAGTTAATTTATTGAGGGTGATGTTGCCCCCAGTTGTGGCATGACTAGTGGTTCTTTGACAATTAAATGCAAACATTACCAATGTTGCGACTGTGGCTAGGGTCATCATTCTTTGCAGGGGAATTAATTGTAAAACTGGTGAATAGTAGCCGCTAGTTGTGCCTAAAAAGGCGATTAGTCCGTATATTAGCATGAATGTAACTTGATAATTGTACTTCTTAGTTCGTAGAACGGGGATTAATGCAACAATGCCTGCGACTATGGATATCCAGATAAATATCATTTTCCTCTCAAAAAGCATTGGTAGTAAGTTGCTCCATGTTAGGAATGTCGCAGGATTCGTCCCAAAATACCAACCTTGATCTCCCGGTACATCAAGTAGAGCGTATTTAAGGGCTGGAAATGGACTTCCTCTAGATATGATTGCCACTGATAGAAGACAAATACTTAAAACGCACAAAATCTTTATTCCAAGATTGGTAGATTCATGTAATTTATTATTATGTTTGGTTTTTATTATTCTAATTATATGCATAAGTACGTACGCTATTATGGCCGCAAGCCCTTGTTCGGTGCCAAAGGGGATTGATAATCCAAGAAGGAAAATAGCAATGCATTCATTGGTATATATTTTTACCTTACTAAATTCTATATATTTTACAGATGGCCAAAGAAGTGCGCTAGCAATTAAGACGGGAAGAGTGCCACGGAGGCCAATGAGGGAGTTAGTTGGCCAGAAAGAATCAAACCAGCTCAAGGCTACAATTGTCATAAGGCTAGCGGCTACTGTACTTCTTTTGATATCTTGAAATACTGAATAAAAAAAGATGAGCGAGGAGGAAATGTAAACTATAGGGGAGATCAACCATTTTGAAGTTTCTACTGCAAACAATCCACTACCGAGTAAACAGAATATAGGATAGTGAATTAAGGGTATGCCGATTCCATGGAAGAAAGGAAAATCTATCCCAAGACGTTGTCCATCGCTAATCCTTCTAAGTGGGTTGTAAAGTTGAAATGTGCCGTTTGCAGCGTAAGTATTAACATCAGTTCCGTGAATGAAGGCCAATAAAACCAGCCAAATTAATAGAATCATCATAGATAATGCGGAAGCAATAAAAGCAATACCAAGTCTATATTTATATAAAAATTTCAATAATCTGTTTAGTTTTATTAACATTTGCTAACAATATTTTATCGCATACAGTTATGACACCCTAATACTAATCTTGCCATGAAAAGACTAGTGGCAATTCCTTTACCTAGAAGTATAATGTACCCCAGGAGGACTGATGAAATGAGAAGTGCACTTATCGGATATACAGGTTTTGTTGGAGGAAATATAAAGCAACAGCATTCTTTTACAGATTATTACAATAGTCGAAATATAGCTGATATTGAAGGTAAGTCGTATGATCTTGTGGTTTCTGCGGCTAACAGGGCGGAGATGTGGAAGATAAATAAGGAGCCAGAGAAAGACCGATCAGAAATAGATGAATATATTTCTCACATAAAAAAAGCTAAAATCCGCAAGTTAGTACTCATATCCACGGTTGGAGTGTACAAGCATACCAACAATGTGAACGAAGACTCAAAAATCGAAACTGATGGTCTTCTGCCATATGGTGTTAACAGATATTATCTTGAAAATTATTGCCGCGAAGCTTTCGACACTATAATTGTTAGGCTCCCTGGTCTATACGGGGATGGGATAAAGAAGAACGTTATATTTGATCTTTTGCATAACAACCAACTCGATAAAATACATAGAGACGGGGTCTACCAGTACTATAATTTAGACAATATTTGGCGTGACATTGAGATTGCTTTAAAGCATGGTCTATCACTTCTTAATCTCGCGACCCCGCCAGTTTCAACTGAAGAAGTTGCTAAAGAAGCGTTTGGAATGGAATTCACTAATTTACCTGAAAATGTTACACCTGCAATTTTTGATGTGCGAACAAAATATGCCAAAATATTTGGAGCTGAAGACGACTATATATGCTCCAAGGAACAAGAGCTTTCTGAGATTAGAAATTTTGTACGACGATACAAGGGAAAGGCATAATGGAATTAGCGGTATCAAGCATAGCATGGACAAGCGAAGAAGAGACGGCCGTCGCGGAGACCCTGCAAAGACTCGGTGTAAGGAATGTTGAACTTGCTTTAACTAAAATATGGGAAGACCCAACAAAAGTTGGTTACGAGGAAGCTCAGAAGGTTGTTAAATGGTGGGAAGGTTATGGAATAAATGTTGTTGCCGTACAGTCCATGTTGTTTTCACGACCAGACCTAAAAATCTTCGAAGACCAGAATAATCGCCAAGAATGTTACGAGTATCTAGAGAAGTTCATAATATTAGCAGGTATGATGGGTATAAAGAGAATGGTTTTCGGATCGCCAAAGAATCGACAAAAAGGATTACTCTCTAATGAAGCCGCAGACGCGATTGCTGTTGGATTCTTTACCGATCTCGCGAATGTGGCGAGAAAAAACAATGTAGTTTTGTGTATAGAGCCGAATGCTACTCAATATTCCTGTGATTACGTAACCACCGCCAAAGAAGGAGACAAGTTGGTTAGAAGAATTAATAACGATGGCTTTGGATTGCATCTTGATACGGCTTGTATGACGCTTGCAGGCGACAACCTTAAAGAGTCTATAAATTCCTCTATAGATATAATTAAGCATTTTCATATTAGTTCTCCAATGCTTGAACAAGTGGATTACAGGAAGGATGTGGACCATGTAAGTGCAGCGTCCTGTTTAAGAAAGAATAACTACACTGGTTACGTGTCTATAGAAATGCGACCTGGTGATAATGGAACTAATTGCGATAGAGTTGAAAAGGCAGTAAACTTTGCCAAAACAATCTATTTTAATTAGGCGTTATACATCGATTTTCTGGCAAAAAAATTCCAGAAATACACAAAAACTGTTGCAATGATTTTTGACAAGATATAATTCAGTCCAGAGACTTCGGTAAAAAGCCACATCAAAATACTAAGAATACCAAGCCCTATTATGCCAATAAGTGCAAATAATAAGAACTGAAGTTTAGTGGATGATATCTTAGGGTTAGAGAATACAAATTTATTACTAAGAATATACACTACTATCAATCCAATAGAAAAGCCGCAAGCTGCAGCGACCAAGTAGTATAGGCCAAGTATCTCGCGAAGTAATATTAGAGAAGTAAAATCAAAAAATAGTCCTACAAGTGCAACTAAAAAGTATACACTGAACTGTTTGAAGATAGTTCTATCAGTTTTATTTATGGTTGTTTCCATTTGACCAGTTTAGAGTAAAGATTAACATATGCAGCTATAAGTATAGCAGGTTACTGCATGAGAATTTGAGCTCACAATCCTGTTACTATGATGTTACAATAGCCTAAAGAAGGGGAGTTATGAAGCTAGTTGTTGTGTCGATCTGTATGAATGAAGCCAAGACTATTGGCCAGGTGCTGGATGCTATTCCATCTAAAATACCGGGCGTAACAACCATCGAAAAGTGGGTCATTAATGATGGTGGCACTGATGATACCGTTGCAATCGCCCAGAAGCATGGAGCCATGACCCGAAATGACGGCATAAACAAGCGCTTGGCGTTTCGCTTCCGGGAGGCTGTCGATCTGGCGCTGAGCCGAGGTGCAGATATCCTTATTAACATCGATGGTGACATGCAGTTTAATCCGGCTGACATCCCTCAGTTTGTAAAACCGATTGTTGACGACACTGCCGACTTTGTGGCTGCCGATAGATTTACTAATCCAGAAACAGGCAAGGTAGAAAAGCCACTAAACATGCCCGGCGGCAAGTATTATGGTAATAAGTTGGGTGCGTGGGTAACAGGCAAACTTAGCGGTCAGGCTTTTCCGGATGTTACCTGTGGCTTCCGTGCCTATAATCGCAAAGCATTACTGACACTTAATATTAATGGCGTTCATACCTACACTCAAGAAGCTTTCCAGGTAATGGCCATGAAGCGCATGCGCATCGTCGCCATCCCCGTAAAAGTTACCTATTTCCCGGGCCGTAAGTCACGCGTGGTTACGAGTATTCCGGGCTATATTGCTACTAGCGCTGTTAATATTCTTCGTGCTTACCGTGACTTTGCACCACTAAGATTCTTTGGCTGGCTCGGACTTGTGCCATTCACATTGGGAATGGCCAGCTTTATATTCTTAGGTATTCACTGGATCCGTACTGACGAGCTAACTCCATACAAGTTCCTAGGATTCGTTGGTATTTACCTCACCACACTAGCGATAATAATGTGGGTTGTTGGATTGCTGGCTGACATGCAAGTGCGTCTCCTGAATAACCAAGAGAAAATGTACGAAGGCATCAAAGAGATCAAGTTCCCTAAGTCTAAGAACTAGGAACTGTTCGTCGTTTTGCGGGTACAGGTATCCAGAGCCCGGCTTTGGCATCGGCGTGACCTGGTTCCTCGTATGGCGCATAACTGCCTTCAATAGAGACGCCTATGGCTTTATGACCAAAGACAGTCCGAAAGGCATCGATTGCCTCACGGGAGGTGATTGCCGCATAGATAAGCGGTGCATCATTATCCTGGGCGACTTCCAGGGCTTTTCTGAGTAGAACCTTACCAATTCCATGACGACGATATAGTGGCTCGACATCGACGTTAGCTATTCCGAACCAACGAGATGCAGGATCGAGTGTAGCTTGTAAGCACCCAGCGTCCGTTTTCAGGTCGAAAATCGTAAGCTCATCACGAGGTAGAACGGTTTTTTTAACAGACACGACAGGAGGCTCGCTGTAACTATAAAGATTCGATGGCGGCTGGGATGGTTGCTCACCTAGAAAAATAAAGCCGGCTCTTTTCAGAACTCGCTGACTAGCGGTATTTTCGCTATTAGTAATCGCCACTGCCTCTGTATATCCCCATACTCTTGTGGCGTGTTCTGCTAGTGTCTGCACGGCATCGGTCATGTAGCCATGCCCTTCGTAATCCTTGCCAAGCCAGTATCCAATCTCACCAAATTGGTCATTAAAGTGGCCGAACTTGATAAAACCAACCAGTTCTCCTTTGTCACGGATACCGAAGCGTCGAGTCCCAGGGTCTTTTTGCCTATATAGTTCCTCTACTGATTCTAGAGTTTTATATTTACGGGCGGTAGTGTCGCCGAACTGAGCCAGATGGTCGCCACTGGCGGCGATTAATTCAAAAAGTTCAAGACTGTCAGCAAGCATTAGTTCGCGCAGAACTACTGTTTCGGAAACAGGAATTTCTAACGGTTGTTCTTTGTGGTTGTCGGGCGTCCACAAGCGACGTTCACTCATTAGCCTATTATACAATATTATGGACGAATAACCAAGGACAATAACAGATTGAGCTAAGTGATTTTGTCGGTGATAAAGTCAGTGATTTTCTTGCGGAAATTCTGCTCCGAGAATGTCCGAGCAAACGAAGTAATCTGGCGACTATTAAAGCGTTTGCCATCAAATGCTTCGAGGATCTGGCAAAGGCTTTCGCTGGTTTGTTCTTCAAAGAATAGTCCTGTTCTACCGTCGATCACATAGTCTCGAGCACCGCCTGCATCCAGGGCGATTACCGGCGTGCCAGCTGCAACTGCTTCTACTGGTGCTATACCAAAATCTTCGATGGCAGCAAACAGAAAAGCCTCAGCCCCGGCTAGGTAGGAGATCACCTGGGCGTCGGAAACATCGGTATGGAATGAGACAGTTGGGCCAGCCCTGCGAACAAGGTCAGCATGTTCGGGGCCATTACCAACCACCTTTAGTGGAAGCTCAAGCTGGGTACAGGCATCCACCAATAATTCAGTGTGCTTATATAACACCTGACGACCAACCGTCACGTATCCTGCGCGTTTACCGGTGAAGTCATGCTTGAGTCGATCGGTGTCGACAGGAGGGTTAATAACGGTCGCATCACGGTCATAATACTTCTTGATTTCTTCTGCAATAAAGTGGGAGTTAGCAATAATGTAGTCTGCTTTCTGAGCGGCTTTGTAATCTCGTTTTCGGAAGGGGCCAACAAAGAATCGCAGGCCAATACGTGCAAAAAAGTTAAGCGGGCCAAAGCCAGGGTTGGCCAGATATTTTTTATAGCTTCGCCAGTAGTAGTGCGTTGGGGCATGGCAGTAACTGATGTGTTTTGTGCCCTCTGGAACATTGATATCGTTTGCTTCGCCGTTGCCCGTGCTACTTATTACCAGATCGTAGCCACTGAAATCGAGGCTGCCAAACCATTGAATTCGGAGGGCGCTAGAGATGATGGCAATCCGACGAATCGCCCCGAACGGCCATCGCTGCAAATAGCCGGTGACTACTTTGTCGTCTAACTTTTTTCGCCAAGCGGGTGTGCAGTAGGAGGTGTAGATTGGGGCATCAGGATAGATCTTGTGCAGTTGTTCGACGACTCGTTCCGATCCACCGCCAACTAACCAGTCATGGACAATGGCAACTTTTAGGTTTTTACTCATCCGTTAAACGCGCCCCGAATAACAGTCTTAATTGTTTTTACAAGAATAGTGAGATCCAGCCAGAAGCTCCAGTTCTGGACATAGTAGGTGTCTAACTTGCGTCGTTCCTCAAAGCTGATATCTCGCATACCCGACACTTGGGCTAATCCTGTAAGACCAGACTTTACGCTTAGGATGGTGTGCTTCTTCTCATATAAGTTAAGTTCTTCGGGGATCAGTGCCCGAGGACCGACAATGCTGATATCGCCGCGGAATATATTAAAGAACTGTGGCAATTCGTCCAGACTGGTTCGGCGAATAAACTTACCGACGGGTGTTACGCGGAAGTCGTTCTCTAGACGGTCACCGTTTTTGCGGTACTCGCGAATAAGCTCTGGTTTACCGACCATAGCAAATACTTCTTCGTCTTTTTTGCCATCGAACTTGGCGTAGTGCGATCGGAACTTGTAGACCTTAAATACGGTATTAAAGCGGGTTAGGCGTTTTTGTTGTACACCGCGCATTAGGACTGGGCCGCGCGGATCATTAATTTTAATAGCGATCGCAACGAGCAACATGAGCGGGCTGGTGATAACGATCAGGATGCTGGAGCAGAAGATGTCGAACAGTCGCTTCACAATTCGGCCCCAACCTATTAGTGCCGTTTGATGAACAGCGATCATTGGGATGCTGCCACCAAAAAGTTCGACTTCCATATTGCCAACAAACAAGTCACTGTTGCCAGGAACAAAACGGTAAGCGGCATGGTTAACCTGCGAGAACCTCAATACGGTGTCGTTCTTTTCCTGATCTTTGTAGAGCTCGGTGTGGATGATGCTGTGGATTGGTACCGATATTTTTTCGAGAGCTTCAGAAAAAGTAGCGAAAGATTTAAACCCAGGTGCTTTCATGCCGACCACTCCAAGAACTTTTTGACCAGTAGTCTTGGTGTTAGCAATAGCTTCGGCAATCTCGAGCGAACGTGGAGTGTTCCCGACGATCAAAACATTGCTGACGCCTACGCCATAGCCATACAGAAAGCGTCGCCCTAATCGTGCCAATGTGCGGAAGACTACTAAAAAGCCAAATCCTAGCAGTAATCCATAGACAGGAACCAATCGGGCAGGGAATAAAACTTGATCGCTGACGAAGTCATACCCGATAATTACCAGGATTCCCAGGGCTGATCCTACAAGTAGCCGGCCGAGTTCTTGGAATCTCTTTTCGTAAACTTTCTGGGTATATAGTCCAATAAAAGCCTGCACGATTACCCAAAGTGGCAGGACGCTAAACATAGCAATAAAGTAGTCCCTGGCTGTTATCTGCTCCAGTAACGGGCGGGGGTCGTATTTGACTCGGAGGATATAGGCAAGACTAAAAGCCGCCAAAAGCGCCAGAAAATCACCAATAACTAAAAGTACTGCATAGCCAAGAGCGGCGTTATTTTTCATGCTTTAATTGTACCTCTTGCTACCCCAAGAGGCTACCCCTAAAGAACGGGGCTCAAATTCGACGATTACAGCGTAAACAGTTTATACTTTAAGTATGTCTAAAACATCGTACCGCCGAGGTGGGCAAAAGCGATTGGGTGTATCGCAAAGAATTCTTCTTGGTGTCGGGGTCGTCCTACTGCTTGGTGCTGTTGGCTATGCGGTGTTTATAAACGATAACTTTGTGAGCGCACCTGCACCAGCCGCTAAGGCGGTAAAACCTGTGGCCAAAGAAACGAGCAAACCAGCCTATACTGCTATCGACCTACAGCCTACCGTCGATGCTTGGATCGCAAAACAATCTGCTGATTACCATATTGTGGTTTATGATGCGCAGGCTAAAAAGACCATCGCCAGCAATCAGCCCGATGAGTCATTGTTTGCCGCCAGCCTTTATAAGATCTATGTGGCGTATCTGGCCTTGCAGGATATTCAAGATGGCAGCATGAAAGCAGACGAAGTTATTAGCGGTTCGTTCACTCGAAAAGAATGTATCGACAAGATGATCAGAGAGTCTTACAGCCCTTGCGGCGAAGCGATGATGGCCGATATGGGTCCAGCCACTCTTAACAAAAGAGTTAAAGAGATGGGCATGACAGGCACTACTTTTAACGGAATTGCTACGTCAGCCCATGACTCTGCTCTGATCCTCCAATATATCGATCAAAAACGAGATCTCAATACTGCAAATACGGCATTTTTGCGTGATGCCATGCTAACGCAGCCGGCCATGTACAAGAGAGGTCTTCAGCTGGGTGCCCCGGATGCAAAATGGGAAACCAAGGTTGGCTGGAACGAAGATCAGAACTATCATGACATCGGCATCATGACGCTACCCGATAAGCGAGTCTTCTACGTTGCCATTCTGAGTCAGGGTAATGGTTCCTCGAAGCCAGTTGCTGATTTTGCCAAGACTATTTACGCAAAACTTACCGAGTAGTATTTAACTATTTGCAGGGCTGTGAGATACTGGAGTCAATAAACCTTAACACGTTAAGCGAAGGACGCATTATTCTATGGCAATCAAGAAAAAACCCCTTAAAACAGAGAAGCTGAGTCGCTTGCAGCGATTTAGCCTGTTCTTTTATGATCACCTAAAAACAAGCGTTAGTCTGTGGATTGCCGTAGTCATGTTCGGCGTGCTTAGTTATACCGTCTTCTTGCAGCGTCAAGGCTTCCCAGGCATTAATCTGCCGTTTAGCATTGTTAACGGCGCTTACTTTGTAAACGACCAAGCCCGCGTCGATAAAGAAGTTGCTGAGCCCGCTGCTAAAGCCATTATGAAGTTGCCCGAGGTTAAGACGGTAACAAGTACTTCTGGCAAGAATTTTGTTGGTTTGCAAATTGAATACAAAGAAGGAACCGATTCAAAAGTCGCCTCCGAAAAAGCAAAGAAACAGGTTGAAGCTGCTGGTTTGCCAGCTACCGCCGAACTTCAGTACCAGAGTATCGATTTCACCAAGTACGACAACAAGTACAACTTGCTGCTTGCCGCTTACAGTACTAGTGGCGCAGATAGTACTAAGCTGGCAGCAGAAGCTGCGGCTATAGCCAAGAAGGTCGCCGCAGCAGAAGGTGTTGCCAAAGCAGAAGTACTGAGCCAGACAGAGGACGCTACCAACCCAATCACCGGGCAGGTTGAATCTCAACAAAAGACTTTTGACCGCATTGCCGTAAAAGAAGATGGAAAGCTGGTATTCCACGATTCTATATCTATTGGTGTGGTCGCCAAAGAGGGCACAGACAGTCTGCAATTATACGACGGTGTTAACGAAAAACTAGGGACCATTTCTGGCGTTGTTAAGACGGTAGTCACTGGAAGTGAGGCCGAAAGTGTTCGAGAACAGATTAGTGGGTTACAGAAGAGCCTAGCTGAGGGTCTAATCATTGTGGCAATCATTAGCCTGCTCTTAATATCGTGGCGTGCTGGACTCGCTACTTCATTAAGTATGGCTACCGTTTTGTTGGCCACAATCGGCGGACTAAAGATCTTTGGCTACACACTTAATACCATTACGCTGTTTGCCCTGATCCTATCCCTGGGACTAATCGTTGACGACACCACTATTGTGGCCGAGGCTATTGATGCTGGACAAAAGAAGGGGAAGGCCAAGCGTGACATCGTTCGAGATGCCGTTAAGCGAGTTGCTCGAGCCAGCACCACTGGAACGCTTGTTACTATGCTTGCCTTTGCACCGATGATCTTTATCGGCGGAATACTCGGTAGCTTTATTAGGGCTTTGCCAATTACTATCATCATTAGTTTGGCATTCTCATTACTTGTTTCCTTGTCGCTGATTCCTTTCTTGTCCAAAGACCTAATTCTTGCCGACAACTCAAAAGCAAAGCACGAAAGCCGTAACCCGGTAATCAAGGCGGAACATTTTGTAAGCAGTAACTTGTCTCGATTTATTACTTGGACTCGCGGCAGGAATAAGCGTAAAGCAACTATGGCGATTGTAGCGGTAGTGATTGGACTAACGTCTTTGATGGGTAGCTTTGTGTTCTTCGGTAAGCTCAAATTTGATATCTTCCCACCTACAAAAGACGGTAACGAGATGACCATAACCGTACGTTTTGCGCCAGGTACAAGCATTGAACAGGCGCAAGCCATAACAGATCGAGCAGACACCATTGTGGCAAATAGTCTTGGTGAATTTGGCGAGCGAGTCGACTACAAGAGTGCCGCTAGCACCCAGTCGGCCACCGCTTCGGTTACGCTGACTCACTACCAGGATCGTGATACGACAGCACCTGAGTTGCAGAAAAGGGTTGAAGCAGCATTTGCCGACTTTAAGGAAGCTAACGTCAAAGTAAGTCTTAACGGTGCTGGTGGTCCAGTAGATGACCAACCCTTTAAGGTGCAAATCAACACTGACGATCAAGAAAAGGCCGCTAAGATCTCTGCCGACCTGGTGTCGTTCCTTAACGGACGTAAGCTTGAGCGACAAAACAAAACCACCTTCCAGGCTACTAACGCCCAGACTTCTGACGGGGTAACAGTCACTCGCAAAAATGCTAAGCGGACCTTCGAGGTCAAAGCTGGCTTTGACGCTACCGACACCACAGCTTTAGTAACGGTAGCTAAGACGGCTGTAGAAAAAGAATTTACCGCAGAAAAGTTGGCAAGCTATGGACTCAAGAAAGATGCACTCCAGTTTGATTTTGGTAACGAGTCAAACAACCAAGATTCATTCAAGTCTATGTTAGTGGCTTTCCCATTACTCATCCTTGCCATGCTCATCCTGCTAGTCATTCAGTTCCGAAGCTTACTACAGCCGCTCCTAATCTTGTTGGCCATTCCTTTCAGTTTCTTTGGAGTTGCCCTTGGCCTGTACCTGACAGATAACACTCTCAGTTTCTTCGTGATGATCGGCTTCTTCGCCCTGATTGGAATCGCCGTTAACAACACCATCATGTTGGTAGATTACGCCAATCAGGCGCTTCGAGCTGGATCAACACATACCGATGCCATGGCAGAAGCCGTACAGCACCGTTTCCGACCACTGCTCACCACTAGCCTTACTAGCGTCGTTGCGCTGACTCCACTAGCGTTAAGCGATCCATTCTGGCAGCCATTAGCAGTGACACTGATCTTTGGTCTGCTCAGCAGTACCTTCCTGGTGATCGTCGTCTTCCCATACTATTGGCTGATTGCCGAATGGCTCCGTGTTGGCGTAAAGCGAAGCTTCCGCCGCTACAGCCTTCGCAAGAACTAGTACACAACGCACTTATATACTTGACACAACTACCTCTGTTAGCTATACTGTAAGGTATGGATAACCTCATCAACTTCTACCAGCGTTTTTCTAACGAAGATGCCTGTATCGATTGGCTTGAAGATGCCCGCTGGCACGGTGAACCTGTCTGTCCACATTGTGGCAGTGTCAGTGTGTATCGCTGCAAGTCACGACGAATATTCAAGTGTAAGGACTGTATTAAGCAGTTCACTGCTCGTATTGGTACAATCTTTGAAGAATCTCGCTTACCACTTCAGAAATGGTTTCTGGCTATCTGGTTGCTGACATCTCATAAAAAGGGCGTATCTTCTATCCAAATCGGCAAACATTTGGGCATTACTCAGAAAAGCGCATGGCATATGCTGCACCGCATCCGTTATGCAATAAACAGCGGTTCATTTGATAAGCCCTTAGAAGGCATAGTTGAGATTGACGAAACTTATATCGGCGGCAAACACCGCGGTCTGGCTCACCACCATGACAACAAAGCCATGGTTATTGGCATTGTTGAAAAGAACAAAGGCAAAGGGCGCATAAAAGCTATCGCTACCAAAACCGCCGACGCAACGGTCGCTTTGCCATTTATACGTGCCAGCCTGAAACAGTACACGAGAATACAAACCGACGAATCTAAAATATATCACCGTGTAAAGCGTGAATGGCAACACGACACCATTAACCACTCACAAGGCGAGTATGTTAAGGCGGGTGTTACCACCAACACCATTGAAGGTGCTTGGATGCACTTGAAGGCTAGTCTTGATGCAATCTACATCGGCGTCAGTCCCAAACACCTGCAACGTTATTGTGATGAATACTGCTACCGCTACAGCACTCGTGATCTCACCGACAGCGAACGATTTACCCTATGGTTCCGCTTTATTAATGGCAAGCGTTTGATGTATAAAACGCTCATAAACAAGACTAATTAAACGCTGACTACTTTACCCTAGCCACTTAGGGCAAATACACTCATGGTTTACCGAATATAACATGCAATAATTCGTGGTACCTACCCTTACAAGAATACGGTGTAGGAGGGTTTGGCAAAGTAAAAAAACTAATTAAACTAATCATAAAAATATCTAGTCTCTAACTACCATAATGAAACTACCGAAGCTAACATCTAAACAACGAGAAATAATCCATCTACTGTATAAATACAGGTTCTTAAACAGAATACAGATACAAACATTAATGGGTCATAAAGACTACAAGACTATTAATGTTTGGCTTAAAGATCTGAGAGTTAACCACTATGTTGAGTGGATCTACTCAACAGACTTTGCTGAGAGAACCAAGCCAGCTGTCTACTATCTAGGGCTGAATAGTATCCGCCTACTCAAGACTTTTGAATCGCACGACCTTGAAGAGCTCCGCAAACGCTACCGTGAGTCCTCACGCAGCCAAACCTATATTGATCGCTGCCTGTTACTCGCAGACTGTTGTATTGCCCTGGAGCAAGCCCGCGTTAAGGGCGAGGCGACAGAGAGCCGGTACTTCTATGAAACTGAGGCTGACTACATGGAAGAAAGTTATTACCACTTCCTGGCTGACAGTGAGTTGATACATCCCCACCTATGTTTCTCTAAACAGAAGAACGAAGGTGGAAATGAGGTTACTCTACACAGCTATCTACTGGAGATCTTTGATGCCACGCTGCCCAGGTACCGAATAAAGAAACGCTTGTCAAACTACGTTGAATACCTGGAAGATGGTGAATGGAATGGTGAAACTGATGATGACAACCAACCGATTATCTTATTCGTCTGTCCCCGTATGGCTGACCTGATATACGCTAAGCGAAGAACCAGAGGGCTGATAGCAAACATCTGGGATAAAGACGAGGAAGACAGACCGCATATACGGTTTACTACGATTGAGAAGCTAAAAAAGCATGGTGAGTTAGCAAAGGAGATTTGGGAAGAAGCTTAGTGTCCAATAACTACACTTGGCATTTTTATAAATGACAAGTCACCTTGTCGCTTGCGACGAGGTTTTGTCTCGGTGCAACTAACTATTGACTAAGGTAGTGTACCAATGGTATACTGCATGCAAAATAACAGTTACTAAGGAGTTAAATAAGAATGAGTAAGTCAATCGAACAAGCACAAGAAGCAAAGAGATCATTGTTACAGCACGTCATTGTAATGTTGGTTTCATGCACATTGCTACAGGTCGTTATTGTCGTGCGAGGTAATCACATTGACCTTGTATCTCAGCTCCTTCTGGGTTGTGTTGCCCTGTACTATGCCTGGTATCACATCACCGCAAAGGATCTGCTCAGTAGAGTTCGTTTTGGACGGCTAGCAGCGCACCTGACGGGTTTCTTGATTGTTAACCTTAGCTACCACGCGCACGCCTTTATCCTATATGTTTCTAACAATCCTGCTATTCGTGGGACACAAGACTTTTCGATTGACTCCGGATGGTTCGGTGTACTATTTGGCATGACGACCTTCTGGGGTATTGGTCTTCTGATCCATATGATCGCTTCAATCGCTAATCGTGGCTTTGAAGAACTACCAAGAGGCTAAACATGGGAACTGCATCACAAGAGCTTGTCGATGAACAAGTCTACTCATGGACAGAGATGCACAAGAAGAGTGCTGTTTCCTACCTTGTACTTAACGCACTAAAAACGAAAAATATGTGGTCTAAGGAGTTAGAGCAATGGATACAAGCTACTGCAGGTTGGGACATTTCTGAGCGAAGTCTCTATCGTATCTTACGACGTATGCAGAAGCAAGGTAGCATACAGTTTGAATCTGAATCTGTAGCTAGAACTGGCGCTGAGCGTAAAATATACGCCATGACTGCTGAGGGTAAGGCTCTGTTAGCAGCAATGCGGGATGAGCTTTCATATCTGTTAAAGGTTTAGCAGACTTACAAAACCTCATAAACGTGTTGACAAGTGTTATCGGTTATGGTAATATTGTTGAAACTTAAAGGAGTTTGTATTTAATGATAGATCTAATCAATCGCTAAAGATGTCACGCTAACGGCGTAGCTTTGCTATTGATTTGATTTCATTACCTAACTTCTGAAAACCGAGCGTGCGTGACATTTGTCTGCCTGCTCGGTTTTTTAGTTGGAGGAAAAAACATGGCATTTAATTTACGTCATATATACAAATCATTCCCAAATCGTACTGTCCTTGAGGACGTCAACTTGGCCATTAACCATGGCGAAGTGGTTGCTCTAATTGGCGAAAATGGAGTTGGGAAAACCACTCTATTGAAGATTCTAAGAGGAGCACTAAAGCCAGACACTGGAGATGTACAGTCTACCGGTGCTATTGGCTACATCCCACAGGAGACAGAGCTTGGGAAAACGATTCAACAGAGCTTTAGGGCTACGACCCAGTCGTGGCAGATTGACTACGCCCTTGAGCGGGTAGGTCTGAGTGCTAAAGAGCTGAACACACCCGTGGATAAGCTAAGCGGTGGCCAGAAAACCCGTTTAGCCTTTGCTGTTGTCTTGGCTCAAGATCCAGAACCATCATTGCTGCTGCTAGACGAACCGACCAACAACCTAGATGCAGCCGGTTTGATTTGGCTAGCGGACTTCGTTCGTTCTTTTGACGGTGCCGTGTTGCTGGTTAGTCACGACCGAGAATTTGTTAACAGCACAGCGACTAAGATTGCTGAGCTACATAATTGCAAGCTAACCCAGTACTGTGGAGATTATGATTTCTACCGCGAAAAGAAAAAGCTAGAAGAGGCAGCTGCAGTGGCGCGTTACCAGCAGAACATTGAGGAACGTAAAAAGCTAACCAAAGCCATTAGTGAACAGCAGGAAAAAGGTAAGCACACCCACGAGCACATTAAACGGTCAGACGGCGACAAGTACCAACGAGATTTCTTTAGAAACCGAGTTACCAACAAGTTTGGTCAGCAAGCTCGAGCCTTAGAAAAACGACTAGTGCAACTTAGCGAGATCGAACGACCTGAATTCGCCAAAGACTACCGTATTGTACTTGGTGGTAAAGTAGAAAGTAGTAAGTTGGTGCTACAATTGGACGGAATAAATAAGGGATTTCCGGAACCAGTGCTCACGGCCGTTGAGCTAGAAGTTCGCGGTGGTGAGCGCATTCACGTCCAAGGCCAGAACGGCAGCGGTAAGACAACTCTATTGACCATTGCCGCAGGTAGAAATCAAGCCGACAGTGGTGAGGTCACTTTTGGCATCGGTATTAGTGTTGGCTATTTCTCTCAAGATGTCGATGGACTAGATCACGAGGCTACAGGTTTAGAAAACCTTGTTCAGACCGAAGCGCAGATGACCAACATTTTTCGTGAATCTCGCAGCCTCGGACTAACTGACACCGACTTAAAGAAACCCGTCAGCGAACTTTCCCGTGGCCAGCAGGCCAAGCTCGGCTTTGCCAAGTTGTTGCTTGCCTCACACAATTTGTTGATTCTGGACGAGCCAACCAACCATCTGGATATCCCAACAAGAGAACAGATAGAAACCGCCTTACAGCAGTACCGTGGTGCAATCTTGTTTGCCTCCCACGACAAGTATTTTGCCGACAAACTAAAATCTACCAAGGAACTAAAACTATGAATTTACTTAAACATAACATGCGGGCTTTGTTCCGCTTTACATTCTTGTCTAATGTGCAGCCCTATTACATAGTGCTCATACTGTACCTTTCGCATGTCTTAAATTCATTCGCTAAAGGTACCAGTGTTTGGGCGTTTGTCCAGATTTCTCAGGCGATCCTGGAGATTCCAACCGGAGTAGTGTCTGATCGTATTGGTCGAGTCGTTAGCATGCAGGCCGGTGCCCTGGCTAGCCTAGCAGGTCTGCTAACCTACGCCCTAACAACCAATTACTGGCTTTTACTGGCTGGAGCAGCCATGCAGGGTCTGAGCTTTGCTTTGTTCAGCGGCAATAACAATGCGCTGATCTACGACTCGGCTCGGTCGGCTGGAGTAAAGGACGACTTCCACAGTCACTACAGCCAAACAAATATTGCTCTGGAGGTTGGTGGCATTATTGCGGCCATTGGCGGAACAGTGCTTGCCTCGATCTCCTATACTATGGTGTTGTGGATTTCGGTAGTACCACAGGTTCTCGCCGTATTAGTGACCTTTACCATGATTGAACCTCCTAGACATTCACCGCTTTCTGGCAATATATTTAGTCACCTAGGTGATGTTTACCGGCATTACAAAAAGAACACACACTTACGGATGCTGAGTATTGCTTCGATTCTGAGCGGAAGTGTTGGTGGCGCATCCTGGAATATGATGCCAGCGTACTACCGACAATATGTACCACTTTCCTGGGTTGGCAGTCTGCTTTCGGCCAACTATATTTGGAGCACCATTGGCTTCAAGGCCAGTGACCGGTTCATGAAGCGCTTCAAGTCGTCAACTATTATTCTGGCTGGTGAGGCTTTCTCACGGATGGTTTCGTTTGTCGCCTTGATCTTGTCGTCAGCTGTATCGCCGTTTGTCATGATGCTTCACGGCGCTCCATATGGACCAACCGATACTGCTAAGCAGCACCTAATCCACCAGGAGTTCACCGACGCCCAACGGGCAACCATGGACTCGCTCAACTCATTAGTAACTAGCGTGCTCTTTGCGAGCTTCCTGGTATTCGTTGGATATTTGGCTGACCGTTTCAGTCCCTCTATATCGATACTTGTTTGTAATATCTGTTTGTTGCCGGTGTTCTTCATTTACCGCTCAACGTTTAAAGCAAAAAGAGAAGGTGTATAGTGGTAATATCATGATTACTCGTTAGTTCACCCGCGTTTCATATCAATTTACTTGAAAGGTTTGAATTAACTATGACAAAAATTAAAGCAGAAGAAGTATACACAGAAGAAGTCGGAAGGCTTTACGATGAAGCAGCTGACAGTAAAAATCCAAGATCTCGTGACTACCTCCTAGAGTTAGCCACCGAGAATGGGGTAGATGAGCACGCCCATGTTCTAGACATTGGCTGTGCCAACGGTGGAGTGAGCAGAAAGCTGCTCGATAAAACTGGCTGCAAGATTGAAGGCGTTGAGCTTTTGGAGTTACTAGTAGACATGGGCAACAAACAGAACGAAGAGCTTGGTGTTGGCGATAAGTTTATGATTCAGCAAGGTTCGATCAACGATATTCCGTTTCCAGACAGTACTTTTGACTTTGTGTTTTGTAATGACGTAACAGGAATGGTCGAAGATTTAGAGACCGCTATGGCTGAATGCCGTCGCGTACTTAAGCCTGGCGGCAAAATGCTGTTGTACGCCAGCTTTGGGACAGATCGTCTAAGCGATAAAGAGGCACGTGAGCTAAATGACTCGTTAGGTAATGCTAACGAGGGAACTGACAAGCAGCGACTCTTAATACCACTTAAGAAGAACTTTACCCTCGTTGAGGAAGAAGAGATTGGCAGTGAATTTACGCAACATGACGTAGAAAAAAGCAAAGGTGACAGTGAAGCTGCCAAAAACTTACTGAAGGCAGCAAGGCTGATGACCTGGGCAGACGACTATAAATCTAAGCATGGCGAAAGAGTTTACCAGATTGTTTTAGCGGAAGTGCATTGGAACGTTTTCATTCTGCTCGGTAAGTTGCAGCCGACAGTCTTCATTGTCCAGAAAGACAAAGCATAATGAATATAGACACAACGCAAATAGCCGAGCAATTGAAGGACAAATATGGCCTTGAAGTTACAGTTTGCAAGAACCTAAACACGTTAGCCAACTATGCCATTGAAGTGACTTCGCCAGCCGGTCATTTCGCCCTCAAAATCTACAATCCAGCGTCCAGGACAGCCCCAGAAGTTCAATGGGAAATAGACCTAACGATTCACCTCATCAAAAACGGTGCACCTGTAGCCAGCCCCGTTGCGGGAAAAGACGGTAGCTATCTACAAACTTTTACTGTAGACGGCCAAGACCGCGTGGCAGTACTGTTTGAATGGGCGGCAGGTCAAAAACCTAAGCCAGAACTTAGTACCTATACCCTAATTGGAGAGGCCGCAGCTCGAATCCATAATGCTGCTGATACCTTTACGTCAGAATTACCTCGTGAGAAGTATGATGAACACGAACTCCTGGATGATCAGCTCAAACGAATGAAAACGCCACTTGAAGAAAGTGGCCAGTCGCAGCGAGTCTTTGACCTTTCAGAACGAATGCGGAAAATTATTACTAATCCTAAGCTCGACTACGGAATTATTCATAATGACCTAACACTTGATAATGTTCACTTAAACGGTAACGAGATTATTGTTTTCGATTTGGACAGTGCTGCCGAGTCGTGGCGTGCAGCAGAACCATGGGGAGTGTTACGAGCAGGAGAAGACCGCTTCAGAGCTTGGCTCGAGGGCTATCGTTCCATTAGAGAGTTTAGCCAAGATGACGTGAAAGCAGTGGCAGCCTTTGGCATTGTAGAGGACATAAGAAATATTGTATGGAAACTTGGATTTGCCAAGTCGTCGCGTGGTGAACCTTTGCTTAAGACAGCAGAACTACCCCAAGTAGTTGATGAGTGGCTTAAGTGGGAGCAAAACAAGATCACTGAGTGATTTTTGTGCGCCAATGCGGAGCACGATTGATCTTACCAGCCAGCTTTTACGATAACCTCTTGTGCTGTGGTGGTGACTGACTTGCCGTGGGTGTCTACATGAAAGTCGCCGAATTTTTGATCTTCATTTCGCTTCTGATAAATGTCAACAAAGTTAGCCAATCTTTTCTTCCAATAGTCGTTTGGTTCACGGGCAGTAACGCGTTCTACTAATACATCCTTTGGCGCAATTAACTCACAGATCATAAATTTACCCGCCGGAACAGCATCCTGCAGTTGACTTAAAACATCTTTGTCGACAATGACAGTTGGGATTATTAACTTCAACTCAGGTATTGAAGCAAAGTTTGGCCAAATTGCTTTTAGATTTCTCCTTGAAAAGCTTCCTTTTTTATCTTGCTCCGGGAATACCCTAGATAACTCATCAAGGTCGATTACAGCATGGGGCGTTTTAGCTTCACGCAAAATCTCTGAAATAGCATCAGCTAATGTAGTCTTGCCAGAGCCAGGTGATCCATGAAGTATTAGTACTTCGTTATTATTCATATCTGTAATTATACCTCAAGAGCTTCGGGTTCTAGTATCGGTGCAGGCCTATTGTCTTGTTTCGCTCCGCCAAACTCTAAAGATGCAAGAAAGTCCTGAAGTTTCATCTGGCCAAAACACCAGATAAGTAATCCTGCTCTTTGGTCTTTTTTATGGTGCTCCCATAGGATTGCCGCTTCTTCATTAGATATGATAATCCCTCTCTTTGCACAGATGTAGGCGTACATAATACCGTCGGCTTTACGAAGTTGAGACAGGCGATTAGGTGTGAGGGGCACATTTAGATACAAGGCTGTGGTCGTCCATTGTTGGTCGGCTGTAGCTAACAAACTGTCAAAGTGTTTGTCTTGAAGTTGTTTGGGCATCTTATTAATTATCAGACGGGCACAAAACTTATCTTGACTTGCCACCCAGCACGATTCAATTGCGTCAGTGAAGTCACTTGCATCAATTTCTTCTAAGGCTTGATAGGCATAGTGGCGAACACTTACGAATTCTGAAGCTAACAACAACAGTAATATGTCACGTTTCAGAGAATTTGGTGCTGATTCCAAACTCGCGATTCTACTGAGAACATAAGCGTGCTGTTGCATTTTTGGAGTTTCAAGCTTTTCAAACACTCCCAAAAGCTGTTTGGTTAACTCATCATGACACTTTTGCCAGCCATCTCGTTCTATATCAACTTCGAGCTTTTGACACCAAGCATCTCGCATATAACTATCATGCTCAGTGGTCAGCATCTCAAGTGTGCAATGACAAGCGTCTTTTGGTGTAAAGCAGTTGAGCAGAGCCTTAAATCGTGTCCACTTCAGTTTGGTAAATCTGCCGGTATTAAATTGGTCAACCATGTCTTGGTACATGCCAAGTCACCTCTGTTAGATAGGTGCAGTTTACGCTTTAGTGAATATGAAGGCAACGACAAGCGTTTTGCTGCGTTGAAATGTGCTAATTCAAAATAAGGCTATAATGTAGCTATGGAAAAGCCTAAGCCCAAAAAACATCGTCTACCGCCATTTAAAATTGATCTTCCATTCGATGAGGCAATGAAGATAATCGTAAAGGCGAAACCGATCAAAAAGAAAAAGAAGGAATAGGGCTAAATACAAAAGCCACCTCTAGTTACAGCTTTGTTGAGTTAAGTATATAGGCGCGAGTACACAATCTATTGACATAATAGTCAATGATGATACAATGTAGTTACAGCACCTCGCTTGGATCCGTCCTCGCGAGGTCTTTTTGTTGGTATAATACACAAATGAGAAGAATAGTGTTGATTGACGGCGAGAATCTTGTCTATGGGCTTAGGCATATGCTGGGTGACGAAGCGAATAAGGCACCGAGGTCCCACGTAGATGGCTTTAACTTTCGTGGGTTAATTGAGGAGCTATTGTCCGACAATATGCCATCGCAAATTCTCTGGTTTGGTGCGCGCTTACGAAAGTACACTATGAGTGAGGAGTTGCTAAAAAAGTCAGAACGAGCAATCCGTACTCAAGGCTCCTTTATGAATCAGATTCAGAATCAAAAGATTCACTTTATCAAAGTCGGGTATCTACGTGCTCGTGAGTCGGATCTCTGTGAGTCATGTGATCATCAGACATGGAAACTCACAGAGAAGGGCGTTGACGTCGGATTGGCAGTGAGGATGATCACGGAGGCAGATAAAGATACCGAAATTGTTGTAGTTAGCGCCGACACCGATCTGCTACCTGCATTTAACGCTTCTTCAAAGTTGGGCGCAAGAATAATGCACATAGGATACGAGTTCCGTCCTGTTCATGCATTGATTCGCTCTTCTGACAAAAGCAGGACTATCACGTTACCACTTGTTCAGAAATACAAAAAAAATTAAGAAGAAACAGAATAAGTTATCACTTTGCATTGGCTAGGCTGGTCTACATCAGTCTCTTACCAGGTAGGGCCGGTTGCCTGGCGGTAGTCGGTGCCTAGAACAATGATATAGTCGGGCTTTGGAGCAGCAGTTGCTGCGGTTGTTGTCGCGCTCGCGGCAGGAGTTTCGACAATGCCAGTCGGTAAGCTATTAGTGATAACACCCTTGAAGCGAACAGTTAGGTAGCGCTCGGTAAAAGGCTTTTTGGTTTCTTTATTCATGCGGATGATAAGTGTCTTGGGTTGGGTCGACTTGCTTGTTTCTTTAATTAGAACTTTGTAGCCGTAGCCATCCAGGACATCCCCAACAGTAGTGGCCATGCCAGTTCGTCCAGAACCGTTATAGACGGCAAGCGTTGGAGCTTCCTTCCTGAGGTAAGGATCAATCATATTGGTTCGGGCATAGGCACGGATTTTGGTGTAGTCATCTAGTCCGGCTTGAGGTCGAACAATGGATTGCCCATTGACGTTGCCAGTGGTTACTAACGGGCCTTTAGGATCGGCAAGATCGAGCGACTTAATGGCCGAATCGGGAAGGGTTTTTGTTTTTTCGAAGAGTGTCTTGGCTTCATCAATAGATAGATCGGTGCGGATATTCTTTTGAACAGCATTAGCCAGGCTGTTAAGGCGAACTGGATTGGCAACGATCCCGGTGCTGGTGGCTTTTTCGCGCATAGCAACAAGTAATCGGCGTTGGTTCTCGTTACGGTCAAAGTCACCCCTGGTGCTACCGTGTCTGGTGCGGGCGTACTGCAATGCTTTTGCTCCGTCCATGGTTTGGGTGCCAGCTTTAAAGCGCCAACCTGTAAATCTATCGTTGATTGCCTCTGGTACGGTCACATCAACACCGCCAAGAGCGTTCACGACATCACGGAAGGCTTTGTAGTCAGTCAGTAAGTACTTATGGATTGGCACTCCAGAAACTTCGCGGGCGATTCCAATAGCGGCTTGAATTCCGGCTTTTTCGGCGTCGTCAGTGGATTTGCCACGACTGGTAGAGGACATTTTAGTCAGGCTGTAGACGGCGTTAACCTTTGAGCTAGAACCATTACTCTCCACCCAGGTGTCTCGTGGGATACTAAGTAGTGAAGCCGACTGGCTCTCTAGATCAATACTAGCAATTAAAAGTGTATCGGTGAGGTCAGGAGCTTCGTTCTCGGCACCACCACGTCCCATTAGTAGGATGTTGAGGCGGCCATCACCCTCGGTGTTAAGTTGCTCGGGCTTAACTTCATCATTAAGGGCAGAGGACTTACTGTTGCCCACGCCACGACCGAATACCGAGTTAAAGAAGCTATAAAGGCGAATTCCAGCTGCAGATCCCAGTCCGATGATTACAATAATTGCCACAAGGCCTAACTTGAACTTAAGGGAGCGGTTCTTCCACCAAGTACGTAGCCGACCATGCTTCTTTTCTTTCTTGTCTTTGGATTCTTTCGGTAGGTCGGCTTTTTGCACATCAGCAAAGACATCGTTTTCGGGTTGGTCAAAATTTCCAAGTGTTGGAACTTCATCATTTTCAGGTATATCGAGTGTTTCGGTTGGTATCCGTTCTCGCTGGCTTAAGGCACGACGCGGGCCACCAGTGATGGCACTGGAAGTTCCATAGTATTGAGGCTTAGCGAGTGGTGATTTTCGGCGCGGGACAAAGCCGTCGACAGAGGTGTTTGGAGTGGTTTTTTTAAGACTTTTAAAACGCGGTTTTTTATCGGACATATGACGGCTATTATACCTGTTTCGACCGCTTATGTCTCTTGAAAAGGCATCTTAAGGTGTGTATAACTCTGATATACTAAGCATAAGAATCAAAACCCATGGCACATAAACAAAAGCTTAGTAAAAAGAACAGATCAGAACTGATACGTATTGCCCAATACATGGTTAGTGGCGGGGCGTTTTTCTGGACTGGCTACCTGGTATTTTTCCTGGGAGATCAGGTTCTAGGCCTAAGTTTATGGTGGGCTAAACTGATCGCTAACCTCAGTGGTTGGACGGTGAACTATATCCTTCAGCGGCACTGGGTCTTTAACGAGAAGAGCAGGCGTGGCAATCGCAAGCAAGTTACCGTGCGTTACGCCGTTATAACACTGGTTAACTTTGTGTTAGATTACTTTATCGTTGCTGGACTCAAAGGTCTCGGCTTAACCCCATACCTTGGCCAGTTTGTTTCGGCAGGCTTCTTCACTGTCTGGAACTATCTTTGGTATAAGTTGTGGGTTTTTCCGACTCAATCTAAAAAAGGTGCAAAATAATGCCCGAAACGGTTCGTCCAACCAAAAAACAACGAGAAATCCTCGACTACATCACCGGCTTTATTACCGAGCATGGCTACAGTCCCAGCTACCGAGAAATCATGAATGGCCTCAACTATACATCGGTGGCCACCGTATCGTTACATGTTAATAGCCTGATTACTCGCGGCCATTTACGTAAACGAGATCACTCAGCTCGGTCGCTCGAAGTGGTACAGGCTGTTGACGCAACAAAAGTCATCTCTACACAAGTTACCGCCAGCCAAGAGAAGTGGTTAGTCAAAAAAGTAGAAGGCTTGTTTAAGGAACTAGAAGCACAGCCCCGACCGCCTGAGTCAGAGGTAGATAGCCTGTACGTTTTAGTGGGTGCACTCAAGATTTTAGGACTCGAAGGCGCAGCGCATTCTTTCATACCGCGGCTCAAGCCCTTAAAAGATAAAACTGTTAACCCTGCCGACAAGTAGCTATACTGGTTGCAATGGCAATTCTACAAGCAATACTTTTAGGCATCATCGAAGGACTCACCGAATTCTTGCCTATTTCAAGTACCGGTCATCTGGTAGTCAGCGAACGGGCAATTGGTTATAAAGATTCTGCCGAGCTATTCACGGTGGTTATTCAACTTGGAGCAATTGCTGCTGTGATCTGGCATTACCGAGCCGATTTGATCGCTAAGGTTAAAGGTTTGTTTGCTGGGGATAAGGCCACCATTAACTTTTGGAAGATTTGGATCCTGGCCACTATACCTGCCGGTGTAACGGGACTGTTATTTGATAAAAAGCTCGGTGAGTTCGCGACACCTAAAACCGTTGGGATCTCGTTAATAGTCGGTGGTGTAGTTATTTGGGCTATCGAAACATACCACAAGCCAAAGAAGGCCAAAATAGATGCCCAGCTCGAGAGTATAGGTGTAAAACAAGCCCTGCAGATTGGCTGCTATCAGATACTATCCCTGATCCCCGGCGTTTCACGTTCCGGGTCAACTATAATGGGTGGACTATTAAGCGGCCTAGACCGTGTAACCGCAACGACGTTCTCGTTTTATCTGAGTATCCCCGTCATCGTCCTGGCCGGTGCGTATAAGTTATACACAGAAGGAGACAAGATCTCGCAGGTAACCGGCGGCGCAAGTGCATTAGTTATCGGCACGGTTACTTCATTTATTGCAGCATTGGCCGTTATAAATTGGCTGCTTAGGTACGTAGCCAGTCATGACTTTAAGTTCTTTGCATATTATCGGATTGGTTTTGGCCTGCTCATTCTTGCCGTATTAGCTGTCCGCTAGATCTGGACATACTGCTGCAAATTCTACACTGCATTTAGTGTTCATTCATCAGCCGTTTGGTGTCATACTAAGCGTAGTTTAAAAAATCATTTGCTAAGAATCTCGTGCAATTCGAGAACTGTGCCGCAACGGTAAGCCATCATCATAACAGGGGTGGATAAGTCCGATCTAGCAGTAAAGACTTCCGAGCAGGAGCGATGGGTTACCCCTCTTTCTGTTCAGGATCAAGAGGGTATTTTTTGTCTGTAGCGTTTGCATCACCAGTCGAGCAGTATAGGGGGACGGAAGCTGACTTTGAGTTCTTTGAATCTCAGTTCGCGCCAGCGGTTATTGACCGGATCGTAGAAGATACCGAACAGGTTTACGGCAAGAGTATGAATGTCATGTTGGCCGCTGGCCATGTGGCGTTGGACGGAATTGCTGAGTTTGGAACAGGCTGGAAGCGAGAAGTTCTGGGCAATAGTGAGGTATTACGGCTTAAAGACGAGTTCGAAACTGCCGTTAACGAAATGATTAAGACAGCCGACGGTCTAGGTGAGTATGTAACAATTGAGCGCGACGATAGTTTTGCCGTGTCAGACGGCCGAGTCTTAGCTAAGAATAACGAACCAGTTGCCGACCTGATTAGTCGCGGCGCCAAGAGCTCTCGACAAATAGCCGAGAATAGTAATAGTTGCTATGACATCCAGGCCGATCGTGACCTGGCGGACCTAGCTCTTCTAACTGATTTTGTGGAGCCAATGTTTAGCGGCGCAGGCCATAACGTCGTTCTGGCAATTAGCGCTCTTCCAGAAGACGGCATCAAGCGGGACGGTAAGAAGTTTTGGCAAGGTCTTGGCTATAATACGGAGTTTGAGTGTGCCATGGGGCAGTTATACTTTGCCGAGCCAGACGGTACTTTAACTACCAAGGTCCTCTCCATCGATAAAAGCAATGTCGCTAAGCTGGCCGAAAAACTCCGTGATCGTGGCGTTGATGTGCCAGAAGATGTTACGCCCACTGAACTTATTACCCATCCAATAACAGCCAACATGGAGTACCAGGAGGCCTGTGAGTTGCTTAAGGATTTTGTTGTTGAGTATGAGGACGATGCTGGATTACCTCCAAAAATCACTACAACTAAGCAGCTAGTGGAGCAGCAGTCGACATTAACCAACCAGGCCTTCGAAGCACTATATCTGCCAGTCGCCATGTCACTTGCTTGTGGTGTAAAAACCGATGAGACAGATCAGTTTGTATACGCTATTCAGCCAGCTACAGCCCGAATGAACGAAGAGAACGCCCTGGCTATTCGGGTCATTAACAATAAAAATTCATTTGATGCCGATGATGCTGTGGTGATGCACGGTGCGGTACTGTACTCTATGGCTGAGACACTGCGTTCCGTCATCATGCCCGGCATAACACACTCCAGAAGCTCATCGCCTGTCATTAATGTCCAGCCAGCAGCTCATATGCAATGGCTTCAAGAGCAAACATTTATAGATAAGATGGGAGGCAATTTGACTAGAGGAGTTAGGGAGGGCCGGTCGTACGGAGGGTGTGGTGCGCATATTGAATTTGGTGATCCACTCGACCCGCAAGGCGCACTTGGTGGAAAGATTAATACCGACATTGACAAGGAAAACAAGAGTGACGGGCCGGATGGTAAGGGCCCATTGAAGTTTAAGTGCAAGAACCAGCATACGGTTACACGACCACTTGGTGGCTATGCCGAATACTGCCCTAAATGTAACGAGTCCAAAGAAGATCGCGGTAAGAGTGTTCGATGTTAAGCTAGATGCATGAAACGCATTGGCATTATTAGCGGCAGTTTTGATCCGATCCACAAAGGGCACATAGCCTTTGCACTGCAGGCGGCCGAGGCAGCAAATTTGGATATGGTTTACTTTATGCCCGAGGTTCGCCCGCGTCGCAAGCCACAAGTTACGCATATTGCCCACCGAGTCGCGATGTTGCGACTGGCAACTCGTCCCTACAAAAACTTGGCGGTTCTGGAGTTGCCTGACCGGTACTTTCTTGCCAAAACAACCCTGCCAAAGCTGCAGCAAAAACTTCCAGATTGCCGGTTGGTTCTTCTAATGGGGACGGATTTATTCGAGCATATGCCCAGCTGGCCGCGAGTAGACTTGATGCTGAATAAAGTGGGGCTTGTTGTGGGGGTTAGGGGTGCGTATGAAGTTGCTCAAGCCCTAGAGCATGTCCACAATCTTCCTGCTCAACCTCTTGAATTCCAGGTTATCGACAGTGTCGAGCGACATGCCTCGTCGTCTGCTATTCGTCAGGCCATGATCGATGATCTACCAAACGACGATGTCGTGCCGAGTGTGGCGGCTTATGCCAAGAAGAACTGGCTTTATCACGATGTTAGGAAGTTTCGTCGCCAAGATCCATAGAGTCGAAGTGTGACTGAAGATATACCAGGTGTTTTTCGCGGAAGTGTTTGAACTCGGTTTTATTAAAGCCATTCTTTCGGATGAAGGTGCTGATCTTTTCAGAGCCAATATAGTGGGGCATCATTACGTAACTAGCACCTTCGGCATACAAGTCCGAGGCGTGTTCGGCGCGGTCAGCCGAGCAAACAAATACAGCATTGGGGTTATGGGTATTAAGCCAGTGTGCCAAGAATTTGTTGGTTTCACGGTCGCCAATAGTAGAGACTACTAGTTTTGTTTTGTTGAGGTTTAGTTCGTCTAAAAGCTCAGGATCGGTGGCATCTCCGTATAGATAGTGTGTTTGTTGGTGCTCTAAGGTCTCGATGTTTTCTGGGTCGTAGTCGACCACAATATATTTCTTGCCCATGTTCTTGAACGTCTTAAGGAATTCATGACCACCCTTGCGGTAGCCAAATAAAACAATAGGATAGTTATTGATTCCTTTGCTTGGTTCTGACTTGGTAACATGGTGTTCGAACAATCTTAGGTTTGATTCGAGTTTAGTGAACAAGGAATTGTCGTACTTAATAAGGTAGGTTGATGCTGCAAATGTAATCAGCGCCGTCAATGTAAGCGCTGCTGATGCCTCTTGTCCAACAAATCCAGAGGCCTTAGCGGCTACCAAGAAGACCAACGAGAATTCACTGACCTGGCTCATGGCTACAGCCGCCTTAAAGCTTGCCCTTTTGGTGTAGCCAAGTAGTCCCATGCTGGTCAGGACGCTAAGTGGTTTGACCACTAGTACCACGGCACTGAGCACCAAGGCCGGCCCGATTACGCCCGTTAACTGACCTGGTGACATCGATTGTCCAAGGGTAATAAAGAAGATGACCAGGAAGAAATCACGGAGTGGTTTGAGCTTTGAAGCCATCTCGCTGCTGTACGGTAGGCTGGCCAGACTAACACCTGCGAACAGCGCACCGATTTCGATAGAAAAACCAGCTCTCTGGAATAAGTATGCTAGGCCAAGCCCCCAACCTAAAGAGAAGAGCAGGAGCAGTTCACGACTATGCTCGAGCGAGTTAGTTAATCGCGGAATAATATACTTCACAACAATGTACATGCCAGCAATTAGCGCTACACCACGGATACCTAAAGTTATTAAGGTTTGGACGGTGTCGCCTTCGCGGGAACGTGCGGCTAATCCAATCTTGGCAACCGTCGCCACAATATCCTGCAGCAGCAACACACCGATAGCAATTTGGGCATACAGGCGGCCAGTCTCTTTTTTGTCATTCAGTAGCTTAACGATAATGATGGTGCTGCTCATGGCTAGCCCAAGTCCGAGGATTGCTGACTCTGTCTTACCAAACCCAAGCAACAAACAAACGGCATAGCCAACAGCGGTAACACTTCCAATCTGGATTGAGGTAGTTACAAAAACCGCCTTACCAACCCTAGAAAGAGCTTTAATACTAAGGTCTAATCCAATGATGAATAGCAGCAGAGCAACTCCCATTTCGGACAGCCCGCTAAAGCTGGCTTCGGCATGAATTATTTTAAGAAACGATGGGCCGGCAATAATACCGGTAATGATGTGACCAATAATCAAAGGCTGACGCAGGGCGCGCATAATAAGCGCAACCAAAGCTGCTAGTGCAACAATAATGCTTATTTCACTAAAGACGTTGCCGTGCATAGACAGGCTCCGTTAGGGCTAACGCTTCTTAGACGGTTTAGTAGCAGCACCGAGCAAGACACCACCGAATACAAGCAGTGCGGCACCAAATCCAATAAGTAGTAGCTTGATGTTGTCTTGGCCCTGGATGTTTCCAAGCAGTACAACTGCGGCACCGGCAAACAGAATGGCCGAAGCGGCTGCAACACTGTTAGTGTCGCTGCTGACGCTGATTTTTCGAGAAACCTTTTTTGTTGCCTTTGCTTTTGATTTTGCTGTCGTTTTTGATTTGCCCATCGCTTTGGTAGCCATTCTAATCCTTCTATTGTTTTTATGCTTACTTGCCACTAGTATACCATGTCTGTCTTTAAGCATAAGCTTGACAGTTAGGTAACTATTACGTAAAATGCTTCTATTCTTTGAGAGTAGGTATATCTACGTGATTACCTTAGAGACTCGAGCAAGAAAAACAAAAATAACATTAATAAAAAAACACGGTAAGTACTTTTGAGACGGTACTTTTAGTGTTCGTGAGGGGAAGAATATGGGAATCAAAATAAAAACCGTTAGTAGGAGTTATAAAGTGGACATCAAAATCAAAAAAGCCGCCTGGCAGCAGTTCTTGCAGTACTAGTAATTGCAAATTAGTCAATAAAATGTTAGGGTAGTCTCTTATGAGTATGGAGAGTCCCCGTATTGTTGGCGTATCACGCAAATTCCTGCCAGCTACCTGGCAAGAAACTCTAGAAGTATCCGCGCGACGCAGTCCTGATATTTTCCATGTGCGTGAAAGAGAATCTTGGAGAACGCATTTATTCAATCGAGAAGAGCTTAACCGTTTGCCAAGCGGACTATTTGTGTCTAAACAGCAAGCAATAGATTATGTTGACGAAGCTATCTCTACCGTTCCAGCTGACGATGATAAAGTCTATCCATTCGATGTTGAAGTTAACCATAATGGGTACGTCATTGTGAATTTATTTAGAGCCGATAATGTAGTCGCTCAGCGTAACGCTGTTGCTGAAAAATTTATAGAGTTGGCCGATATAGATATTCGTGAAGTACTCGAAGATGGTGAGGAATGGGAGGCGAGCATGGTTATTGGACGAAGCTATGGCTGCCATTCGCAGCCAGCTGTAAAGAACCATATAATGACTGCGCTCCCGGGCGTGATGCAGCTTGATCAGGTTGGCACGAACGTGCTCGACGAATCTGAAATTGGTTAGTTCTTAACGTCTTTGATGGCTTGGTCGATTAACTTGTAGAAGTCTTCGGCGGTCTGTGGGTTCTGTTCAATCTTCTTGCCTTGCAGGAAGAATGTTGGCGTTGAATTTACGCCTAATTTTGTGCCTTCTGCAAAATCAGCGTTAATGGTGGCATTTACTTCGGTGCTGGCAAAGTCGGTCTTATATTTTGCTGCATCTAAACCAAGTTGAGAGGCATAGCCTTCGAAGACGGTGTTGGCCGAAGTGCTGGCTTTCCAGCTATCTTGTTGTTCATAAAGTAAATCATGCATTTCCCAGTATTTATTCTGTTTCGCAGCGGCCTCAGCAGCACGGGAGGCAGCTCGGGCATTTGGGTGAATCTCTTGTAACGGGTAGTTTCGGAACTGGAATTCGATGTCGTTCTGGTACTTATCGATAATCTGTTTAACAAGTGGGTGGTACTGACCACAAGCAGGACATTGGAAGTCGCCGTATTCTACCAAGGTTACTTTTTTGCTGTTAGCGCCGATGACGTTGTTGCTCAACTTAGCGCTAGTTCCCGTGTTGGTCTTGCCGGATGTGTCTGCGTCGTCCTTGGAGGTTAATGTGTATATACCAAACAGTGCCAGGATACTAACTACGATTGCGATCAAAAATTGTTTACTCATGTCCATTAGTATACCAGGGAGTCAACTGTGGTGCCTGAATGTTTCCTGAAGATGGCCACGTAATGGACAGAACTAAGATAAAATTATATAATTTTCTAATTATGAGTGCAGAAGTTGAGCCCGGATTCTATAAGCGTTACAACGGTGATCTCTACAGGGTTAGGGGTATAGGTAGAAGGGTGGTTGGCAATGGTCCCTTCGAGCGTGTACAGGAAGAGGCTGTTGTATATGACGCCCAGTATACCTCCAAGAAATACGGAACGGATTTTACTTGGATACGATCAATTACTGACTTCTTGAGTACAGTTAAAGAGTATGGCCACGAACCGGTTCCTCGGTTCACCAGAGTTCCGGAGCCTGACCTGCCAACCCCAGATCAAGATACTTTGACCGTCACTACAATCGCCGATACCGACGAGCGAACAGTAGCCTATGTTGCACTAAACGGCGCCGGTCCACTGGTTGTTAACCACGGCTCAGACATGGTCTATGAAACTTTGAAGGGTCAGGGAGAGATGGTTGTCGACGGCATCGCCCAACAGATGTATCCTGGCGCGGTAGTATCTATTCCGCGGGGTACGCCATATCAAGACACGGGGCATATGGTGATGGTCGCTACGGCTAAGCCACCGTTTGACGACAATATGGTTGAAGTGCTCGGCACCTAGCCTGGTATACTACAGATATGATTATGTTTCTTATTGTTCTGCTTCTTGCAGGGCTAACACTGGCCAGTATCTCTATACAAAAAACCTACGCAAAAGTTCCTTTAAAAGAACTAAAACGGCGAGCAAACAAGGGCGACGAAGTGGCCAAGGCGCTGCATTCGGCAGTATCCTATGGCGCTAGTCTTGACCTGTTGTTATGGGGGATAATCGGCCTAACGGGTGGTGGATTCTTTGTGGCGCTCACCAGCAGTTTGCCCGGATGGTTAGCCGTCTTTGGCTCCGCGGCGCTCTTGTGGCTTGGCTTCGCTTGGCTTCCAACGGCTAAGGCGAGCGCACTCAGTCAGTCCGCCGCCAAATATTTAGCACCAGCTATCGCTTGGTTACTGTCCCATCTGTATCCTGTGCTCAATAAGATTGGTGAATTCATCAATAATCACCGAAACTTCAGCTTTCATAGTGGGCTTTACCAAAAAGAAGATCTCGTAGAGCTACTGGATAAGCAGCAAGGTCAGCCTGATAACCGCATGACTGCTTACGAGATAGGCATCGTAAAAAGCGCCTTAACATTCAGCGATAAACTTATCCGCGACATTATGACTCCTAAGCGGGTAGTCAAGATGGTTCAGCAGACCGACGCCGTCGGGCCTTTACTAATGGACGAATTACACAAGAGCGGCTTCTCTCGTTTTCCCGTAATAGGCGAAAAGCCTGAGCAGATCATAGGCACGCTTTACATGAAGGACATGGTTCGAGCCAAAGAGGGCGGAACCGTCAAAGATCACATGAAGAAAACCGTTTATTATGTAAACGAAGAAAAGCCGTTGCAGCATGCCTTGCAAGCCTTCCTGAAAACTAAGCATCATATGTTTATAGTAGTTAACGGTTTCGAAGAGATCGTCGGTATCCTGACTATAGAGGATGTGCTTGAACAGATCCTGGGCAAGCAGATTGTTGATGAGTTTGATAAATACGAAGACTTACGAGCCGTTGCTGCACTAGAAGCCAAGAAGGATGCTAAGTCCCACGCTCACGCCCCTGATGCACCAGCCGAAGAGACACCGGAAGAAACCGTAGAGTCACCAGAAAAAGCGTAAGCAATTTCATTTTGTGAATAATCTTGTATTATTCGGGTATGAAGCTTAATGGAATATGTCATTCAAGAGGTGAACTAGCTTTCTCAATTCATGTAGAGACTTGTGAACTTCCGGCTGTCTCGAATGGATTATTCACGGTCGGGGCCCTCAGTGTGGCACGTGACAAAGTGTCTCCCCGTATTGCCGGTAAGCTAGGGGATGCGCACCGGCAGTTATCGGAAGGTGGTCATCAATCAGCGACGCTGCTTATGTCGCCAGCTAAATTTGGGGCAATATTTCGAGCGGCCAAGATGGGCTACGTTGACCTTGACGCTACCAACATAATTACTGGCGAGAACTTACTGTGGGGACCAGATCATCTCCCAGAACCCCAGGCAAAAGCTGTAGAAGTGCAAGTCGAAGAAGACGATTGGACACAGGTTTACGCTGCTGCTGCCGAGCATTACAGAGGGCAGACGTTTTCTATGCCGGCACTCGATGAAGGCATCGGTCGACCACCAGCCAGGCAAGTAGTTATTACTGCAACCAATGCAAACGGCGAGACTGTTTTGTAAGACCTATCGTTTGGGCCAAACCAATGGTATAATTACCGCATGTTAACAGTGGTAAATCGCACAGATAATAATATCCGGGTCGGCAGCAAAACGACCACGGTGCTTTCTGCTGCGTAATCGACCCTGACTCAACCTTTATAAATTAGACAAATAATCAAAGAATTTTAGAGGATTCCATGCGAACATTAGCAAAAGACGTTGCCAGCTCTGGCGAGCAACAAGTCACAATTAAAGGGTGGATTCATAAGAAGCGACTACTCGGTGGTTTAAACTTTCTTAACATCCGGGACCGCTCAGGCCTCACTCAAGTATTGGTGGAGAAGGGTGAAGAAGTAGAAAAGCTTCGTGGCATGCAAATCGGAACAGTAGTAGAGATTACTGGCACCGTTTATCCAGACGAGCGTGCTCCCGGTGGTGCTGAGTTGCACGACCCGCAAATAACGGTGTTAGTTCCAGTAACTGACGAGCCGCCAATCGAAATAGATAAGCCACTCAGCCACAAAAGCGAGCATCTAGAAACACTCCTAGACAACCGTGTTATTGGCCTGCGTAACATGCAGGAAACAGCTCTATTTAAAACTCAATCGGCTGTTGGTGCAGCTATTCGTGACTATTTCCAAAAGAACGAATTCACCGAAATGCACACTCCAAAATTGCTTGCAGAGGCAACAGAAGGTGGAGCAGAGATCTTCCAGTTGGATTACTTTGGCAAGACTGCAACGCTGGCCCAGAGCCCACAGTTCTATAAGCAAATGATGGTAGGCGTATTTGAGCGAGTATATGAAATCGCCCCCGTGTACCGGGCCGAGCCAAGTGCCACCACACGGCACATGACCGAATATACATCTGTGGATGCCGAGATGGGCTTTATCGAATTTGAAGAGCTTCTCAACTTTGCAGGCGGCATGCTCAAGCACGTTGTTGACAGCACTTGGGAAACCAACGAAGCGGCCTTCAAATCATGGAATGTTCCAAAGACTCTGCTTCCCGAGAAAGTAGAAGATATTCCACGCATTACCATCGACGAAATCCACGAGATGTTCCTGAAGGCTACCAAAGAAGACCACACCGGCGAGGATGACCTTGCTCCGGCAGAGGAAAAATGGATTTGTGAATGGGCTAAAAAGAACAAGCAAACTGATGCTGTTTTTGTAACCGGCTGGAGTGCCAAGAGTAAAACCTTTAAGTTTTACCATCTTGCAGACCCAACTAACCCCGACTTCGCACTGCGTGCCGACCTGTTGTACCGAGGGGTTGAAATTGCGACCATTAGTATGCGTGAGAATAGCTACCCTAAACTCATCGAGCAGTTTAAAGCAAAAGAGCTTGACCCCACCAACCCGGGCTTTGCACCATACCTAACTGCCTTCCAGTATGGTATGCCGGCGCATGGTGGATTTGGACTAGGATTAGAGCGGCTTGTAGAGAAGTTGTTTAACCTCAACAACATCAAAGAAGCTACCCTCTTCCCACGCGACATTAACCGTCTAGCTCCGTAACAATAAACAACGCGGTCTGTCATTGATTTGCAATATTTGACACATGTAGTATAATAGGTTTCATGGAATTCGTAAGAATTCTGCACGCATCGTTAGCATCAAGTGACTATGGCGAGCACCGAAACAGCATTGACCCAAGCAACACAGCCGCGAAATAAGCGCCCCTGTCTTGAATAAGCAATCGCACACTAAGGCGAAAACTTAATCAGGCGTACAGGAGGCGCTTTTCTATTCCAGAAAAAATACCGTACCAGAGGTTTTACACGGACCTCAGGTTTGTGCCGCCCTAGCTCTGGCTAAGTCTTCAAAACAATATCAATTTACAAGGTTCATTTACTGAACCATTGTTCAGTGCGCCCTAAAAACGACTGAACAAAACATAGTGCCAAAGGAGGCACGAACAATGAGTATCGAAACTAACTCAAATAGGTTTAACCTTTCACCAATCAAGCGCATCGGACTATTAGTAGGCCTCGGTACCGGAACGCTGAGCCTAGCCAGTTGTACCGCTCCCAACTATGAAGGTGCGGGCAATGACTTCCGCGTTCGCGCAACAGTCGAGGAAACAACTTGGCAATCAATCACTGCCAACGTCTATCGGATAGATATTGCCGAAGGCGAAGCCACAGACGAAATGTGGTTTGCGGCAACTGGACAGACGGAAGAGTTCCACGACAACTGTGACTGTGATGACAGCGGCTTCTTTACCGAACGAATTACCATTGGTGAGCTTCACGATGGTGGCGTAAAAGTCTCGCCAGAAACATTGGCCGTGGGAACCTGCGTCGAATTTACCGGTAAGATCCGTGTGGATAATGATGGTAAATATAGCCATGACCGCCCAGTGTACGAACTTGCCGAAGTCGTGCCTTGCGGAAGCTAATCTGCTAAGAGCTATTACCCTGGGGCTGGGCGCAAGCGCTCACTCCCAGGGGCAGGGGTTTGACATAAGCAGTTACGGGGTTATACTAGAACTACAAGTAACAAAATAA
>CAZIBG010000003.1:0-8734 GCA_964536985.1 uncultured Candidatus Saccharibacteria bacterium | reverse complement strand
GGGGTTTGACATAAGCAGTTACGGGGTTATACTAGAACTACAAGTAACAAAATAAAAATGCAAAAACAAAATGAGCTTACTTTCGGACCTGACCATTGCCTACGAAGTCCTCGCCGATGATCCCATCGAGCAAGGTATTCGCTATGGTCACTCAGTGCTCGACGCTCTTTCTGCTAAAATCATCACTCCATTATTACCCGAGCCAGTCTTGGAAACGGCAGCTGCCTACAGTTATCAAGCGCCCCTATCATTTGTTGACCGAACTGTACCTGCGGTTAAAGCTCCTCGCAGTCCTATGCGAAGAGACATAACTAGCCGAATGCGACGGGGCTCTACTAGTCATGTTTCGCGACAAACAATAGCTCCGGGTAGGGCGTATACAACTCGATCAATGATTGGTGCCTTATAGAAAAGAAAACAGCGCAATTGATGCGCTGTTTTTGAATTGACTCGTAAAGAACGAGCTAACTATTTTTTATTGGCCGAAATTGCTTTGACAACCTGGCTATCGGTTTTGAGGTTTTCCCAGAATAGTACTTGTTTTCCTTCGATGTACATTACATCATCTGGACCATGAAGCTCACTACCTAATTTGGCAAGGGATAGGTTTTGATCTTCGCCCTCTTTCTTGGTTTCGGGCTGGACACCTTGCTGTACTTGAAGGTAATAGATGTCTTTTAGGGTGTAGCCGGTGTTGGTGATCTTATCGATTTTTCCGAAGTAGACCTGTCCATTGGTCAGGAAGACCGCCTGGTATCTGTCCTTGATTACAGCGCTAGAAAATTCATTACTCATTGATTCCTTGAGTACCAAGCCGCCGCCCGCAACAAGCAAGAGAACAAGAATAAGAATAATTGCTTTGACGATGTACTTTGGTTTTTTTACTCCGAAACGAGAATCCGGCGCTACTGCTGGTGCAGGAGCATGCTGTGGATTTGGCGAACGCTTAACTACTTGGTCCATTGAATAACACTCCCTCGACTAATTTACTGCTCACAGTCTAGCTTAATCCAAAGACACAAGCAAGATGCCCAGATGATTGGCGGAGATCAGATTATGGCCTCAAAGCTATATGTCAACAGATGTGATACCATGTAATCATAAGAATTTTCGGGAGAATTGTGCGCAAGATTAAAGCAAACATACTGGTGGTGGTATTTGCAGCTATTCTAGCAATTATTGGCTTTGTATCTCCAAAAGTTTCTGCTGTGCAAGCATCGACATCAGAGGGTTTTACCACAAAGGCATCGTTAAGCGATGGTGCTTTGGTAAGCCTTGAGGCCAACAATTATCAGGCCGTTCAGATGGCGACGGTAGATAATCGTAGCCTACTGGCCGGTGTTGCGGTCAAACCGGAGCGTGCCCTAGTTGCCATAACTGATGGCTCAAATAAAGTACAAGTGGTTAGTAGTGGTTCGGTGGCCCTACAGGTTTCTACGGCCAACGGGGCTATTAGAGCCGGTGATGTTTTGACAGTTTCGCCTATCAGTGGTGTGGCGATGAAGGCCACCAGTGCTGGTAGGGTCATTGGGGTGGCTCAGCAAGATTTTTCTGCCGATCCAGGCGAAGAAAAGTCGCCTATTGAGCTTACGAACAGCAATAACCAAAAAGAGATAGTGCAGGTTGGAAAAATTGTCGTTAATGTTTCTATCGAAGACTGGTCTCCTGATGGCCAGCCGAATAGTCCTATCCTCAATAACTTACGAAACTTCTTAGGTAACGCCGCTGGTCGACCCGTCAGCAATTCGCAGGCTGTTATCTCTATGGGCATTATGATCCTGGCAGTTTTTGCCTCCGGTACGATCTTATATAGCGCAGTCTCTTCAAGTATTCATTCCATTGGGCGAAACCCGCTTTCTAAAGGCATCATTAGGCGTAGTTTATTTGTAATGCTTAGTTTGTCGACTATAGTAATCATCGGTGCAGTCTCGGCTGTATTCTTAATCTTAGGGGGCTAAAGCGACATGTCGGAGATCTTTGATATACGATGGTTGGCAGTACTGGGCTGTCTTAGTGTTGCTTTTATTTCTCTGGTTATCATGTTCCGTGAACGCAACTGGGCCCAAAAGAAGTACAAACAAGAGTTAAAGATGACCATTCTGCAGCCAGATTTTATCACTGACTTACGCAGACAATTGGAACTGGATGTTCAAGAGCATCTTAAGAAAGCGATTAAACCACTCGATAAGGAGATTGCCGAGGTAATCTCCTCCATAAAGAAGCAAACCGAAACAGCAATAACCGACAGCCTAAAGGCCAATGCAACGGTTCTTCAGGATTCGGCAATTGAGCAAGCGGCCGCTATTAATGAGGTTATTAAAGCCGATACTAAAGATCTGCACGATGCCATGACGTCCCTGCAGTCTGAAGTCGAGACCCTACAGACAGAGACCCGCCAAATACTAGATGAGTATCGCCAGCAAGTGCTTGCACGAGTTAAGCAGATGGTCGACGAACAGGCGGCGGATTTGCTTGCCGAATATCTACAAAGCAGCCTTCAGGGGCTTGAGCTGGGCGACCAACAAGAGTTCATCTTGCAACGTTTAGAGTCCAACAAAGCAGCGCTTTTACAGGAGTTGGGTGATGAAAAATAAGAACGGTGAGTTCCACGTTTCTGTTGCGAGCTTGGAAAGATTAAAACAATTACTCTTAGAGCTAGACATGGTTTTTGCTAAACACACTCATACATATCAGCCATCAACTGATATGTTAAATGTTATGCGAGAAAACAACCTTCAGGAGATGATGCCCCAGTCTGCAGCCATATTGCGTGAGCAAATCAGTCAGATTATTCAGAGTTGCCCGATCGTTAAACTAACCACATCGCAGCCACTTGAAGAATCTCAGCAGCAGGTGGTTATTGATTGGTTGCGGTCCCGACTTAATCCCAAACTAATTGTCTCGTTTCGGGCACAATCGCAGATCCTTGGGGGTGTAATTATACAAACACCCACAAAACGTTATGATTTTTCTTTGGCAACTGGATTAGCTAAAGGTCGTAAGGGCCTTATCGCAAAGGTTACCGCATGAGCCAGCTATATAGCCGATTAGTAGCCGAAGGTCAGCCGACTGGCGAAGTTGTAGCCGTCAATAGGTTCATTATGACGGTTAGTGGTTGCCCGGGAATTATGCTCGGTAGCCAGGTGGTTACCGAAAGTGGAAGTTACGGCATGGTAAGGGCGATAAATGACGATTTAGTGACGGTTGACTTATTCTCCGCCGAAGCCGCAGAAATTGGTAGTGGCGTAGTGATGTATCGTCCAGAATTAGTTATCCACCCCAGTAAATCGCTTTTAGGCAGAGTTGTCGATCCGTTGCTGCATGCTCTTGATGATGGACCATCTATTTTGTCCAAGAACGAATACCAAGTCTTTGCCAAGGCGCCAGCTTTTGCCGATAGGGCGCTACTGAATCGGCAGCTTGAAACAGGAGTTACGGTGGTCGATACGTTGTTCCCTATTGTTATGGGGCAGCGTATTGCCATTATGGGTGATGCCAAATCCGGTAAGACTAGTTTTGCGGCTCAGGTTGCCGTTAACCAAGCCCGTATGGGCAGAGTTGTGATATTTGTCCTGATAGCCAAGCGTAAAACAGATACCGAACAATTAATCGATTATCTAGAACATGCTGGTGCCATGAAGAACACCGTCTTGGTGGTGGCAGATAGCCTTGCTGCACTTCCATTAGCATTTTTGGCTCCATATAGTGGAGCAGCAGTGGCTGAGTATTTTTGGCAGCACGACAACGACGTGGTCATAATCTATGACGACCTTTCTAGCCATGCCAAGATCTACCGAGAAATGGCCTTACTCGGCGACGCTTCGCCTGGCCGTGAGTCATACCCTGGTGATATGTTTCATCGCCATTCCTCATTGTTGGAACGAGCCGGTAAGGTCCAAGGCACCGAACGTTCGTTAACTGCTTTACCGATTATGACCACTAGTAACAACGACATCACTAGCTTTCTTTCTACTAGTTTAATCTCGATCACTGACGGCCAATTAGTGTTTGATGTAGAAGAGATGCAGAAGGGGAGTACGCCGCCGATTAATGTTGGACTGTCGGTCTCACGTGTTGGGGGAAGAGCACAGGAAGCACTACAAAAAGCCATGGCTCAAGAGATATTTGTGACACTAGGAGCGTATAGACAGGCCAGCGAGTTTGCTCATTTTGGACAAGAACTTCCCGATCAGTACCGTAGTGCGCTACGGCTAGGAGAACGGATAAAAATGTTCTTTAATCAGGCCCCGAACGAGTTTTATTCCTTGCCAGAACAGCAGATAATGCTGAAAGCAGCGTTCTTGGCTGGTGACGCCGAGTTAGACATGCCGGTAATTAAGTCATCGGTTAAGGACATTGTAGACAGTTCTTTGGCATCCGAAACCCATGAGGACCTCGCCTTGAAGCTGGTCAAGAAACACCGGGAGACTAAATAGTCATGGGTATGCAGTCTCGCTTACTAAAAGAAGAGCTTCAAACGGTGGGTGTTATCGAAGATCTGACAGAAGTCTTCCAGAACACGGCAAGCGTAAAGATTCGATCTATCAGGAAGCAAGTGCTAAGTTCCAAGTTATTCTTCAATGATATGTGGGCAATTTACCAACAGTTACGAGTAGAAACAAAGATATCTCTGCGCGACACCGCCAGTAATGGTCGGCAGTTGTTACTTTTTATCGCCTCGCCAGCAGGGTTGGCCGGGCCTAACGATCAAAAAATTATTGCCGAACTAAAGTCTGAGTATAGTTCCCAAAAACATGATGTAGTGGTTATTGGATCACACGGGGCACAGTTACTGCATCAGAATGGCATCAAGCCGGTAAGGGCCTTTGAGGTGCCAGACATAACTAAAGAATTTTCCGTATTACCGATAATCGAGATTATCAAAACCTACGATTCGACCATCGCATTTTATGATTCGTATTTATCGCTAACTGTTCAGCTGGCCTCAAAACGTCAGTTACTCCTAGATGCGCAGGAGCTGACAGAAGAAGAACGGATGCTGATAAAGATTGGTGCCACCGAAGTTATAGCTTCCGGGAACTACATTTTTGAGCCATCCTTGGAGGTTGCCATACTAACCCTGGAACAGGCTATGCTTCAGACTACTGTCACCCAGCTTCTGCTTGAGTCCCGCTTGGCGCAATTGGCCAGTCGTTTTACCAATATGACATTGTCGCATGAGCGAGCGACACGTCAACATAAGAAAACATTCCTGGAGTTCTTAAGTGCTCGTCGTACCGAAAGAGATGAAATGTCGCGGCAAATTGCTGTAGCTGCAAGGGGGATGCGTTAATGGACCGTAATCAGAAGCAAGTTGGCTATGTTCGTTCACTCAATGGATTATTCGTGGTGGTGCGGATAACGGGCGACCTACGCCCTGATGTAGGGCAGGTATTAACGGTTGCCGAAAAACCCGAAATCGCCCTATTAGTAGAAAGTTGCACGGACGACACCGTCTATTGTCTGAACATCTTTGGACAACAAAAACTCTGTCAGCACGACCTGGTAGTGACCGGCGTTGGTGCCATTGGTATGCCAGTAGGCGATCAAGTGCTCGGACGAGTTTTCGATGCTACCGGACAGCTAATAGATGGCGGTAAGGACTTGGGGCGGATTAGGCACGAGCCAGTGGCGCTAGCATCACGCCAACATTTTACAAAGAATCGAAAACTAGAAGTACTTGAAACGGGCATAAAGGTGATTGATTTTATGGCACCATTTGTAAAGGGACGTCGTATCGGCATTATTGGAGGAGCAGGTGTTGGTAAGACTGTCTTGACCACCGAGATGATGCATAACGTTGCCGATAAAAAAACAGCTCTTAGCTTTTTCGTGGGCATTGGGGAGCGTATTCGAGAGGGTCACGAATTGTATCACACGCTCAAAGATCGTGGACTCAGCGACACGACGGCCATGTACTTGGGTCAGATGAGCGAGAATGCTGCCTTACGATCTTTGGTTGGGCCGGCAGCGGCAACAGTTGCACGCGATTTTGCTAACCAGGGTAGGGACGTATTGTTCTTTGTTGATAATATTTATCGGTTTGTACAGGCGCGCAACGAGTTGGCTGCCATGCGCGGAACAACACCGAGCGAAGGAGGCTATCAGGCCAGTCTCTTTTCTGATTTGCACCGTTTTGAAGATTCATTACATGCAACCGAGAAAGGGAGTATTACGTCCATCCAGTCAATCTTCATCCCAGCCGATGACTTAAGTGATCCGGCTGTAGTAGAGATTAGCCAGCAGTTGGATTCGACTATCGTTTTATCCCGCGAGGTATTCGAAAGAGGTATCTTCCCGGCGGTTGACTTGTTAAACACTACAAGCTCGTTGATCACCCCTGAAATACTTGGCGAACGACACTTTAATTTGGTAGGACGCGTCCGAGCGATTATGCGCAAGTACTACAGCTTACGGACTATCATTGCTATCGTCGGAGAGAGTGAGCTGTCTCCCGAAGATCGTCTTGACTACGAGAGAGCGCAAGAGTTGACGCAATTTTTCTCACAGAGGATGTTTGTGACCGAAGATCTGAGTGGTAAAAAAGGTGAGTACTTTACTCGTGAGCAGACCTTGAAAGGCATCGAAAAAATTATCAACACTCAAGTAGAGGAAACTGCACCGGAAAAGGAGAACAGTGAAGCGCCTAACAGCTAGCCCAGACCTAACCATAAAGGCGTACTCTATGCGTGAAGTATTATTCGAAGGGAGGGCATTTTCGCTACAGGCAGCTAACAGACTAGGTCCGCTGACCGTTTTACCGGGACATGCCAATTTGCTAGCAATCCTTACCGACTGCACTGTTTTGATCGATGGGGAGCAGGGCGAAAAAGAGTTGCTAATAGACAACGGAATTCTTAAAGTTTCAAGTAACCAGATTTCGCTGTTTATAAACCTCTAAGTTCCTTCAAACTTGCCTGCAAAAAATATACCATTGGTCCATCCCCTCAATAGGGGTGATTCCGCTTGTGTTACCTCTATAAATCACGTAAAATTGTAGGTAAGGAATAAGAGGGTTAGGGCAATAGTTTTGCAGCATGAATAACAAACCAGTTGACACGCCAAAGAGGCAGTCGGCAACCACCGGTTTAGAGAGCTTGGAGCAAGCACCAAGTAGCAGTAATGCTACCACTGTTAGCGCGTCTCAAAATGGTGCTTCAAATTTTAGCTCAATTCAGAAGCGCCCATCTCGACCCTGGAAAAAACAAGCTATTCTGATTGTGGTTTTGTTGCTTTTTGTCGGTGGATTATCTTTTGCCGCACTCCGACTGAGCGCCAAGATTAACCAAGGAACTAACAGTCAAGATCTGGCCGGATCCTTCAAGCCTGTAGGTAACCCGGTCTTGGGCGCCGAAAGTATCCTGCCCGTTCAATCTCTGAATGACAAAACCGTCACCATAAATGGCGACCTAACTGTAAACGGAAAGTTGAAGCTTTCTGCGGAGGCAATTAACGACCTCGCTGGAGTTGTTGGCAACAAGGTATCGCTGAGTCCTACTCAAGGTGGCCCGGTACAGACTGGAAATATTAGTATTTCGGGTACTGTTGTGGCCAGTAATTTTCAGGGTAATGGTGCCGGCCTCTCTAATCTAAATGCTAGCAGCGTGACTAGTGGAACACTCAGTAATGACCGGCTCGACGCTAGTGTAACGCGTCTTGGCCAGACTATTCCACTGAGCGCCTTGCAAAGCACGGTTCTCTCGAGCCTTAACGGAATCTCCAATAACGGTAACGTCGATATCGTTGGTTCGGGATCGCTTTCGGTTACTACGGATCTGCTCAATAACCAGATAGTTTTAAGCACCAGTAGTGGCGGTGATATAACAAGTGTAATTGCTGGCGCCGGACTTATCGGTGGCGGGGCAACAGGTGACGTTACGCTAGACATCGATACCGGTCTGGTCACTGTCCAGGGAAACACCTTTAACGGCGCAAGCCAGCTAGTCAAATTAAATGGAGCTGGCGAATTGCCAGTGCTGAGTGCCACCAATCTAACCAATCTCAACGCAAGTAACCTAGGAACCGGTACGCTCAATGACGCTCGATTAGGGGCTAATGTAACACTTCAGGGAAACACCTTTAATTTGGCAAATAAACTAGTCAAGCTCGACAACAGTGGTAATTTACCGGCTCTTAACGGCTCCGCCATAACCAATCTCAACGCAAGTAACCTAGGAACCGGTACGCTCAATGACGCTCGTCTGAGTGCCAATGTTGCGCTGCTTGATGCCAATCAAACTTTTACCGGTAACGTAGCCTTTAGTCAGTCACTCCAGGTGAACACTATCCAGCCGTCTGCCGCCATGACTATTGGCGCCACCAACCAATCGCTTACACTACAGGGCGATTTGACTACTTCGCTTACTGGGACCGGAGGAACTGGTACGGTCAGCCTGGGATTCACTGGCACACCGGTAGGGACAATTGCCTATCAGCTGGACGCTTCCGCTCCTGCTGGAACATATACGCTTTGTACTACCGTTGGAAACTGCGCTGGATCGGGAACGGGCGTTACTAGCTTGGGCGGTACGACCAATAAATTGGCAAAATTTACTGGCGGCCAGGCTATCGACGATAGCTCGATTACGGATGACGGTACGCTAGTGACGGTGGGCGCTAACGCTCTGTATAAAGCAGGCGCCGACTCTACTACGGCTTTTCGAATCCAAAACGCCGCTGGGTCAAACAATGTCTTTACGGCAGACTCTACCAATAACCGCGTAGCCATTGGTCA
>CAZIBG010000002.1:0-101137 GCA_964536985.1 uncultured Candidatus Saccharibacteria bacterium | reverse complement strand
GCTAATTAGATCTGGGTATAAAGAGTTCCAGGACAGGGACGCGGAGCTCACCAAATTAAGTCCCCCAGCATGTCTGGGGGTTTTAATTTGGTTAATACTCGAAGAGCAGTCGAACTCGAGTTCGAAGACAAGAAGCTCACGCAGGAACTTGTTCCGAGTAAGTTTCGTAGACGCATCTCCGCAGGGGATATTCTCCTTGAGGTCACCAGCGAAAGAGCCCCACGTATATGGGGCCTTTTCGTTGATGGGTTTCGTCTCCGTCCAAGGCTCATGCTCGGTTGCCAAAAATCAGAGGTGCAGGTACTATATAGCCATAAGCTAATAGCTAAAATTACTAATACTCAATTCAGGAGGCTACATGAATAAGACCAATATCTCGCTTGATGTAGCCAAGGTACCAAAAGAGCTACGTTTTATCCTGTTTGCATTTGCACTTGTATTTATACTGTGGCCGGCACGAGTGGATGCGGCAACCATCAATGTCGCCACCGGTACAAGCGATGTTACCAGTGACTCTATTTGTCAGCTCGACGAAGCTATAGAGAACATAAACAACGGAACACGTACGTATGCCGACTGTGTCGAGACAGGTACCTATGGCAGTAACGACGTCATCAATCTGCCGACAGGCACTATTACGGGCAGCGGTAGCGGATTCCTGATTCAGGAGTCAGTCAAAATTGTCGGACGTGGCAAGGGCACCACAACCGTAACCGGTAGGGACTTATATCTTTACGGAGGCAGTGATTTAACGAGCAATTTTACGCTACAAGATTTTACCGTATCAGATAGCGATAGCGTACAGGTAGGCGAAGTCGATCATATGACGTTTTCCGGTATGGAGATAAAGTCATCAGAGTATGATTGGATTGGAATTGAGATTACAGAATCTGAGCGCACGGACATTATTAATAGTCATATTCATGGCACGCTTAACATGGGTGGGTCGGGATTCTCTCAGGGAGTAGTCGCTAGATTTAATAACTCAGATTCGCTAGATCTAAATATCGAGAACACAACCATTGACCACTTGACCCAAGGAATTGCGCTAAGTTATGAAGGTTCTGCGGCCCCTACTTCTAACCTTACTGTTAAAAATAGTACCATTACTGATATTGCCGGCACGGCCGCATATGGTAGCGGTTCGGGGTTCAATAGTTACGGCGCAATCGGTATCATGGTTGATCCGGGCAGTAATGATAGCCAGGCTGTATTCAACTACACTACTATTAACAATACTTTCAGTAGCAGCATTGCTGATAACAATGCGACCGCCATCTTTGAAGTTGGGCGCGATGGAGATACTATAAACCACACGGCCTAGAACGATCTATATGCTATTGGAGATGGTAATATCTCCAGGAATTATTACAAGTATGACGAGGAAGGCTCCCCGACTTTTACTACCACAAGTACTGGTGGTAATGTCTCTAGCGATGGTAGTCTAGGCAGCACACTAAATAAGCCAACCGATAAGCATAATCTGACCACGTTAGCATCTTTCCTGGGTGTCTTGCAAGATAACGGTGGTCCAGTGCCTACACTGGCGATCTTAGAAGGATCACCGGCAATCGATGCTGGCACGAGTGTTCTTGGTTTAGCAACGGATGCACGCGGCAACACGCGTACGCTAGGAGCAGCAACTGATGCCGGGGCCTTTGAAAGCACCTTTGGAAATGCGGCGGGTGCAGGCAATAAGCTTGTTCCGGGAGTGCCTGACACCGGGTTTGGCTTACTCAAGAATAATCCTCTGGTGGTGCTTGCTGCTTCGCTTTTTAGCTCTATGATTATTTATGTTACGGCGCGTAAGTACAAACTATTCAAGAAGTAAGATGCCTAAAACTGCACCTAGAGTTGTACTACTTGTTCCATTCAGTTCAAAAGACCAATCACGGATAAAAATTTGGCAACATGTGCATAGTTGGCTCAATCAAACACTTGATTACCCATTGTTTATTGGTGAACATTGGCCAGAAACTCCAGCGCTTTATAACCTAAGCTTGGCTCGCAATCTGGCGGCGGCAGCGGCCGGAGATTGGGATGTGGCGGTGATTCATGACGCCGACACCGTGATCAATCCTCAGCACATTCAAGCTGGGGTAAAGTTGGCGCTAGAAACGGGCGCCGTAACGTACCCTTATACCGAGCGTTGGGAATTAGACTTCGATGGAACAAAGATGTTACTGGCAGATGAGACAAGTGATTGGCAGTCGCACATGACTCAGTACACCAGAAATCAACCACTAGGCGGATGTATTATTGTGCGTCGTGATCTGTGGGATGTAGTGCGAGGGTTCGATAGTGGTTTTGTAGGATGGGGCCACGAAGACGGAGCATTTGCCTTAGCTTGTGAAGTATTGAGCGGTAGACCGCTGCAGCGCGTAAAGGGGAAATCGCTTCACTTAGAGCATGGCTTTGCACCGGCCAAACGCAGGGACAGCCCTATATATTTGGCTAATCAGTCACGTATTAAACGTTATTTGTTAGCAAAGCAAAAGTCGGATGCCGCTTTGCTTATCCGCCAATTACGTGATGAATCTATCGATACGGATACTGCGGCCGGCATTGTTTGGCCAAGATAGGCAGTAAGTGACTTACTTATCGCGTGAGTGTGCCGATGCTCTTGCCGACGGCGTTATTCTGAACGGCGATATCCCAAGCTCCCGCGCTAAGATTACTCCCAGTAAAAAAGATGTATTGCAGATCAGCTGCTTTGCCGTTTGTTATAGAGTTGAACCGAGAGATTGCAGCTCCTTTTTGAGCCGAGATTGAACAGATATCCGCAGCACTAACACGACAGCCAACAAGTACTGACTCGTCCGAGCCTAATGTGCCGCTTGATGAGCGCCAGATGGCGCCGTTGGATGGTTCGCGAGGCGATAATTCTCTGGTGCCCAATAAAGATGTTTGTGTCCGAGCCAGATTAAGTAGCGTAGCTCTATGAGCATTGGCGACTCCAAAACCATATGCATCAGTCAGAATTTGTGAGCCCATATCGGTAGGACGGAGGGTACTCTCGGTTAGTGCGTTCTGAATGTCAACGACAGATGCGCTTGGTCGCTGGGCAATAAGGAGGGCCGCCATGCCCGCCACTAGTGGAGCCGAAAATGATGTGCCACTTGCCGACGCGTAACTATTTATGGCTCCATTGTTGTAAACGGGCAATGGCCCGATGTTGCTGCCAGGGGCAACAATGTCGAGCTTTGGGCCATAGCTAGAATAGTCGGCACGAGTTCCATTGCTGGCCATAGCGCCCACGGCGAGTACGGCAGGGTATAGAGCAGGGTAGGTCATCCTGCCTGGTGCCACAAGTGAGTTACAAAATACCTGATCATTGAGGGCGCAGTTGCCGCTGGCTGCAACAACTATAACTCCAGCCGATTGAGCATCATTGATGGCGGCAAGAAGGTCGCTGTCGTATTGGTTTGTACCAAGGCTAAGGTTAATTACTTTTACTCCCTGAGCTGTGGCATAGTCAATGGCGGCTACGATACTAAATGTATAGGCTTCGCCGTCATCACTAAATACTTGCAAAGGAAGTATCCGTGCTTGCTGATCAATTCCGGCACCACCCTTATTGTTGTTGGCGGTAGCTCCTACCACTCCAGAAACCATGGTGGCGTGTGTGGTGCCTTCGCCCGTAGGATTTACTTGACCGGCTTGGGGCGTATTATCATCGTAGAAAAAATCGTAACCACGCCAGTCGTCAATATATCCGTTCTGGTCATCGTCACAATTGTTGTCCTGCTTATCAACTGCCGATCCTGTCCAGCAGGACTGGCCCAATTGCGTTTGCCCCATTTCGCCGGCGTTAGTCGCCCACTTTCCCGCTAGGTCTTCATGATTAAGCTCGAAGCCGGTATCAATGACTGCTACCTTTACCGCATTAGATCCGGTTACTAAATCCCATGCGCGTCCGGTCTGAACAGAAGTGTTGGCCCAGTTAGCGGTAAACCCCGGATCATTAACACTACCAAGCAGGTAATAAGGTATTTGGTTGGCGATCGGTCGAAGTTTTTTTTCTGTGGCAACCTGACTATCTGATGTTGTTGGCCTAGGAGTTTTTAACGGGGAATTTGAGGCCTGCTCAGTACTCTTCCGTCGAGCTGATTCAGCGGAGCCAGTACTAGATGTTGTGGGCGATAATGGTTTTGGAGTCGAGGGGCTATTTACCTCGGGTTTCTGCAAAATAGAAAACGAGACAACAGCAATAATACATAGTGCTACGAGTGGTATTCCTCGGCGAGTCACAGTTAAAGGTGTTTTCATGTTATTTCTTTATGAGTTTGTCGACTATATCCGCGATCTGATAGGGGGTGTAATTAACCTTCAAGAGGTAGTCTACTGCACCAAGTTTGGTTGCAGCTTTCATGATCTCTGGATTTTCGATATTACTCAGTACGCATACCTTGGTATGGGGAAGCTGTTTGGGCTTGAGCTCTTTCAGGAAATCAATTCCATTCATTTCTGGCATTAACATATCAAGCAGAATTACGTTAGGTTTATGCATGGCTGCAAGCTCTAAACCTTGTTGCCCCCTATAGGCTACATAGACGTCGTACCCCGCTTTTTCGAGGACAATCTTATAGGCGTCGGCAAGTACGGTTTCATCTTCGATGACCAACACTTTAGTCATTATGGAGGGCCTCAATAGGATCAGTTTGCGATGCACGTTGTGCAGGGAAGTAGACCACTACCAGACCGACTAACCCGCTCAATCCAAGAATTACTAATGCTAGTGTCGGAGAGATGGTGAAAGCCGAAACTGTTCCCTTGACTCCATTACTGTGGGCAAAACTGTTGAGAATGAGGTTGCCGATAAAGCCAAGTATAACTGCTCCGATAATACCCATCAGGCCACCAAGCATGGACAAGAATAGTGCTTCAGTTACAAACATGCGACGAATGTCTTGTTTTCGAGCACCTAACGAGATCATTAATCCAATTTCGCGTGTTCTCTCAAGCAACGAGATAGTAAGGGTGTTAAACATACCCAAGATTGCAACAATCATCCCAATGCCGCCAAATCCAACCAGGACGTAACGGAATAGGGTGAAGAACTGGTTGATTTGCTCGACGGTATCCAGTGGTGATGTTGTGGTAAATCCGAGACCCTCGATTGTCTTACGGACGTTAGAGATTTCATCCTTATTAGGAACCACCACTTTTAGTTGGGTGGCATCTTTTACGCCAGCATTCTCGAACTGACTAGCGTCAATAAATGCTTCTGCCTGGGCTTCACCGGTAAACACTCCGCGAACTTGAAAGTCTTTGGTGACTACTTTTTTATCGCCACTGTCGCCGACTAAAGCGTCAAATGATAAGTTTATTTTCTGACGATCCAGATTATCGTAGTTTGTAATTCCTATGGCTTTCGCCAAAGATGTACTGATGAGTACCTGGTTGGTTTTGCCCTTGGCGAATGACTCGCCACCTTTAAATTCAAGCGTACTTAGCTCAATGAATCCTGAATTTACTCCATAGACCACACTCTCGGTTTGGGAGCCTTTCAGCTTGATACGTCCAGCAGTGTTATATGATTTCGCAACCTCGGTCACGCCGTTGATGTCACTAATTCGGCTAATGTTCTCCTGGTTGAGCTTAACAACCTTAGAACGAAGCGTGCTGACATCAATTGTCTGGACAGAGTTAGATCCAACGACTTGTTCGCTGACGAGGTTTTGCAGTCCAAATCCAAAGGAAAGCAAGAATACAATCGATCCGATTCCGATAATTACACCAAGAAGTGTCAGAGTGGTTCTGAGTTTCTTGAAGAATAAGTTCTTGTAAGCCATTCGAAGTAAGATTCTAGGCTGAATAACGCCCCGATTTTCGGATCGCTTGTCTTTTGAGCTTCGTCGCTCGATGATCGGCCGTTCGGTTGGGCTGTTACTTGCCACGATTTACCTCCCGGGCGGCGTTGCCTAGCTTCATCATGGCTGCCACACTATTGAACTTATCGCTGACGTCTCCCCGGTAACCACCCTCATCTTCTGTCACCACGCCGTCAGATATAAAAAGACGGTGATCACTGAGCGGAAGGTATTCGCTGTTGTGAGTGACAAGTACAATGGTAGAGTTATGCTCGTTCTTGAATGAAGTAATGAGGCTCATGATCATGTCACCATTCTTGCTATCAAGGTTTCCGGTAGGCTCATCGGCAACGAGTAAGAGCGGCACTCCAACGGTGGCTCGAGCCATAGAGATACGTTGTTGCTGACCGACGGAAAGTACCTGCGGTCGGTACTTGGCGTACTTTTCTAGGTCAACACGCTTCAGGCTGTCCATGGCTTCTTTGTGAGCATCAGGTCGCGACATGCCTGAAAGATACAAGGGAAGGGCGATATTTTCGATTACATCAAGGCTGCTCACCCAGTTGTTTGTCTGGTAGACAGTGCCAAAATTTCGAGCTCTAAACTTGGCACGATCGTTTTGATTCATCTGGTACAGCCCTTGGCCGTTTACCTGTACTACCCCAGATGTTGGAACTAAAAGCCCTAGGATCATATTAAGAATGGTGGTTTTACCGCTACCAGAAGGGCCGAACAAAATGGTGAAGGTATTTTTGCGGATCTCGAAATTAACGTCTTTGAGTACTTTGACGTTGCCTTCTTGGGTGACGTATTCTTTGCTCACACCCTGAAATTTTACTAATACAGAATTATCAGTCATATCTATTTAAACTTAAGAATTATTATACCGATGTTAAGGATTTCGCACAAATTAGTCATCAGATTCCAAATATCTTCTGCAGGGCACTCAGGATGATGCCGAACACATTGTCGCTACCACGGCCAACGACTACGGTCTGAACAGATCCTTTTGTAGTGTTCCGAGCTTTATCGAGCGAAACAGGCTGTAATCGGTAAATTGATGAAACGGGAAGATCCGAAACCACTACAACATGATTCTTGGTGAGCCGAGTGTCCTCGCCGGTGCTGCTGGTTAACGTTCCAGATTGCCCCTTGCCATATACCACTTGGCTAGTGGCCGGCTCATCGGTCGTCCACGAAAGGATTACTTGACCACGGGCCTCTACTCCTGTGCCTCGAATTGAATTCTCTATGGTAAAGTTGGTGATTTTTGGCGCGCGGGTATCAAGTGCGGTAGTGAATACCTGCGAATCGGATATTGCTGTATTGCCTGCGTTATCTACTGACTGTGCGACCAGAGAGTAGGTAGTGCTGTCCAGTAGGTCACTGATAGTCACTTCATGTTCGGTTACTAATTTTGAATCAAGAAGATCAATTTGTTTGCCTCCTTGCGGACCGTACTTAAGACTGCTTGTAGACGGAACATTGGTAGTCCAGCTTACTTTTTGAGTACTGCTTGGCGCGCCAGCAACGGGCTGGAAGCGTAGGTTGGATATCTTTGGTCGTGCAGGTGTAGTGAAGTTATAGGAATTACCTGCAAACTCGTTACCGTCAGAATCTACACCATTAAGTTTGAAGGTATATTTTGTACCATCATCAAGGTCAGACAGTGGAATGCTATACGTGGACTCCCTGGTGGCTGTATTAATTGACTGGAACCCACCAAGTCCATCACCTTTACCGAAGTATAGATTTACTTTGCTGGCATCTTTAGATCGGAAGGTAATCGTTGCCGCCGCGACTGAAACATTTTTAGGTTCTACTTCACTGATCGTCGGCGCGGGTAGGGTGGTGAAAGATTTCTCTTCGGATACGCCAGTGTTTCCGTCGCTGTCGGTCCACCTGGTTATGTAGTAGTACTTAGTTGCCGGCTGAAGGTTGGTTAGTCTTACGGAGTGATTACCCGTTTGAGTCGAGTTTCCGACTTCTTCCGGGAAGTATTCTCCAGGTTTTGTCCCAAAGGCTACCTTGCTGTCGCTGTCGCGGTCGGTAAACCAGAAGACGGTTGCTTTTTTTGTACCGATATCGTCGATCTTTGGTTGATCAGTATCGGCCGTAAGTCGTGGCGGTGTAGTGTAACGTCCGGTAGGCTTGCGCATGACGCTTGCACTTGGGGCGCTACAGCTGTTGGCATTGTCACATGCTTTGATGTAGTAATAGTAGTCAACCTGGCTCAGTCCAGTATCTACAAAACCTGTGTTGCTGCTGGCTGTTGAGCCAACTTCGGAAAAGGTTATATTGTCGGTTGATCGGAAGATGCGATACTTATTGATCCCCGATCCAGGTAGCGTTGGTGCGTTCCAGGACAGGGCAATCTTCCAAGTACTGGTTGCTCGAGTAGAGGCATCCGAACTTTCCAGGTCTCGCGGTACCCCCGGGGCTGTTGTGGTGGCAGTGAATGTGGCGGTGGCAAATTGTGATGCATCAAAGTTGCCGGTAATATCTTTTGTCATCAGGCGTAATGTGTTCACTCCTTGCTGTGTAGCATAGGCATTCTGTGCTAGGGAATAGACATTTCGACCTGTCCAGTTGCAGTTGCGTCCATCGGCTGCAATAACTTCATTCACCGTCCAGCAGTATTCAAGTTGGGCACGACTTCCCAAGCTAAATAGCGGTTGATCCCAAGTGAAAGAGAAGGCATTTTGAGTGTTGCTGCTTGGACTAACTTGCAAGTTCTCTGGCGGAGCCGCAGGCATTTGAGTAAGCACGATAACCCCAGTTCCGACAACTTGGTAGTTACCTGCGTAGTCTACCGCTGCTACTCTTACAAAGTTGGCTAACGCTATTTGGTTATCTAATCGATCGGCATCGGCTGGCACCGTATCAAAGCCTCCATCCTCAAAATCAATTACATCTGTCGTGTCGTAAAGGCTACCACTGGTGTGACTAGATCCATACCAGTTAGTGTCGTTGGGGTCGCAACCAGTACCACCGGTGTAGACGGGTGACAAGCAGTACTTCATGCCGGCGAACCCGGAGTCTTCGTCACCATAGAAAATTAGCGGACCGGTTAGCCAGCTAACGTGGAAGATCTTAGAGCCCGATGCCGAAGGAATCGAGACCAGAGTCTGGGCGGTGGGGTTCTGCATATCAAGCTTGAAGCTTGTCTGGGCGACATCAGTCGAGATATTGTCCATGTTATCTATAGCCTTGATTCTCAGATAGTATGTGCGATTACTTTGCAGATCGAAATGGAATACATCATCCAAGGCTGTATTAAGTTCTGTCTGGTTGGTGGCGTATTGGCAGGCGCCGCCAATGTCAATCCCGGTGTAATCTCCACCGTATGTATAGGGCTTCAGGTTGCCTGATGTTGTAATTGGATCCGCAGTCTCATCTTCCCCGAAGTAAAGACAGTAAGCCTTTACACCAGCTGGCCCGTTATCTATGGATGCGTCCCATGTCAGATATGGTCTTTGAGCGTTTGTCCACGAACCCGGCGCTACTATTTTAGGTGGTGAGCCGGTGTCTTTTTGGATGGTCAGGTTTGTGGGGATATTTGGCGCCAGCGCGTCATTATCATAATTAATAGTCACGGATGTGTACTTTAAGTCCAAATTAGATGTTGTTGGAATGTAAAGCTGATACTGCAGGTAACGATCGCCAACTGTCACACAGTCGGAACTAAGTGCAGGCTGCCCATCGAAAATTGAGTTACATAACCTAAAGTCTTCTGCGTCGCTCATGTCGGCGTTTGGTGAGCTCCGGAGTTTGAATCCCGGGTAGCCACCACCCACATATCCTAGGTCGATGTCGCCAAGTATCGACTTTTCACCGACGTCAATTACATTCGATGTAAGCGTACCGTTGTGGCCATCAAGCCATTCTGTACGGCCAGCTTCGGATGTTTGTATGTTAGCAGAGAACTTACGGGCGCTGTAATTTTTTAGAGTTGGTGCTGCACCCTGACTCCAGTTGCCAGTCGAGAAGTATACATAGTTAACGTTGTCGATGTTGGTATCGTTATTAATTTTTATGAATGTTTTGCCATCATTTCCGCTTACGTAATAATCGTAGCCACCCGCCATATTGGCGACTATGCGAACTCTTATATATTGATCGCTATCAAATCTAAGTGGCGTATTATTCTCATTGAAGCTTGGAGACGTTTGAACGGCTCCGTCGTTCGTCTGCTTTATGTAGAAATAGCCACCTCCATCAACGGTAGGATAGGCATAGTATGCATATTCTATAGAACTTGAGTCGGTGAGGGCCGTGTACCCAAGCCAGCAACTTTGGCCGGATGAGCAGCTTATGTTATCGGCATTAATCTTAAAATCAAACTCCACTGCCGTAGTGTATTCCCGTGCGTTAAGAGCCATATGTAAGTTGTTATCACTTGAGCTCGGATCAATGGTTGCCGTTCCTTCGCCGGTGTTTATACTGATTGCCTCGGGGTGGTTCATGGTCCAGAAGTTCTCGTAGTTGCCGGTGGCGAATTTATCTGTGGCGACCATAGTCGTGTCGGGATTAGACAATGACGAAACACCTGACTTATTGTGATATAGATAGATTTTTGTGAAACCGGTTTCTAGGATCGGAACTTTAACCCAGATATGTGCACGAGGATAGCCAGCTTGAGTGTCTGTTTTCTCTACCCAGTAATTTAGATCTCGTGTTCCGGATTCATCCGTAAAACGAAGGTCACTAAAATCATTTACATCGTACTCGGCTATAAATGAAACTTTAACTTGATTGTCTGTTTCGGTCGCGCCGCTATTACGGATATTAATTTCTTTACGCATTGGCCAGCTGCTGTCGCAGTTAGATGTGTTGCACCAGTCTGACCCTTGCTCATCGCCGATAGTGAAACCGTAGTCTGGTTGTGTTGGCATTACGGTCATGTTGCTGGCGAGTCCATTTAGTGGGCTTGGGTTGAAGAAGAGTGCATCTCCATTTACAGGTTGAGCATTGTTGCGGGTGTAGTTTTCGAATTGAGTGAATGTTTTTCCATCATCAACGCTGTAGTAGTAGTCGTAGCCACCCGTGGTGTATGACTTTACGCGAATAGACACTCGCGAACCATAGTCGAAGAAGTAAGGTTGATTTACGTACGTTCCACTGAGACCATCAGTTGCGATGGCAAAGTTAAATTTTCGGGACCCGCAGTTTATATCCGCAACTTTAATGGCGCTTGTCTGGTAACTTGGCCATCCAGACTCTAAGCCATTCGAGAATACCCCACCGCTGTCGCAATATGAATCAATCATTCGCACATCATACTGGAAAGTGTAATTTGTCTGGGTAGTATCCCATCCCGTTCCTCCTGGTGCTGTCATATGGGGGTGGTTGAGTGATACCGCCTCACCATTGGTGATCGTTTCGCCATCAGCGCTCCAGTAAGTGGGATCCACGGTCGAACCACTATGGAAGTTATCCGTCCAGTACATGATTGAAATATCTGAAACAGCAGAAGCGCTACGATTGCCATAATATGCGTATATGTTTGTATTGCCATTTGGCAGACTTGGGAATTTAACCCAGACATATGCCTTGTTGCCGCTTATCCAGTGAGAGGTGTAGTAAGTGTATCCAGTGGTCCCGGCTTCGTTGGTAAAGCGTAGATCTCGCATGTCGTTAGCCATGGCAGGTTTAGCGGGGAGGGCTATCCGAACTAGAGTGTCTGTTTGGGTGCTTGAGGGGTTACTAATTGTTATAGGCTCACGCTTCTTCCAGCTGTTGTTGCAATAATCTGTTGGTGTAGAAACGTTACACCAGGCATTGCTGTCGGGATTAGGGCTGCCATCTACGCTTACCTCACCAGCATTACTGGTTATAACTTTATCAGCGCTTTGATATTGATTGGCTCCAGAGCCTTGTCCACCGCTCCAGTCGTCTTGAGTGAAGACTGCGTTGTTGATTCCCGGACCTCCCGAGATCGCCACCACTACAGCCGCCAGTGATAGGCAAACAAGAGTGTTGAACTTCGCGGCACTCTTGATCCTGAGTTTCGATGCCAGTTTAGTTATTTTCTTAAGTGAGGATTTCATTATCTATTTACTCCAAATACGTTCTGTAAAGCCGTAAGTATTATTGTGAACACATTATCTGACGGGCGACCAATGATTGCTGTTTCTGGCTGAGACAGTACGCTGTTTCCAGCTTTATCCTCCGATACGACCTCCACCCGATAGATTGATGCTGTTGCCAGGTCGGATATGATCATGGTGTGCTCGGTAGTAAGTCGGTCATCCCGGGGTGTTCTGCTCGTGAATCCACTTGATTCTCCTTGACCGTAGGCAAGCTGGCTCGTTGCCGGTTCATCGGTTCGCCACGACACTACAATCTGACCCTTTGCTTCGGTTCCATTGCCTCGGATAGTTGTTTCGATGGACACATCGCTGATCTTCGGAGGTCGAGTATCTAAGGCTGTATGGAATATCCGGGCGTCGGATGTGGCAGTATTGCCGGCAGAATCAGAAGATCGTGCAATGAGCGAGTAGTCAGTGTCATCCAGCAGCTGCTTGATGATTACTTCGTGGGTAAGTGAGAGCTCCGAATTAATAGTGTTTACTTCCTGTCCATCTTTAGGTGTGTAGGATACTACTGAATTAGTTGGGACATTCGTAGTCCAGCTTACTTTCTTGGTACTGCTCGGTTCGCCTTCGACGGTATTAATGGCTAGGTTCGCTATGACCGGTCGAGCAGGAGTGGTGAACGAGTAAATATTACCTTGGTATTCATTGCCGTCAATATCATACCCGTTGAGTTTGAAGTAGTATTTAGTGCCATCACTGAGCCCAGAGAGTTGGATGCTATAAGTTGATTCTTCGGATGAAGTATCGATGGTTGTGACATCCCCAAAAGCCTCAGATTTGCCGTAGTAAAGGCTGACCTTTGCAGCGTCCTTGGTCTTGAGTTTTACCATACCACTGCTGATAGTCAACTGACTGACATCTACTTCGCTAATAGCAGGTGCAGGTAGTGTTCGAAGAGTATGTTCTACGGATTGGCCAGTGTTGCCGTCGCCATCAGTCCATTTTGCGACGTAATAGTAAGTAGTGCCGGGATCTAGGTTGGTGAGGTTAATTACATGGTCAGAAACCTGAGAAGAGTTGCCAATTTCCTCTGTAAAGTAATTGCCACTCGTTTTGCCAAGAGCAATTCGAGAGTCACTCTCACGGTCGGTATACCACAATATAGTAGCCTTACGGGTAGTTACGTCACGTAGTTTTGGTTGATCGGTATCGGCAGTCAATTTGGCTGGTTCGGTGAAGCGCCCAGTAGGTTTTTTATTCGCGCTGGTACTGGCAATACCACAACTGTTGGCGTTGTCGCAGGCTTGAATTTTGTAATAATACAGCACAGGGTCTAAGCCACCATCAATAAAGCTCGTGTTGTTGCCAGTGGTGGAGCCAATCTCAGTGTAGGTGATGTCGTCTGTCGAGCGGAGTACTTTATAGCGAGCGACGCCAGCTCCAGTTTGCTCAGGTGCAGACCAGCTGAGCGCTAATTTCCAGGTAGAAGTTGCCCGAATAGATACATCAGAGATGTCTAGGTCGTGCGGCAGGCCAGGGGCAACCGTGCTAGTAGTAAACGTCACGCTGGTGAATTTACTACCGTCAAAGTTTCCTGTGACGTCACGGGTAGCCAGATACATGGTATTTTCGCCCTGTTGAGTAGCATAAGGACCGGCAGCAAGGGCATAGACATTCTTTCCGGTCCAGTTACAGTTACTGCCATCTTGAGCTATTGGTTCATTAACGCTCCAGCAGTACTCAGCTTCGGTTCGGTCTCCATAAAGGGTGACCGGTCGTTGCCAGGTAAATGCAAAATTATTGGCATTCGCCGAAGTTGGCGTTACTTGTAAGTTGGCTGGCGCATCGCTCGCTGTGCGACTGATCTGGAAAATGTGCGGGGCTCCATTGCCTTCTACTCCAAAGTTACCTGCGTTATCAAGCACTGCCACTACTATAGCGTTATACCCTAATATATCTTCGTCCAATCGGGGCGCGTCCAGGAGGGAGGTGGTTAGCTCACTTGCCGAAGCAGGGAAGACGTCACTAGTATCCGATATAGATCCAGAGCCGTGATTAGGTCCGAACCAGTTGTTGTCGCTAGCATTACATCCCGACAGTCCTGAGATAACTGAAGTTACACAGTATTTCAACCCAGCTATGCCGGAATAATCATCGACGAATGGGGGATTTCCTAGTCCTTGAATCCAGCTGACTTTTAATACCGATGAGTTTACTGCAGTTGGGAAGGTGAATAACGTCATTGCCTGCGGAGCTTGATTGTCTACGGCGTAATGAATCCGCAGTGTGTCGGGGTGTAAATTGCCCGTTCCATCGATTGCACGAATCGCAACGTAATAGGTGCTGCCGTTATCTATAGAACTAGTCTGGACCTGGTTTAGGTCTAGGTTAGTGTTAGATGTAATGTATTCACAGGTATTGCCTAGGTTGAGCGGACTCGAGCTGGTGATAATGCCCTTGGTGGTGGCGTCGGCAGAATCATTGGTGCCAACATATATACAGTAACCAGCGATTCCAGATCCTCCATCGTTATCGGCACCAGCAGTCCAACTTATGTAAGGCCTGGAAACCTTAGTCCAGCTACCGTTAGCAATGACTGTGCCTGAGGAGCTGGTTTTAATGATTCCATTGCTGGCGTTAGTAGTGGGTGCATCGGTGTCAATTATATATTCAAATGATACTTCTGTGACCGTTAGGTCGGCGGTAGAGGTGGCCGCCATGGCGAGCATATATTGAACGTAGCGTTGACCTGCTGCTGATCCACACTTGGTAGATCCCAAAGGCTGTCCATCATAAATCGCGCCACAAGACGCATAGTCGGCATTACTTGGTGAGTCAACTCCGGTTCGAATAAATAATGAAGCTTCTCCACTGCCAGTCTTAGAGATACGTATATTACCTAGTCCAGTTTGGGTGGCATTCAGGTCATAGACAACTGACTCCAGTTGCCCCGTATAGCCCCCAACGGTCTCCTCGATCCCGAAGCTACTAGAAATGCCGCTACTGGACTGGTAGCCGAGGAAGTTGCGCATTGAGCCGTAGATAGCGTCAGGACCACCACTACTAATGCCAAATCCTGTTTCGTCCATTTCTGTACCTCGTTGGTAGAAGTTGAATTCAGTGAAAGATTCGCCATTATCAAGACTGTATTCGTATAATTGTCCACCAGAAGATAGTGCTGTCGCGCGTAAAGTAACCCACTGATTACTACGTATCTTGTTGGATAGCGCGCCGCCTTCGTTGTAATTTGTGTTATTACTGTAAATGTTTGGGAAGGACCAGAAAAGTCCTTCAGAGTCGCAAGTCTCGAACTTCCAGGCGCTTATGCTGGTTTGAAAACTATTTCTACCTAAACCAATGTTCATAAACCCACCGCTCTGAGGGCTCTGATTACATTGGAAGTTACTTAAATCGTACTTCAAGTCAACCTGTCGCACGCGGTCAACGCTTCTATCCCAGGGGGAGTTATTACCGAATCCGGTATTGTACGCAACCCATGTTGCCTCGCCATTGTTGATGCTTAGAACACCATCTCCCGTACAAATGGTTCCACCGGGACGACAAGGTTGGTTGTTTTCCCAGTCGTCGGCGATCTCCATGGTGGTCTGTCTGTTAGAGGTACTGTTGGCGGATCCATTGCCGTAATACATCTTAATATTGGTTGTTCCGCCAGCAATGGTCGGTAATTTTACAAAGACGGTAGCTTTCTGGCTATCGCTTTTCTGGAAAGTGAAATGACTGAGCTCTTCTGTGCTATCGCTATTCAGGAAGCGTAAATCACTAAAATCGTTCTTCATGGAAGACCTGTACGGTATTGTTAACTTAACTTGGTAGTTAGTCATTGTATTGCCGCTGGTATTGAAGACCGAGATAGCTTGACGATGTTGCCAGTCGGTATCGCAGTTTGCTGTATCACACCAATCGCTATAAGCCCCATTGGAGGTGTCTATTGTCAGCTGGTTCGTAGTGGACGTTACGATATTGGAAGAAGATGCAAACTGATCCTGAGGACTGGTGCCAATCCCGTTTTCCCAGTTATTCTGAGTTAGGTTGCTGAAAGCGTCGACCTTTTCGCTAGACCACAAGGCCGGCAGGATAGTATTCCCTAGTATGAGGATGGCTAATAACAGTGCGCTTGCACGCTTAGTATGAGGGTGCCTGAAAACGGGGTGAAGTCGGTCCGAAAGATGTACGAATTTAAAGCCCATTACTTAGGCTCCTTGGTCGAATTAGAGAACTGCTTAACTACTTCCGTTCGGTCAGTCAGGAATAATATTCCTCCAGGTGTCGTGATACCGGGATAACTCTGAGCGATATAGTGACTAAAAAGCTTCTTCTTCTGGGCGAGGGTTACGGAGGTTTCGGCTTTGGATATCAGATCAAAGTAATTTCCAGCAACAGTCTTATCGTCAAAGTAATGAATATATACATTAGTAATAGGCGCTTTTTTGTACTTGTCCAGAAGCGTTTGGTTCAGATTAGTAAGCTTAGCTCGATCGGTACTGAGTGTATAGACAACTACATTCAGGGTGGTGCTGCCTGCGTTCTTTTCGGTAAGAATTTGGTAGGCCGGCAAGTCTTTTGTTTGGGCAACTTTTGGTGCTGTTTTGACTTTATCTACGGCAATAGTGTCGTTAGGTCGCTTATTCGCGTCCCTCTGAGTAACTGCGAACACCACGCCTCCAAGGACGGCAAATATAAGTGCTACAGCTAGCGTGGCCATGCGTCGACGAGTAAGTCGATGCTTAATAATATTATGAGCAGCAAGAATACGACGGTCGTATAAAAACAGACCAATTAGCACAATAACGATGACAGCGATTACAGTGACGATATAGTGCATAACTTGCGTACGATTCCCATTAATAAATGGGTGGATTACCCTCCTGAAACGTTTATGCTTATATTGTACCAAAAAACGTAACCGCAAAATAGCCTAAACTGCGTAAAAAATCGCAGTTTATTGTCGTCTAGGCAAAAGAGACATAAGCGTTTAAAATAGATTCAATGGATGTAACAAACAAAGCCCCCGGGGTTCCTCTTGCTGATTTTAAGCGCTCAAAAATTATCGCAACTGTCGGCCCCTCAACAAATAGTTATAAATCAATTTTAGCGCTCATGAAGGCTGGAGCTAACGGCTTTAGGTTGAACTTCAGCCATGGAACGCACGAAGAGCGAATTGAGCAAATTGGCTGGATCCGTAAGGCCAGCGCAGAATTTGGTAAGCCAGTAGCAATTATTCAGGACTTACAGGGTCCTAAGATCCGTCTTGGTGACTTCGAGGGAATCGTGAATGTCCAGCTTGGGCAAAGCTTACGATTTAAGTTTGGCGCTGACTATGCCGAAACGGGAATCTTGCCTACGCAGTATGATCTAGCTAAGAAGATGAAGCGGGGCGAGCGACTTTTCCTGTTTGATGGACGTATCCGCACTACGGTTACTAGTGTTAGTGATGGCGTGGTTCACGCACGTGCCGAGAATGATGGTGTACTTATTAAGCGCAAGGGCATAAACCTGCCTGACACTGACTTTGGTGGCGATATAATTACTGTTAAGGACAAAAAAGACCTTACCTTCGGGTCCACCCAGGATATCGACTACGTTGCCCTAAGCTTTATCCAGCATGCTCGCGATGTGCAACGAGTACGCACTATGCTCAAGAATCTTGGAAGTAAAGCTAAATTGATAGCTAAGATCGAGACCAAGGCAGCCACCGAAAATCTAGAAGAAATCGTCGAAGAGGCGGACATGGTCATGGTCGCCCGTGGTGACCTTGCCATCGAAACCTTGCCCGAAAGCGTGCCGATCGTGCAACGTAAGATCATTGGACTTGGCTTAAAGTATGCCACCCCTACAATTGTTGCCACCCAGATGCTGGCAAGCATGACAGAGATGCCTGAGCCAACCCGTGCCGAAGTTTCAGATATCGCAACGGCGGTGATATTGGGCGCCGACTGCGTGATGCTTAGTGATGAAACCGCTAATGGAAAGTATCCAATTCAGTCTGTGGAAATCATGAAGCGGGTCATCTTGTATGTTCAAGATCACAATCCTCTGTCGGTAAAATTCGAAGACAACACCAAACCTGCCGAGACAAGTCGACACCGTGCCATATCTAATGCTGTAATCCGTTTGTCGGATAGCATCGAATCTAAAGCTATCGTAGTAGAGACTCTTAGCGGAGACACGGCTCTACAGATTGCTTCGCATCGTCCAAACGTGCCAATTATTGTAGTTACTTCTAATATGACTACTGTCCAGCAGCTGTCCTTGGTCTATGGAACCAAAAGCTACAATCGACCTGTTGATCCACTGGCTGCGACTAAGCTTACCAACTGGCTCAGAACCGCCAAAGTACTCAAGAAGGGCGACACGATTGTTACAGTATCTGGCAAGTATCCTGGCGTTGTCGGTACTACCGATACTATCAAAGTTCGTGTACTGGCCTAAGATTCTTTCATGAGCAGTCATAAAAATTCTCAAACAAATCTCAAGAGAATGCTTAAAATACTTGCTTTACTTTGTCTACTTACCACCTCCATTAACTTCGCATTAATCTCAAATGTGAATACAAAGATTCGCACAAAATACGGCTATGACTCGGAGATCACTACCATACCATTGCCAGTTGGCTACTACTATCGAGTTGGCTATTTAGACTATGAAGAGGGGCAGTGTGAATTTTGTCTAAGCATGCCTCAAAAGCGTTTAGTTTCGAGTGGTTTTGTGTTTGGAATCGCAGGTTGGTATAGGCCGGCATTTTAAGATTGGCCTGGTCAAAGTAAACGCTAATGGTTAAAATTCAAGTATATGTTTACTAAAAAAACAATCCGTGACATCGAAATCAAGGGCAAAACAGTCTTGCTGCGAGCAGACTACAATGTGCCGGTAAACCCGGACGGAACGATTAGCGACGATTACCGTATTACTCAGTCACTTCCGACGGTACAGTATCTATTAAAGCAAGGCTGCAAGGTTATTATTTGTAGCCATCTTGGACGACCTAAGGGGCCAAACGACAAAAGCTGTTCGCTTAAACCAGTTGCTAAGCGATTGTCTAAGCTACTCGATGTGCCCGTGCAATTTGCTGATGACTGCGTAGCGGACGACACTATTATCGCCGCTACTAAACTTAAGGCCGGCGAGGTCTTAATGCTAGAAAACCTCCGGTACCATCCAGAAGAAGAAGCTAATAACGCTGACTTCGCTAAAAGGCTGGCAAGTTATGCCGACATATTTGTGCAAGATGGGTTTGGTGTAGTGCACCGAGCGCATGCCAGCACTAGCGCAGTTACTAAGTTCCTGCCAAGCGTTGCAGGATTACTTCTCGAGAAAGAAGTAGATACCATTACCAATGTTATGGCTAAGCCTCAGCGTCCACTACTAGCTGTGGTCGGAGGCGCTAAGATTGCCGACAAAATCGGAATCCTCAATAAGTTTATAACCATTGCTGACTTTGTGATTGTTGGTGGTGCTATGGCTAACACCTTTCTGCTTGCCGAAGGAATCGAAGTAGGCAAAAGCCTGGTAGATAAAGAAGATCTTCCGTTGGCCCGCGAAATTATGGACGCCGCCCGCAAAGAGGCTAAGAAGCGACCCTTTGTGTTCTACCTACCTCAGGACGGAATTGTCTCTAGCAAAATAGACTCCAAAACTACTACTCGTATTGTTGACTGGGATGCCCATGTAATCGCCGACGTCGAAAGTTACCCCGGAAAGCCTCCACGCAAAGCCAGCCAAATCCAGGCCGACGAGATGATTTTGGATATTGGCCCTTTCTCTGGAGCTTTTGTTGCAGGAAGCTTACAGCTAGCAAATACGGTTATCTGGAACGGCGCATTGGGTGTTACGGAAACTAAAGCCGTGCACGGTCCAGTTGGACCATTCGCCCATGGAACCGAAATACTTGTCGACGCAATCCTCGGTACGTATGGCCATAGACCCTTCAGCGTTGTGGGCGGAGGCGATACGGTTGGTTACGTTGAATCGCGTAAGTTAACCGATAGCTTTGATCACGTTTCAACAGGTGGAGGTGCAGGCCTTGAACTGATGTCCGGTAAAAAACTTCCAGGTGTCGAAGCGCTCCAAGACGCTTAAATACCGAGTTTAGCCACTCTTTGGTCGTATGCACTATTTCGAGCAACACCAGGCTTTGTAACGTAGGTTTGTAAGTATCTAAACAGATCAACAGTGTCTATTTTGCTAAAAATAGTGACAATCTTAAGTACTTGATTGTCGGAATTCTTCAATATTATTAATCCACCATTTCTACCCGGCAGAAAGCTAGCATCGGTTAGTTTGCTGATATCAACAGCACGTTGTGTCATTAGGGTTTGAACTATTAATTTTTCACCCTTACTTCTAACGAAGACTCGTTTACTCAGTGCAGATACGATTAATAAAAAGAATCCAGTACCTGCATACATGACAGCAAAGAACAAATCAGGGTTGTCTCTGAAAAAGAAATAACCCGCGACACTCAGCATGCAAATCGCAATCAGAAAACGACTCCCATATACTATTCGACTTGATTTTATGTGGATATCTGAAGATTCGTTTGGTTTCATATCAGTAGTGTAGCACTGGTATACTTACATTAATCAAACGGAGAAACTATGGAACACACCAAACTACTGTACATGGAAGATATGCAACAACTAGAATGCGAGGCGTTTGTTGAGGCCGTCGAGCAAAAAGATGGCAAAACAGTTGTTTTTCTTGATCAGACTGTTTTTTACCCACAGGGTGGTGGACAGCCCTACGACACCGGGATCATAACTGCTGGATCAACCAAATTTTTAGTTGAAGAGGTCAGGTTTGCAGAAGGGATCGTCCATCACATCGGGCGATTCGAGGGTCAGCCATTTATGACCGGCGAAGATGTTACCTGCAGTGTAGATCGTGAGCGACGTGAGCTCAACACTCGTGTCCACTCTGGTGGCCACTTGCTCGATATGGCTGTTAACGAACTAGGATATGACTGGATTCCGGGCAAGGGTTATCACTTTCCTGAAGGCTCATACGTAGAATACTTAGGGTCCTTGGGGAATGAGGAAAAGGATGACGTAATTAAAAAGCTTTCAGATAAAATTGCCGAGATCCAAGAACGAGACATATCAACCACGATTAAATTTGTGTCTAAGGAAGAGATGGCTAATTTGTGTAGACATGTGCCCGACTACTTGCCAAAGGACAAGCCAAGCCGAGTCGTATTATATGGCGACTTTGGCGTACCATGCGGCGGAACACATGTTGCCAAGCTTCGTGATATTGGACCCGAAGTAATTCGTAAGATTAAGGCCGGACCAGAAACCTTACGTATCTCATATAGCGTTAGTTAAAGTACTTTCTACTTTAGTGCATCTATTCTATACTGGGTGTAACATAAGCATTATGACAGATAGAAAAATACTCTTGGTGGGAAATTGGAAAATGCATCTCAACGTGCAGCAATCCAGCTTGCTCGTGCACCGGCTGCATGAACGTATTCGAATTCGTCGAGATATCGAGCTAGTACTAGCTCCAAGCATGTTGTCTTTGCAACCGATGAGTGTCCAGATTGACCGCCGTAAATTTCGGCTAGCGGCTCAAAATGCATATCACAAAGACGAGGGTGCTTTTACGGGCGAAGTGTCTTTCACGATGCTGCAAGACTTGGTGCATTACGTAATTATAGGTCACTCTGAGCGAAGGATTTACTTTGGAGAAACGCTCGAAGTTGTCCGTGATAAAGTTGCTGCCGCTTTAAGGAATGATATAACACCTATCATTTGTATCGGAGAAACTGAAGTTGAACATAAAGCAGGCGAGACTCGCCAGGTATTGCACGACCAGATCGTAACGGCTCTCAGCAACGTAACTTCATCACAAGTTAAGGAATTGGTTATTGCCTACGAGCCCGTCTGGGCTATCAGTACATTCGGGGGCACTTTGGCTAAGCCGAGCGACGTCCAGGAAACACTTAACTTCATCCGAGCACAGGTTAAAGACTTGTATGGTCCATCTGCCGCCAAAGCATTCCGCTTATTATATGGAGGAAGTGTCGATAACCAGATAGTACGGGGATACCTAGAGTTGGAAGGCTGTGATGGCGCACTCATTGGCAGCGCAAGTCTAAATTATGAAAAGTTTAGTGGTATTTGCGACGCAGCATATCGACTACAAACCGAAAGGGGAGAACAGTAATGGACGGACCAAAACGATTTTTTGATATCAGTAAACCCGGAACCGCACCAGCTGCTCCGAATAGTCGATCTACTATAACCTCAAACCAACCAGTTACATCCGATCCGATGTTCGCGCCAGCTGCGCCAAGCAATCCAATCGCACCCCCACCTGTAGCGCCCGAGCCAGAAGCTCAACCAGAACAAGTTGCCGAGCCAACGGCTCCACCCGCCCCGGTAACAGATTTTGAAGAAAAGTTGGAAGCTCTCATACCTACCGTTCCTGCACCTTCTCCACAAACAGCTAATGTATCTGAGCCGGTGCATAAGTTGAGCCATCAAGAGGCTTTCTTTGGGCACGTCGGCAGCCATGGCAAGGGTAAGAAGAAGTTCGTAGCTATATTCTTGGTTATACTTTTAATCGCTGCTGCGGCTGGTGGCTACTTCTTGTGGAAGAAGGATCAAGATAAGTCAGCTAATGATGCTAAAACAGCGACAGCAAATGACCTGCCAGCTGCAACTTCGCCCGCAGCAAAGACTGACTCAAAGCTGTATACCAGTAAAGTCGGTAATTTCTCGGTAACCAATGCTTATGATTGGGAAGCGACTGAGCTGGATAGTTCTAAAGAGCTCAGCGAATTTAATAGCAAAGAAATACTCGGAACATTAACGTTTGCCATCAATAGTACTCAAAGTTTGTTATTTAATGTTAATCCTGGTGGCAGAGGCGGTGATTGTACGCCAAAGGCCAAAGATGTGCCGTTTAAAGCTGGCAACTTCTGTAGTTCATACAAACTTCTCAGCTACGAACAACTGCCTGATGCTAATTTCCCGGAAAGCCGCCGAAGGCCATCAAGTGTTCATTATTATCTGAGCACCTATCAATACATGGGCTCCAAGGATACTGAACCGTATACTCTCGCAGGAATCGAAGTCACACAAAAGGGGACGACCACTGCAGAGGGAGAAATTAAGCCAGAAATCGGTAAGTCCGAAATGGGTGCCTATCTGGGGCTGACCTCATTTACACTTGGCGAAGATGCATACGTAGACATCAAGATTGTCGATAAAGATTTGCAAGCTACAAAGCTCAGCGAGCAAGATCTGGCCCGCGTGACCGAGATGCTCAAGTCATTCAAGCTGAACAAATAATCCAAGAGCCTGCGACGGTATCTGAGGTACAATAGATAGATGCCTTTTGAAGCAAAAACAGATCTACTAGAAGGGTTAAACCCCGAGCAAAAACGTGCCGTCCAAACTACCGAAGGACCTCTGTTGATTCAGGCTGGGGCAGGGAGCGGTAAAACTATGGTGCTGACGCACCGTATTGCCCATATTATTTCAAGTCACAAAGCCACTCCGTATAACATCTTATCGGTTACTTTTACCAATAAGGCTGCTAAAGAAATGCGTGAGCGTGTTGCTAAGTTACTGGGCGAGAATGCCCAGAATCGCTCATTTATGCCATACATGGGGACATTTCACTCTATATGTGTTCGCTTGCTTCGTCAGGATAGCGAGTATGCTGGATTACCTAGAACTTTTGTTATCTTTGATGAATCAGATAGGCAAACTGCTATTAAGCGAGCCAGTCGAGAATTACACATAGACGAAAAACTTTTTCCGGCCAGGATGGTTAGCGGAATGATCAGTAGTGCAAAGAACGAAATGATCGGGCCAAGTCAGTATTCTAGTACTGCCAGTGGGCCGGCTGCTATGGCCGCGGCACAAGTCTATCCCGCTTATGAAAAAGCACTTAAGGATGCAGGGGCATTAGATTTTGATGATCTTATTGCTAAGACCGTCAACATGCTTAAAAACAATCAAGAGATCCGAGAAAAGTGGCAAGCTCAGTTTAAGTACATCATGATCGACGAGTACCAGGACACCAACAGCGCACAGTATCAGTTAGTTAAGCTGCTAACGGCCGACCATAACAACTTGGCAGTGGTTGGCGATGACTGGCAATCGATTTATAGTTGGCGCGGAGCAGATTTCCGCAATATCTTAAGGTTCGAAAGTGACTATCCAAACTGTACGGTTATTAAATTGGAGCAGAACTATCGAAGTACCAAACATATTCTTGATGCGGCACACGCCATCATTACCAAGAATGCTCAACGAAGTGATAAGAAACTCTGGACAGCCGCGGGTGATGGTCAACATGTTAAGATTTCCCAAGTAAACGGCGAACGAGCCGAAGGCGAAGCCGTTGTACGGCGTGTCCGCAACGGCGTCGACAGTGGATTGCGGCAATATAAAGACTTTGCCGTTCTGTACCGCACTAACGCACAAAGCCGTTCCATAGAAGAAGCCTTTGTTCACTACGGTATCCCTTACCGCATTGTTGGCGGTCAGCGATTTTATGATCGCAAAGAGGTCAAAGATCTAATGGCCTATTTACGTTTAGTTTTTCAGCCAGAAGATCGAGTCAGCTTTGAACGTATTGTCAACGTACCGGCGCGTGGTATCGGCAAGAAATCTTTAGAAAACTTTTTTGGGTGGCAAACCGCACAAGGCCTGACACTTAATCAGGCGCTTGTGCAGTCAGAACAGTGCTCGGTGGTGACACCCAAGGCTCGCAAGGCACTGAGCGAGCTTGGTGACGTGCTGGTTAGCTTACGAGCAGTGTTAGACGACTCAACCGTAGCTGGTCTAATTGATTCATTGATACGTCGCATCGATTATCTTCATTTTCTGGATGATGGGACAGCACAGGGCGAGTCACGCCAAGAGAATGTTCAGGAACTTATTAGTGTTGCTCAGGAGTACCAGGATGTTGGTTTGGACGGGTTCCTAGAAGAAGTTGCCCTGGTAAGCGATCTAGACAATGTTGAGTTTGGAAGCAACGTTGTTACACTCATGACGCTTCACTCGGCCAAAGGTCTAGAGTTCCCCGCAGTCTTTATGGTAGGAATGGAAGAGACTATATTTCCCCATTCCCGGGCCCTTTATGATCAGCACGAAATGGAAGAAGAGCGCAGGCTTTGTTATGTCGGCATGACGAGAGCGCGCGAAGAGCTGCACATGCTTTACGCAAGTAGCCGAGTATTATACGGCGGCGTACAGCACAATCCTCCCTCTCGCTTCCTGAGTGAGATAGACGGCGAATTCCAGGACAAAGGTAATAATGATATCTATAGTAATTCGGCTATGATGAATGGCTATGACCGGTATAATCAAACGGCATCTGCACCTGATCCCAATGCATTCAACCACCCCGTAAGTGATGAGCCAAGATATGTTGTTGAGCTTAACGAAGGAGATTCTGTCAGACATACCGTTTTTGGTGAGGGTCAGGTAATGGAGATTGACGGCGATAGCGCGGTTATCTATTTTAAAGGCAAGGGATCTAAAAAACTTAACGTGGCATTTGCACCGCTGGAAAAGCTTTGAAGCGCAGATTGTTTAGCTTAGCAGGAAAAGTGTTCTTTTACCTAACGTGGCCGGGAATTTGGTTGGTCATTCATGTCTCTCCGCCGCGTACAAGAGTTATCATAATCCAAAACAATGCCGTGCTCCTGGTAAAGGATTGGCTTGGGACGGGTAGTTGGAAACTTCCCGGTGGCGGACTAAAGCGACGCGAGCCTGCCCTGCACGGAGCAGTTCGCGAAGTTACGGAAGAAACGGGTATAATCCTAGAGGCCGAGCAGTTAGTCTACCTTGGTGATTTCCGTTCACAAAGCAATGGGTTCTCGGCCCACATCGTAGGTTACTCGGCCACTCTTGAATCTCGTCCGCAGGTTCGCGTGCAAGCGCATGAGATAGCAGAATACACTTGGCAGCCCATCGACCAATTGAGGTCAGTTCCTCTGAGTAAGACTACTATCATGATGCTCAAGCACTTTAAGAAGACCTCGAATTTTGATAAACTATAACTGACTGAACGAGGGTAACACTGTCCGGATTGTTCGCTATCCTCCAAGGTCGCATATATATGCGTAGACTTAAACGACTATCACGTAAGTACACCGCCATTGGGCGTCGCAAGCTTAAGCGAGCCCATCCTCTTCGAGGCCACCCCTTTGTCTTACCGGTACTAACATTTCTTGGATTGGTCTTTGTTAGTGCAGTTGGACTGGTTATAAGCAATACTCAGACAATTGGCGCTAGTGATTCCCGAATTGTTACCGTTAGTGTAGATGGGGCAGAGCGTACTGTACCAACACGTGCTAAAAAAGTCTCTGATTTACTCAAGAACCTAGAAATTACGGTAAACGACCAGGACATCGTTTCGCCAAAACTGGATACGCCGATTCTAGAGGATGATATGAAGATAACCGTCCAGCAAGCTCGCCCCGTAACAATCCTCGACGGAGGTCGAGCAACAACAGTCCTAAGCCCCCACCAGCAACCCCGAACGGTAATTAAGCAAGCCGGTATAACACTGTACCCCGAGGATGGCATAGAAACACAAACTCCTGTCGAGTCGCCAAACAAATCTTTGATCATTGGCGACCAGATTGTGGTAGACCGGGCAACCCCTGTAACAGTTAACCTGTACGGAAATAATATATCTGTTCGAAGTCGTGCCAAGACTGTTGCTGATTTGCTTGAACAAAAGGACATTAAAACAATTGAGGGCGATACTATTCAGCCGTCACCAGAAACGCCAATTACGGATGGACTTCAGGTATTCGTAGTCCGCTATGGTAAGCAAGTTATTACTAGCGAAGAAGTCATTCCCGCTCCTGTCGCCAACGAAGACGACCCCAGCTTAGCTCTTGGATCGACAGTTGTAAAAGACCCAGGACTAGATGGTAAGAAGATCGTTACTTATGAACTAGATTTGCAAAACGGTACAGAGACAGGGCGCCGAGTACTGCAAGAAGTGATCGCCGTTAATCCTGTTCGCCGGGTTGTAGCTAAGGGAACAAAAGTATTAGTAACTGGTGGACGCGCCGAATGGTTGGTGGCGGCCGGAATCTCACCATCCGAATACTATGCCGTCGATTATATTGTTGGTCGTGAATCTGGTTGGTGTCCTACTAAGTGGCAGGGCGAATATGGTGGTTGTCCGGCATTCCACGGTGCGCCAACATCTCCAAAAACTGGTTATGGACTTTGCCAGGCTACGCCAGGCTACAAGATGGCAAGTGCTGGTGCCGACTGGGCCTCTAATCCAATTACCCAGCTTAAGTGGTGCACTGGTTATGCTCGTGGCAGATATGGAAGCTGGTCTGCTGCATACCAGTTTTGGGTTGTGAACCACTGGTGGTAAACCAGAACATCTTCTGTATTTTTTGCAACATTTTTGGTAGAATGTACTGATGTACGACACACGTCCTAAAAAGAGCCTTGGCCAACATTGGCTTCATGATGAACTGAGCTTGGTAGCTATGGTTCAATCCGGCATGGTTAATGATCAGGATACAGTGGTCGAAATTGGCCCAGGGCTGGGGACATTAACTAAGTATTTGGTAGACAACGCAAAAGAAGTGATAGCACTGGAGTATGACCAAGATCTTGCTCGGCAGCTGCCTGGCAGGGTTCCGAGTAAAAATCTTCAAACTATCCACGCTGACTGCCTTACCTATAACTATTCTGAATTGCCAGCCGGCTACAAAGTTGTCGCAAACATCCCTTATTATCTAACAAGCAATTTACTCCGAGTGCTTAGTGAAGCACTAAATCCACCAGCTGTCATAACGCTATTGGTGCAAAAAGAAGTCGCAGAGCGGGTTGCTGCCGAGCCAGGTGATATGTCCTTATTGAGTGTAAGCGTACAGCTCTACTATCAGGCGAGTTTAGGGGAGCTTGTCCCTGCAATTTTATTTACTCCTCCTCCAAAGGTAGACTCCCAGATTATTACTCTGGTCCGCCGGGAAGAGCCTTTATTCCCCGATCTAGATACCAAAAAGTTTTTCCGAGTAGTCAAAGCCGGTTTCGCACAAAGACGCAAAAAGCTCCGCAGTAGCCTAAGTGCTGGACTGCGTATTAGCAAAGACGAAGCCACTGAGCTACTCGAGAAAGCTCAGATCGACCCTAACTGCCGACCTCAGGAACTAAGCCTACAGCAATGGTATAGCCTATACGAGAAAGCCGATGCCTAGCCTTAGGCTTCTGACTTCATCTTTTCGAGAAGCTTAGCATAGCAATTAACACAGATATGGAATTTCTTTACGGTGCTAGCGTCGTCTGGCGGGCTTAGTAGTATCGCTCCAAACTCTGTTAATTCATTTCCGCACATGTCACATTTTGGATTAATGGCCATCGGTACCTCATATTGTCATTTGCTATCAATTACCAGATTATAACTGATATACTAGGCATAACTAATATGCAAAATTTTACTAAACGGTTTGGGGTTCCCGTAAAGTCTGCCATTAAATGGCTGCAGCACCATGAGCGACAGGTGGTTGGCGGTGCAAGTGTACTGGTATTCGTTGTGCTCGGCATCTCCTTGTTGGTGTTTACAAAAGCCGCCACAAACCAAGCCAGTTTCGAAGCTGAGTCAGGTCAAGAAAGTATTGCATTAGAACAACAAGTGCCCGGCGCATCAGGCGGCAAGGCAGTTCGTTTTGGAGCGGCTGGGGCAGTTAACGGGTATCAGACTAACTTGGCCATGATTAAGTCACAAACAATTAGGAACAAAAACCATGATAATTCAGCGTACAAGAATACGCTTCAGTCGCAATTACCTATTGGTAATGATTCTCCGCTGTTAGGCCCCCGGTCGGCATACTTGAATAATCCAAATGGCAACCCCGAGCAAGCATTCCCGATACCAGAGGGAGGTCAAAATCGAACAGCTTGTGAATTCTCGCACTTTGCCTATGACGATCCATTGCTTTACCCCGGCGTCCCCGGTAAAGCTCACTTACATATGTTCTTTGGAAACACTGACGTAAACGCTTATAGCACATACGACACGCTTAAGGATTCAGGATCATCAACCTGCAACGGACAGGAGCTTAATCGCTCGGGTTACTGGGCGCCTGCAATGATCGACGGCCAGGGAAATGCCAGAATCCCAGAGCGAGTAGTGGTGTACTATAAAGGCCCAAATCCTGTTCAGGACGCCCAGGTCTACAAGCCGGGTATGGCCAACATCTCCCCAATGCCAACATCAGTCGCAGAGGTGCCTATTCAGAATGGCGGTGGCCAAGGCGAAGCGAACTATAAATGTAGTGATAACTTTTCAGGACCTAATACACCCAAAGGTGTGGATGAGATTCCGACATGTGTTGGCCAAAGCGGGTCATATCCGAATGTCCGAACGGTATTAGAAATGGAGATTAAGTTCTTCTACTGTTGGCCAAAAAATAACACGAACTATGGTGATTACACACAGTGGCGTGCATCCGGCGTGAATCGTGGCTCATGGTTCTTCGGTAATTGTGATGGACGTTATGGTGGCAACGGTCCTACGGGTGATAACGATCTTTATCCAGCTATCTCGTACTTCATAAACTATGTAGTCATGCCCGGCGAGGACACTTCCAGCTGGTATTTATCTTCGGATGTAGACAAAACATCTGTTGGTACAACGCCGCGACTAACTGGAACACGCGGCTCCATGCATCACGCCGACTGGTGGGGTGGATGGCAAAAAGACATCAATAAAGAGTGGGTCGACAACTGTGTTAACTATAAAGATCCAAGCGGTGCAGCTGCAGACTGTGGCTTTGGGTACTTGAGCAACGGTGGACCAAATAACGCAACTCCTTACCCTGGTCGGGCATTAAAATATCGGCCTCAGTATGATACACAAGGTAATAGCGCTAACTACAAAGTTTCGCTGAACTCCCTATACAGCCAGCTGTGTATACCATTGAATCCAACACACGCCTATAACCAAAATGCTCCAATGTCCGGTGCTTACTGTAAGCCCTAGATGTTATACTTACCATAAGTATTATGAGTAGAGCGTTATTACAATATCCTAAGCTACGCAAATGGTTTGCCCGCCATGAGCGTCTGGTTATTGGTTTTTCGACAGTTATTATATTCGCACTTTTAGGAACCGCGTTACTGGTCTTTACTAAAGCTGCTACCAATCAGGCCAGCTTTGAGGCTGAGTCGGGCCAGGAAAGTATTGCACTTGAACAGCAAGTGCCCGGCGCATCTGGCGGTAGGGCGGTGAAGTTTGGCAAAGCTACGCCTACAGATTTAGGCGGGGTTGTTATTAATACCACATTAGGTGCCCGACCGGCACAGTACTCCAATGACTCCGAGGCTGTGGTGACCCAAAACCTCGATAACCGAGGTAATTATGATGCAAGTTCTGGTGGCTATAACACGCCCAACGGACAGGGTCAGTTTAGATTCTACTGCCAGTTTTCTCACCTTAACTATGACGATCCAATTGTCTATCCGCCAATTAACGGGGTTCCACAGGTTGGCAAGGCTCATTTACATATGTTCTGGGGTAATACCAAAGCTAACGCCTCTACTACTGATAGTAGTTTAGTTAATAGTGGTGGTGGAACATGCGCTGGTTACGAGGCTAATCGTACAGGGTATTGGATGCCTGCAGTTCAGGATGCAAATGATAAGGTGGTAATTCCTAATGATATTCTTATGTATTATAAATCGGCAGCTAATCTTAATGCCCAGACAAAGATCATGCCGCAAGGTCTAAAAATGATCGCCGGAAAAGCGACAGGTAATACTGATCCGTCGTTGATGAATGAAAACGGTATTCAGTGGCAGTGCTACACGGGCAGTCTGGTATATACCTACGAGGGGCAAACGATTCCAGATAGTTGTCCGCCAAATCCTAACCAAGCTACTAACTGCGATCCCAACGTTTGTGATAAATACGATATTAAGTTGATGGCCGTAATCTATTTTCAACCTTGTGTTGCTGTCCATGCCAACGGTTCTCCGGTGCTCGATTCAACGCAACTCGATCAAAACCCATCGACCAATCACAAGGATCATCTTTCATACTTCACGAGTGTAAATGGTAAGTTAGCTTGCCCTCCGTCTCATCCGTACATCATGCCGCAAGTAAGCTACCATGTATCATGGCCGGGTAACCTTAATTATTCTGGCTGGCATCTTTCATCTGATCGTATGGCTAATGTCCCGGATGGTACATCACTACATGGCGACTGGTATGGTGGTTGGAATAATCAGATCATGGAGCATTGGACGAAGGGCTGTATTAATAAGGGTCAAAACTGTTCGAATGGAGTACTGGGTACCGACGGCTCCTATCCGATGAAGCGACTTAAATCACTGGGATCTGACTATTCAGGTCCAAATCCCGTAGCCAAGCCGTAGTTACTTGACACGTTAAGTATCGGAGCGTAAGCTGAATGTAGAGGTCAAAACTATGCGTCCCACAAACAACATTGGTTATCTGCTCAATCATCTAGCATTTGTTCTTGGTCGACAATCAGACCAAGTTCTACAAGAACGTTTAGGAATTGGATTTAGCCAGTTTAAGATTATGATGACGCTCCAGTGGAAACCAAATATCCAGCAAAAGCATATAGCAGAAAAGTTGGGTCAAACCGAAGCCAGCATCAGCCGTCAGATAAAGCTATTGCTCGAACAAGGAATGCTACAAACAACTGTTAATCCTGCTAATCGCCGTGAACATATCACGGTACTAACTGCAAAGGGCGAACGACTAACGGACGAAGCAATGAGTGTACTAAACAGTTACCATGCACCCGTTTTCGGTACGTTGAACGAAAAGCAACAAGCCGCACTACTAGAAACACTAACAATACTGCATGGCGCTGCCTGTCGATCCGATCGACCAGGTGCCTGCCATCAAACTGATTCGAACTAAGGAGTACCAATGGTAAAAAACAAAAAAAATACTGAGACTGTGCCAAAACGAAGTGGAATCAAAAAATGGATACCGCTGGCGGTACTGAGCATGGCGATGATGATTATCATTATCGACACTACCGTTCTTAACGTTTCACTGCGGGTAATTGTTAACGACCTCAACACTAACTTGCAGGGTATGCAGTGGGTTATTGCAGGATACGCATTAACTCTTGCCGCGCTGACAGTCACCGGAGGACGGTTGGGCGATTTATTTGGTCGTAAAAAGATGTTCATGTTGGGAGCTGTTATCTTTGCTATCGGGTCATTCATTACTTCCATTAGTCATAGCTTAGGCATGATGATTGCAGGAGAGGCGATTATTGAAGGTATTGGTGCGGCGTTAATGCTTCCAGCTACTACCTCCTTGGTTATTTCCAACTATAGTGGTCGTGATCGGGCATTAGCATTTGGTGTATGGGGAGGTGTTGCTGCCGCATCTTCTGCAATCGGACCAATTCTAGGTGGTTTCCTGACATCTAACTACAGCTGGAGATGGGCATTCAGGATTAACATTGTAGTCGCTGTTGTATTGTTACTCGGATCGTTGTTCATCGCAGAAGGCCGAGACAGAGTCGAAAAGGCTCGACTGGATTTTCTTGGAGTGTTCCTGTCGGCAACCGGCCTGCTGCTTTTTGTTTATGGCATCATAGAATCTTCAAGTTACGGCTGGTGGAGTGCCATCAAGCCATTCGAAGTATTCGGGCGAACAATACCTTTTGGACTTTCACCGACGCCTGTGGCTATGGCCTTGGGTTTGGCGCTATTGGTACTTTTTGGTTGGTGGCAGAATGATGCCGAGAACCACGGACGCACCCCCTTGGTCTCGATGCACCTCTTTCAAAACAAGCAGTTTACTTCAGGTGCTTCGGTGATGGCATTCTTATCTCTAGGGATGGTTGGCTTAATATTTGCCATTCCTGTTTTCCTTCAGTCGGTCCGTAACCTAGACGCCTTTCACACTGGTTTAGCACTGCTTCCTATGTCGCTAACTATGTTATTTGTTGCACCATTCTCAGCTGCAGTTTTAACAAAAAAGTTTGTCCCAAAACGTATTATTCAAGTTGGATTAGTGTTTGCCGTACTGGCTAGTATCGTTATGCATTATTCCATCACTGCCGACTCTACGGCTGCTAGCTTTATACCTGGCATGATTATATTCGGCCTAGGAATGGGAATGGTCATGGCTCAGGCAAGCAACCTTACGCTGTCCGCAGTCCCGGAATATATGTCCGGCGAGGCATCAGGAGTCAACAATACTATTCGACAAGTTGGTTCCTCACTTGGCTCGGCAATAATTGGTGCCGTGCTATTAACTACGCTTTCCAGTAGCTTAGCTAGTGGCGTAACAAACAGTAGCGTCATTCCTGCTACAGCCAAGCCAGCGCTAGCCGCTAAGGTTGCATCTACTGCCTCAGAAGTTGAGCTTAGCGGAATCCGTCAGGATAAGAATGCTGCACCAGTTTCACCAGCTGTCCAGAAAGAGCTAACCGCAATTGCTCATCAGGCTTCCGCCGATGCAGCCCGCACCGCAGTACTCTATATGGGATTCTTTATTGCACTCGGATTCGGTGTCTCCTTCTTCCTGCCTCATACCCATGACCTAGAAGAACTGCACAACAAATCACCTGCAGCCGCTCATTAAATATCACTAATGCTTAATTTATGATATAATACTGCTTAATGGGGCTGAATTTTAAGCTCGACGTTGGACTTTAACAGACTCAAATGGCAGGCCGGATTGATCTACACGTTAGCTGGATCAAACAACACAGTTGCAGAAAATTCTACAGCTCGCGCAGACTTGCTAACAAGCGTAAAAGAAATTTTCGCTCGAAACGCAGACTACGCACTAGCAGCCTAATTTAATTAGGATGCCGCTTCACAAGAGACATCAGATATTTTGTGTCAGCGCTATATACTTCTGATTGCTCTATACGTAGTTGCCCCTACGTATAGCTAAGCCTTAGGGCTGCAGCCAGCATGTTTTTTGTTTGTCTCTAGCATTTTGGCTAAAGAAATATAAGACAAACTAAGCCTGTAGTCATTGAGCCATGTTAACTGACGGACCCGGTTGCGATCACCGGCAGCTCCACCATAAGAACTCGAGAGTAATCTCGAGTTTTTCTATTCTCGAGGTTTGGAGTATCTTTCGATAATCTCATGCGCCCAGTTTACGGCATCCTCTACCCGAATCCCGCTTGGCTGGGTTTTTATCCAGAGCTCTAGGTTTTTTAATCTGTTATCATCACGGACACCGTTCAGATGGTGCACGTTCTCTCTATCAAGCAAGTATCTGCCAATATGTTCCTCCATCACTAACACGTGTTCGAATATGTACTTACTGCGTTTATCTTTGACTTTAGGATGTTCGGCAGAAAACACCATTCTGTAGCCATTTTTTATATAAGAGCCTTTTCCGTAGTCTGGCTTAAGTTTCGTCGTACAACTGCGGCAGTTCTGATATCTTGGAGAATGAAAATGTACTTTACACGAATGACAAAGGACCTTCTTAGAAAGGTGGTATCTGCATGATGGACAATCAAGATGCTTACTGCTTGGCTCGAAGTTTTGATTGCAATTACGACAGATCTTCATATTTTTAATTATATCATCGTAGAGTACCCGCCAGCTCCACTGCAATCACGTGAGAAATTGTAAATATGGTTAGAATATATTATAATATGTATTATGGCAGAACAACGATTTAATTGGGGATATTCACCGGCCCCAGCATCCATACCTGGACCATACTTTGGTGGTCGCCTCCGCATCACTCGCAACACCACTATCATTGGTGGTATCGACATGTACGGCCCTCGAGTTCATGCCCCGGCAATTGTCGTTGATCCTATAAAATATCCACGAGCCTACCAGAGGCTCAAGGCCGAGGCTATGGCACGTGCTAGTGTTCGTGGCATGCTTCAGAGGGATTACGTTTTGGATTCGGTATTCCGAACGGTGTACGACAATATGCGTTACTCCAAAGAGGGTGAACAGGCTACTGAGGGAAGGGTTGCCCGTCGCTCCTATGGGCAGGATCGAATGCCAAAAGACGCAAAGATCGAGCTCTCTGAGTACATTGATGATGGAACGGGTGTCTGCCGCGAACAGTCACTCGCGGTTGGAGCATTACTTGAGTTATTTAAACAAGATGGTGTTCTAAGTGGAACACCACGAATCCATAGAAATTTTCGCTCACCAATCGACAGCCCTAACGACCGATCGGGACACCAATGGGTCCGCTATACAAACTCTGGAGGAGAACCGTTTATTCTGGACGTGGCAGCTCCGTTTATCGGAGCTTTGGCAGACAAGGTCACCACTGGCCACACTAGGTATCTCCAGCCCGGTGAAGTTTTAGCTACATAATATTCTCGTAATTTTGTAATTTATGGTGTAATATATAATTTATGCCTAAAATTTATAAAGTAGATGGTCACGAAGAATTCGAGCCGGTTATATTCTTCAAAGCTGGTGTGCCTGGAGGTACGGAACAAGAATTCGGCGACTTAGTGGCACATGGCCTTGGTGCTGTGTTGGTGTCCCAGGATAGGCTCAAGCAGACAGCATATGCCGATCGAACTCGACGCAATCGGGATTGCAAGGCGGAAGTAAAGCGAACGGTACGCGATAGAACTATACAAGCCTTAGTGCGAGACGAGGATGTGGTATGCGACGCCTTCTTTAATACTCCGGAAGGTCGTGCTGAGCGCCCAATCCAATGGGCAAAGGACACAGATTCTACTGTTGTTGCCTTTGCAGTAGAAGTTGATGTTAAGCTTGCTCGTGAACGCATGGAGCGATGGATCGACACAAAAACACTTATTGCACCTCGGCATTCGTGGGGTGACGGTGGTCCACTAAAGACAATTGATAAGCTCCATTCTGAACTTGTTTTGCCTTCCGAAGCGGATGAATTGGTTGATATTGTTATTCCTGTTGATGGTAGCTTAGGACTCGAAGCAATGGTCCAACAAACACTCGCTCGCATCGCAGATAGAGGGATCGAAACCAGAGCGCAATTCCACGGATAGAATACTTGCTCCTTACTGGCTATTGGCTTAGCATAAGAGGATGCTTCCTAAACAGAACTTAGCTAAAAAACTGATCCGAAAAATTGCTGGCAGGCAGGGTCATATTGATATTCCACACATTGCTCATGCCCTCGATTATATCGAAGATCATTGGAAGGTACTGGAGCACCAGGCAAAGGAAGACCAAGGCACGGTAATTGGTCTGCCCTATCCTTATATTGTTCCGGCAGCTGATCCAAAAGCAAAGTTCACACTCAAAGAACAGTACTACTGGGATAGTTATTTTACCTCACTAGCACTAGTTGGTACCAAGCACCAACATATGGCCGAGGGAATGCTAGAGAATCTTTTGCAATTGTTTAAGCGTTTTAGATTTATCCCTAATGCAAATCAGATGTATCACATGAGCCACTCCCAACCGCCAATCTTGACCATGTACATCAGGCTTATCTACGAAACTGGCCACAAAGACAAAGCTTGGCTAAAAGAACGTATGGACATTGCTAAGGCGGAATACACAGAAGTCTGGACCAGTGAACTCCATCCATTTTGGCATAAAGTGCATCATGGACTCAGTCGCTACTACGACATTAATGTTCTGCATGATATGGCCGAAGCCGAAAGTGGCTGGGATATGACCACCCGGTTTGAACGAAAGTGTCTAGACTATCTGCCTGTTGATCTCAACGCTTTACTGTATAAATACGAGGCCGATTTTGCTTGGGCGGCCGGTGAGCTGGACGATCCAAAAGAAGCAAAGCATTGGTCCGCAAAAGCGGCGAGTCGCAAACACGAAGTAAACAAGTACATGTGGCATACACGTCGAGGGTTTTACTTTGACTACAACTACAACAAAGGCCAAGGTGGAGACGTCTGGTCGTTAGCAGGTTTTTACCCTATGTGGTTGGGGCTAGCCAGTGACGAACAAGCTGCCCGGATGGTTAAGAATATTGAGAAGTTCGAACATTCTGGCGGGCTATCTACTACTACCCGACCGTTGATAGACATGAGTATCTTTGGATCGCTCAAAACTCAGTGGGCTCATCCTAATGGCTGGGCGCCACTGCACTACGCAGTGATCGAAGGGCTCAAGAACTACGGCTATCACGAAGAGGCCGAGCGAATTGCACGTAAATGGCTGCGGACTAACTTGGCTTGGTACGAGCAGCATGGAGTTTTCCTAGAAAAGTACAACGTTGTTAAGCCCCATAAGCATCCAGTAGAAGGTGTATACCCAAGTCAGACTGGATTTGGCTGGACAAACGCTATTTTCAAAAAATTGTGCGACGATTATCTGCTGCAAGATTAATCGCTGCATGCTGTTAGATTCCTTATAGTCGCAAGCAATTTACTGCACTACAGTTGTAACTACAACGTAATCAGGAGAATCGCATGGGTACAGACGAACAAGACATTTCAGTAGATGATGCATTAGAAGAAACTCGTGGCGATCACGTCGTTCCGATTCCGCAGAATGATGACGACAATCCTGCCGGACCAGCAGATGATGCACCGCAAGTAATAGTGCCACCCGATCATCCTTCTACCGACACCGATATAGATGAAACAGAACGGTACCAAGATGGTACGGCGGCCGCAGCGGGTCAGTAGCCTTGTGGTAGACTTGCTATATGCAAGAAGACGTTCAACCTTGTGTTGAGAAATTAGCGTTCGACACTCAAAAACAAGCCAAAGCTGCAGCAGTTGTTGCCGACCTGCAACATGGCACTAAACTTAAAACCTACAGGTGCAGACACTGTAGCCTTTGGCATCTAGCTAGCGCTGGGTAGGGATAGGGTTAGTCCGAACGTAGTGCAGTAGATCATCAAACTGAGTCTGCGTCAGGTGACCTTCAGCTAAACCGAGACTTAAAAGTTCGGAAATGGTAAAGATGGAGCGCATTGTTGCTCCGTTCTCGGCTAGTCGCTGCCGTCCGCCTTGCTCGCGGTCAACGATGTTCAGGAAGTGAGTCATTTTCAGCCGCATTTCGGTTTCTAGCATCCTCTGAAATAGTCGGGCATTGCGCCCACCCGAGGTGTGGTCATCTATTCCTACGACTTTTTCGCCGGGCATGGCATGCCCCTCGATGTGATGGAAAATTACCAGTCTCCCGAGCTTCTCCTTACTGAACGTCAATAGATTAGAGCCATTGGGGCCACAAAGTTCGGCTGCATTTCTTGCGATTTCGTTTGCGCCCTCAGGAACACCTGCAAACATATGTCCGGTGATACCTTCCTCCTCAGCGAGCTGGAATAGTAGCCGGCCTGCAGTTGCCTGAATCTCAGGAAGATACAGAGCCCCAGGCTTATTGGGTGTAGGAAAGTGCATGTAATACGGAGAAGGCGGAAGGTCAGGATTGTCGAGGTGGGCAGATAGTTCAAACGACCCTATATCAAAAGTTTTACTTACAAAATAGAGGTTGCCTAGTCGTTCGCGGTCAAGTGCATCAAGAGCCATTAACAACAGTATAGAACAATGGTATAATAACTGTAATGAGAAAAGTAACACAACATTCTTACATGATGTTGATGCCGTAGCCGGCTATACTTTTATTTACTCTTCAGTTTCCTATTATTTACTACTTAAGACAGGTACAATACATCTATGAATTGTTTAATTACCACCTCTATTCCATATGTTAACGGCGATCCCCACATTGGGTTCGGCATGGAGCTTGTCATGGCTGACGTTCTGGCACGTGCTGCACGAAAGCAGGGCAAGCCAGTCATCTTTACCGCCGGAGCCGATGAACACGGTCAAAAGATTGCCGAAAAAGCTGCTGAGCTCAAGCTAACCCCCAAAGCTTTAGCTGATCAGCAAAGTCAAAAGTTCCGTGATCTTGGCAAGCTACTCAACGTAAGTAACGACCGTTTTATTCGTACAACCGACGCAGGCCATATGCAGCGTGCCCAGATTATCTGGAAGCAGCTCGAAAAAGACATCTATAAAAGTAAGTACATTGGTTTGTACTGTACGGGCTGTGAAGAATACGTTACCGAAGCAGTAGCCAAGGCCAACAATGGTGTATGTCCGATCCACAAAAAGCCATACGAACGACTCGAGGAAGAGAATTACTTCTTCAAACTCTCTAACTATTCAGAGCAAATTAGGGCTGCCATTCAGGCGGGTACATTCGAAATCATCCCTAAAACCCGCCGCAACGAAATCTTACAAGTCATTGTCGACGGACTCGATGATATCAGTATTTCCAGGCCATCCAGCAAATTAGACTGGGGTATTCCGGTTCCCGGCGATAAAACTCAGGTGATGTATGTCTGGTTTGAAGCGGTCATGAATTATATTACGGTACTTGGCTATCCCGAACACGAAGACTTCAAGAAATTTTGGCCGGCAAACGTCCAAGTGATTGGAAAGGATATTATTCGATTCCACGCTGCTATTTGGCCGGGTATGTTGTTGGCACTTGGCTTGCCATTGCCCGAAAAGTTGTATGTACACGGCTTCATCAATATAGCTGGCGGTAAAATGAGCAAATCAATCGGCAATGTTGTTAGTCCGGACGAAATCGTTAAGAAATATAGTGCCGATGTATTCCGCTATTACATCTTGCGACATATCCCAAGTTACGAAGACGGAGATTTTTCTTGGGACTTGCTAGAAAAAGCTTACAACAACGAACTCGGTAACGAGTTAGGTAATGCCGTACAGCGAACATCAGCTATGATCACGCAATATCAAAAGGGAATCATTGGTGAAATCCCACCACAAAATCATGACATGGCGCAGTACTGGGAGGCTATTGAGGCCTGCAAATTCGACCGCGCCCTCGATCACGTTTGGGAGCAAATCCGTGGCTTAAACCAGTACATCGAAGAAGAAAAGCCCTGGGCTATCGCCAAAGAAGGTGACTACGATCACTTGCAAGAAATATTAGCCTACCAAACCAGCAACCTGCTGCAGATTGCCGAAATGCTCGAACCATTCATGCCAGAAACCGCCGCCAAGATTAAGCACATCTTTGAAGAGGGTGTCATCCGGCCAAGCGAAGGCACACTGTTCCCTCGTCACGAAACCAAAGCACCAAAAGCCGAAAAGTAATCGAGGTATAATAATGCTATGTCTAGTACGCCAATAGAACTATTCGACACCCATTGTCATATACACATTTCCGACTATGAACTAGACCCGGAAGAGGTTATTTCCGCTGCACAAGCAGATGGGGTAACTAAATTGCTGTGCGTAGGCTGTACGCTAGAGGATAGTAAACTCGGTATCGCATTCGCAGCCCGACACGAACATATTTGGGCGAGTATCGGGCTGCATCCCCATGAAGCTAAGCACTATGTTAATGATGAACATGCCCTTCAAGAATTTCACTCCTTGGCCAGTAAGCCTAAAGTGGTGGCTGTGGGCGAGATTGGCCTTGATTACTACTATGGTCACTCGGATCGCCAGGATCAGATTAAGATGCTTCGTTTTCAGCTAACGGTCGCCCAGGAACATAATTTGCCGGTTATCTTCCATGTTAGGGATGCTAAAGGGGTGGATCCGAGCCATACAGATAGTGTTTGGCAGGATTTCTGGACGCTGTATGACGAGTTTAAACCCAAGGGTGTAATCCATAGCTTTAGTGCTGGAATGGTTGAGCTAGAACAGATTCTCAAACGTGACTTGCTTGTGGGGCTCAATGGGATTATGACCTTTACTAAGAATCAGGATCAGCTGGATGCAGCCAAAGCTGTACCGCTTGATAAGATCGTACTAGAAACAGATGCTCCCTTCTTGACTCCGAGCCCTTTTCGTGGTACAATCTGTCAGCCTAAGCATGTGAGAGTAACGGCAGAGTTTTTAAGCAATTTACGCAGTGAATCGTTTGAGGAATTTGCCCGAGCAACCACTAATAATGCCCAGGGACTATTTACGCTATGTTTGAAATAATCGACTACATTACCGCACCGTTCACTTCTCGAAACCGAGGAGTAGAAGCCGCGCCACTTTCACCAGAACAAATGGTCGATTCAAGAGTCCATATTATCGATATAGCCCCTGATGTTCTTATCAATGCTCCAGCTAGCCCTAACTCATCCCATCCAGTTGCAGTTAGACGAGCCGCTGAGCAAGTTGGCCGGATGGCCCAATTTACCCGACCTGAATCACCGACTCTTAACTTCGATAACCCATCAGGCTTTAATGCTGAGCCAAAGACAAAGATGGTCGCACCACAGATGCCTACACTAGAGACGGCACCTGTAGCCGAAGGCGACCAAAGCCTCACAGACGTACGCAGTAACCTGGCTAGCCTCTACGCAGAGCAAGGTCCAACTTCTGTGCCTGGCGACTTTTTAGCGGGGGTGTAGTATGATCCAGAAATTTATAAAACTTGTTCTTGGCACTAGCCAGGAAGATCGCCAGGCCGAACTATACCGCAACCTTATTCGACATGAAGCCCAAATTGGCGGAACACTGTTTGGTCCAATGCCCAACGGCGGTAAACGTGAATTCTTTTGCCTAGATGAGCGAACATGGATTTGGCATGAAGAATGGAATGACGCTACAGGCCAGCGTAAAACCAAGACTACTCGTTATGATGTCCGACCAAACGGCATTTTAAAAGCTCAAGATGGTATGGCTCAACAGTTTGTTACCGAAGAAGAAGCTCAGCACCTACGAGATGCGGCCGTTTTGTATCGTCAGCGCGTTAAAGCTCAACTGTATAACCGAGTATAATTACGGCTATGAGCCAATCTATCTACCTTGATCACGCCGCTGCAACACCGTTGGATGGCAGAGTTCTGGCAGCAATGCAGCCGTATTTAACGGATCAATTTTACAATCCAAGCGCAACCTATTTGGCGGCAAAGTCTATTCGTCATGATATTGATGATGCCCGAGCTCGAACCGCTAAAGCCCTTGGTGTTCGCCCCCGAGAAATTGTTTTTACGGCTGGTGCCAGCGAAGCTAATAACTTGGCGATTCACGGCGTTATGGCGAGGTATCCTGAGGGTAAAATTCTGGTGTCAGCAATCGAGCATGATTCTGTTCTGGCTGCTGCACGCCAATATAATCACGCAGTTATTCCGGTGGATGCCAATGGCCATGTAAATTTAATTGAGCTGGCAAAGCTTGTGACGGACGATGTGGTGTTGGTGAGTATAATGTATGCCAATAACGAAATCGGCACCATTCAGCACTTCAGTGGCATTAATGCCGTATTGTCTAAAATACGAGACAATCGGGTGTCGAGCAATGAAAATAATAATCCTCTCTATCTACATACCGATGCCGCACAGGCCCCTAACTTGCTATCGGTACTAGCCAAGAAGATTGGCATTGATTTGATGAGCCTTAATGGAGGCAAGATCTACGGCCCAAAGCAGTCCGGCGCCCTGTATGTTGCAACCGGGATTGAGTTAGAGCCACTCATTTACGGTGGTGGCCAGGAGTTTGGCTTAAGAAGTGGCACCGAAAACGTTGCCGGTATTGTCGGCTTTAGTCATGCTCTGGAAAAAGCAGTGGCTATGCGACGTGGCCAGGAAGAACATCTTAGTGCGCTTCGATCGCTATTTTACACGGAGCTAGAAGTTAAGGTGCCCAATGCCGTAATTACCGCTCCCGGTGCGGGGCTATTTAATATTGTCCACCTTACAATTCCGGGTACCGACAACGAGCGAATGATGATGGAGCTCGACGAGCGGGGCATTATGTGCGCCGTTGGTTCGGCTTGTAGCGCCAGTAGCGATGAGCCATCACATGTTCTTAAGGCTATTGGTCTTACGGATGAACAAGCACAAACTAGCCTGCGCTTTACTATGGGTCGCTCTACTACGGAGCAGGATGTCCGGGCCACCGTTGCCGCATTAGCTGAGCTTACTTCCTAAGTTCGCCATTCTATCCTATACTAAAAGCATTAGTATAACGGGTGGATATGGATACGCAGTTAACACTTCTCGTAATATTTATTAGCAGCGTCCTGGCCATTTTATTGGCTTTTATTTGGGTTGCCGTCCGTTTAGGACCAAAAGGCCGAGGCCGTGGCCCCCGTGGAACTAATGGAACCGACCTTTTTACAGATGAATTTAGAACCAAGCTTCAAGAGCGTGGCGTCGCTCGGTTTGAACATACCCTGGATCAGAATGCTGCCTTTTTACAGCAAGATCTCCGTAAAATCAGCGATAGCGTCAGCGAGCATATTAAGGAAGAGGCCACTCAAATTCTTAAGGACGAATTTACTGATCAAAAGCAATCTGTGGCTGCAGCCCAACAACACATGGCCGAGGCCTTCGCTAAGGTGGACCGAGCGATAGAGGATTACCAGAAACGGATGACAGAGCAGCTCGATCAAGAACTTCTGGCAGAGAAGCATCGCCGTTTAGCTCGATTCGAGAAGAATATGGCCGACGTGGTTATTCATCATGTCGAACAAACTCTTGGCGCTCATATGGAAGTCGGTGAGCAGATTCAATATATTCTCCATAACCTAGAAGCAAACAAAACGGCAATCGTCGAGGACATTAAGCGTGAATTCTAATCAACAGAGTCCACTTCAAAGGGCATTGGACCCGGGATTACTGCTGCCCGATGCGGTCGCCAGCCCGCTTGACTTTGGGAAGATTCAACGCGAACTCTTTGCTCTCGATGAGTTTTTAAGTGCCTCGCGGAGCGCCTCTAAGCTCCCTTATACTAGTCCATCACTCAATAAGATCATCAAGGATACCGACACTAACCCATTGTTGGCATCGGATAGGAAACGCCTAGCGAGCCAACTCAATTTTGTACGACGCACGGCGCCGGTGGTCCAGATTAGTTTTGCCTCCGACCCCACCAAGCAGGCGCTTCGACCGCTCATTCGATGGTTCCGCGACAACGGTCATCCCAACACGCTTATATCTGTTGGTGTCCAGCCCAATATTGCTGGGGGCTGTGTTGTGCGGACGGCCACGCAGACCTTTGATTTTAGCCTTCAGAAATTATTTAAGGGCAGCGAGACAGCCCTTGCCAAAGCCTTGTCAACATCGGCTTAATATTTTCTGCCACCTCTGTTATAATAGCTTCAATGAACAAGCAAAAAGTATATGTCGGCCTCAGTGGCGGAGTAGATAGTTCCGTTACCGCTGCCCTGTTAAAAGAACAGGGTTATGATGTTACGGGCGTATACATGAAGAACTGGAGTCAGGACCTCCCTGGCATGCCTTGTCCCTGGAAAGAGGACTACCAGGATGCAAAACGAGTCGCCGTTCAGCTCGGAATCCCCTTTAAGATGTATGACTTCCAGAAGGAGTACCGTCAAAAAGTCGTTGACTACATGGTTGCCGAATATCAGGCAGGTCGCACACCCAACCCTGACATCATGTGTAATCAGGAGGTAAAATTTAAAGTCTTCCTTGATATGTGCTTAGAGGATGGTGCAGACCTAATCGCAACCGGACATTATGCTCGGGTAAAAGATGGTAAGCTACTGCGAGCTAAAGACGAGAACAAAGACCAGACCTATTTTCTTTACCGTGTAACAGAGGAGGCGCTTAAGCACACTCTATTTCCTCTTGGTGACTATACTAAACCGGAGGTTCGCAAACTGGCAGAAAAGTTCAATCTGGTAACGGCAACCAAAAAAGAGAGCATGGGCATTTGTTTTGTGGGCAAGGTCGGCATCAAAGACTTTTTAATCTACGAATTGGGCCCTCAAAAACCTGGCGATATTATAGACGAAAACGGCATAACAGTTGGTCAGCATGACGGGGCTATTTTTTACACAATCGGTCAGCGTCACGGACTGGATGTCGGTGGTGGCTTACCGTATTACGTCATTGGTAAAGATATGGCTACCAACCAGGTGCGCGTTACTACTGATATTAACGATAAGAATCTGTGGACTAACAGGCTTAACATGACGGACATTCATTGGATAAACATTACTCCAAAAGATGGACAAGAGGTGCAGGTCAGAACTCGCCATAGGGCTCCGTTAATTTCCGCAAAGCTTGTAATTGAGGGCGACGATATTCATCTTAAGCTTAAAGATGATATTCGCGCTGCAACTCCTGGGCAATCGGCAGTTATTTATGACCAGCAGGCAGTTCTTGGTGGTGGCATACTAGTATAAAGCATAATTATTGACGAATAATCAATAAAGTAGTAATATATACAAGACGTAAAGTCATGCAATGATCCGTATATCTGTATCTGGTCGCTTGGATACACGGGGAGCAAGTAGCGAAACCGGGACGAATTCTTTGCATAATTGCATATTTCGCCCACTAATAAATATTAGTTGGAGTATTAACTATGGGAAACCGTATTGCTGAGCCAGCTCGGCCGTTTTATGAGGTATCTAGAACTCGGTCTATTCTAGATCAAACAAAAATTGTAGCTAAACATGTCACTATAGGTGCTTTAATCTCGGGTGGATTTTTAGCTGGTGTATCAGCGGGTGCTAGCAGCAACGATTACTCGGCACGAGGTAATGCGAAGCAAGCTCTTAATGCTGCTCGTCCAAAAGCGGAGCTTGCCAGCCGTGTTTACGACACTGCCCGGGAAGATGCATCAGAGGGTTGTCTTTTGGCGCTAAAACTATACCTTGATCGTGGAATATTGTTTGGGACTCCAGAGAACACCGTTGTTGAGGACATGATTGACCTGCCATCAAAACCATGTGGGGAGTTTGACAGGGACGTACGTGCCGAAGTGCATCCTTTACTTTCAGCGGACGCTGATAATACCAAGAAAAGTTCTGCACTTAAGGAAGCGGAGGCTAGCTTTGATGCCGCAGATGAAAAAGCAAATCACAGCACAGGGGCACTTCAAGCATTATCACTTATTGGCGCTGGAATTGGCGCTGCTATTGGCATAGGAACTTCTGTAGATTCACGACGCAATTATAGAAACGGCCACACAAACACAAACGGAGTTTACATACCGGCACATCGTGTTGCATTGCCGGAAGTGCCAATGCTGCAGATAACAGACTCAACGGAAGAGGTAGCGTAATGCCACAATTAGAGCATCTTGCAACAACCGAGGTATCCGCTCCGCAGCCCGCAATAGAAACGGAAGTATTTAATGAGCAACGGTTCGATCGCATTACTAGAATAGGCGCCAATATACGGGGTTATGGTGCGGGTTTACTTCTCGTTGGGGCATTTAGTGCTGGAGGTTTTGAAATTGCAAGCCACGTTGCCACCGAAAAGGCTGCTGCTTTGCAGAATTATCTGGCTGATAAAGACGAAATGGCGGCAACAGGTGTCAGCAGGGCCACGAGGACCCTTAACGATTTAAGAGACGAACTACCGGAGGCATGCGAAGCAAAACTGAAGATAGTTGTGACGGGAGGCGCTTTGGCATCTAGTCCCGATACGGAAAAAATGGAAATGCTGAAGACCTATCCCGGGGAGCCTTGCGGTACACAAGAACTAGATATTTATGATTATATCCAACGCTATACACTTGCGTTGAACGGACTAAGTGCTGCCGAGACTTTTCAGCAGACTTCTACGCCTGCGCAGGATGTACTCGTCTCACATAATAATGACAAGAAGCAGCGTTGGATAAGTGCTCTGGGCGTTGTAACGGGGCTTTTTGTAGGTGCATTAGTGGGTGATTTGCGAGTCACTACATATCGTAAAGCGCGAGAGGTAGAGAAGCAGAGTTTAGCGCCAGAACAACCTGGCTCCAAAGGTGTAGAAAAGAAGTAGCTATGGCTTATCTGGAACGTAATCAGATTATCGACGTTCAGACGGTCGATCACATTCCGGAACCACGTAAGCCGGTTCGTATGCTGGCACTAAGTGATTATCCGGAGGGGCAAAATGTTCTTGGGCTTGAGGGCAGTAAAGACCCTATGGCGGATATGTCGGGGCGTCTTTTTGATGCGCTATCTTATATTGCGCAGGCAGCTTTAAGCGCTAGCCCGGATGCCCGAAGGCAACTGCTAGATGGCGACGAAGAAATAGAGTTTCCAGAAGTTCGTAACGATGATGGTACTCGCTATATAATTCGTCGACTCAACACCTATTACGATGAGTTAGATGCTAAAGTTGTCTCGTATTTGCTTAGTCGTACCGACCGTGGAAACTTTGGGGCCGGCTTTATGATTCGGCAAGTCGGTGATCACACTCCTATCGTCTCACTTTCCCATGATACAGACGAAGCGCCTGAGGAATCAGTGCTACGGGAGGCTACCAAAGCAGTCTGGAATTACGCAAAAGGACTTAAAATCGAACCAGCTACACTTGCCCGTCAAAGCGAGACTCCTCACCTTGCACCTAAGGACATCGAATCTTTAACGGAGCGTGCAGTTTATGAAACCACCAAGAGGTACAAATTTCTTAACGCCAGCCAAAAGCTTGGTCGTCAGGCACTACAAGTGCTTAGAAAAGCTATTACTAAAGAAGGACCCAATGGTCTTGGTCGTGTGATCTCGCCAGCGCGAATCACGCTTATTGCACTGACCCTTCCGGTACCGGGCTACAGTGGATTTCTTCCTGCTTCTACCGAACTTGGATCCGATGGGGTGAGTGCTGCTATCAGTGTTATTGGCGAATGGAATTCTCCGAGTCCAGAAGAACTTTACGAGCAAAAGAATCTTGATATTGCAGGGCTTGACCCGCTGGAACAAGGTAGCAAGCAACCTATTGCGTATATTAGTCCCCAGAATATTCCATCCGAGGCAGCGAAATTTGGCCTGATGGCGTCTGATTTACGAGGGAAATCCCCCCGACGCATAGAAGGAATGAACGCTTTACTGCCAGTAGACTGTTCCGTTCTAGACCTTAGTCCAGATGTAGATACATCCCGGGTAGCAATATTCACTACGAATAAGAAAATCTCGAAGTGGCTCACAGTAGAACCTATCGGTCAAAGTGTATATGTATGCAACAGGGGTGATGAATATGTTTCGCCAACAGAAGCGGCATTGGTCTTCGATACTATTCCCAAAAAATAGCATGAAGATCAACCTTGTGTTGCATCGGTGGTATTAATCATTGTTCAGGAACGGGGTCTTCGAGTCAAAGTATAAATAAGTATATAGACAATATGTCAAAAAAGTAATATAGTAAATATTGACGTAAAGTCATGCAATGATCCGTATATCTGTATCTGGTCGCTTGGATACACGGGGAGCAAGTAGCGAAACCGGGACGAATTCTCCCTCTTAAACTCATACACCACCAGGTGTTTATTTTAGTTTGTGGAGACGAGTTCCATAACCTCTGAAGGAGATAATTATGGGCAAACAAATACAACAAGAAACACCAGTCACTCTAGGTGTAGTGGCTATACCTGCAGGAATTAATGGCGCCCAGAGGCCGAGGTGGCGAGATGATGTCTAATTGGCGGCGCGGAGAGCATGTACCTGTCAATCAACGGGCCCTCCAGCCGAATAAAGGTACAACTGATAATCAGGAATATATTGCGACAATGGTCGGCTCCGGTCTAGCGATCTTGGCTGTGACGGCAACGGCGTTGGCGGTTAAGTTACTTATACCCGACCCTCAGCCAGAAGTTGTGATCGCACCGCCAATAGTAGTTACCCTCGAGACTGCAGTTACATCAGCGCCCTCAAAGTGAGTAACTGTGCCTGCCACCCATAGACGCTAAGGGTGCGTGCCAGTCACATGATTCTTTTACGGAATGCCAAGCCCAGGAGCTAAGTTACAACTTGAGTCTGCTGCTACCTCTGTTATAATAGCTGCATGAACGCTCAAGACATCCGTAAAGCCTATCTCGATTTTTGCAAACAAAACAAACATGTTGTCATTCCGCGTGCCAAGCTAATACCCGATAATGACCCGACAACACTATTTACCGGCTCTGGAATGCAGCCACTACTTCCGTATCTGTTAGGCGAGCCTCATCCGGCTGGTTCACGGGTGGCTGATAGTCAGACATGTTTTCGGGCCGATGATATTGAGGAGGTTGGCGATAACCGCCACACAACATTCTTCGAGATGCTTGGTAACTGGAGCTTTGGCGATTATTTTAAGGCCGAGCAACTGCCATGGTTCTTCACCTTCTTGACCGAAAAAGTTGGACTTGATCCAAATAAAATCTATGTAACGGTCTTTGCTGGCGACGATGAATTCGATCTTCCTAAAGATGATGAATCAGTTAAAATCTGGCAAGACCTTTTCAAAGCAAAAGGTATCGATGCCCAGCCAGCGATGATTGGCTCAGAAGCAGACGGCTATAAGCGTGGCATCAACGAAGGCGAGCGTATCTTCTATTATGATGGTGCCAAGAACTGGTGGAGCCGAGGCGGAAAGCCAGCGACCACTCCTGTTGGTGACCCATGTGGTCCAGACAGCGAAGTATTTTATATGTTCGACGAGATCGAGCACAACACCGACTTTGGTCCTCATTGTCATCCAAACTGTGACTGTGGTCGCTTTATGGAAATTGGTAACTCGGTATTTATGACTTACAAGCGAACCGACAAAGGTTTCGAAGAGTTACCAAACAAGAACGTTGATTTTGGTGGTGGCCTAGAGCGTATTGCCGCTGCTGCAATCGATAGCCCGGACATGTTTAAAATTAGTTTGCTTTGGCCAATAATCGAAGGACTTCAAAAGGAAACAGGCAAGGATTATACCGACCATACCGCTGCCATGCGTGTTATCGCTGATCACTTACGTGTAGCTGTTTTCTTAGCAGTTGATGGTGTTGTTCCAAGCAATAAAGAACAAGGGTATGTTATGCGTCGGCTACTGCGTCGAGCAATTAGATTCGCCTTTGATCTTGGTATTGAAAAAGATCTAATGCAGCTAGCTATTCCTATTGTGCTTGATTCATACCATCAAGATTTTCCAGAAATTGCAGCTCAAAAAGACGAAATCATGGCTACTCTTAGCAAAGAAGAAAAAGTATTCCGTCAGACACTAACCAAAGGACTGAGAGAGTTTGAAAAGCTATTCAAGGACTCAGACAAATCTATTCACGGCGAACTCATCTTTAAGCTATATGACACCTATGGTTTTCCGGTTGAGCTCAGTGTTGAAGAGGCAGAAAAGCAGGCGATTGACCTAGCAGAAGATTGGCGTGAGCAATTTGATGCTCATATGAAAAAACAGCGGGACATGTCGCGGACGGCTACCAAGGGTCAGTTCAAGGGTGGGCTTGGTGGCCAAACGGATCAACACAAGAAGTATCACACGGCAACACACCTTATGTACCAGGCACTCCGCGAAGTACTCGGCGATCACGTTATCCAACGAGGTAGTAATATTACCGAGGAACGACTGCGATTTGACTTTAGTCACGACCAAAAAGTAACTCGTGAAGAACTCGATCAAGTAGAAGCGATTGTTAACGAACAGATCGGAAATGATCTAAAAGTTAGCTGGGCAGAGTACCCAACAGCAGAAGCTACAGGGCCATTAGGCGCGCTTGGTCAATTTGGTGATCGCTATGGCGACACGGTTAAGGTTTATAAGATGATTGCCGATGGAGCCGAAAAGCCATTCAGCTTCGAAATCTGCGGCGGTCCACACGTAGACCACTCTCTACAGTTATTCGAAGAGGGCAAGAAATTCAAGATTCTCAAAGAAGAGGCTAGCTCGTCCGGTGTAAGGCGTATCAAGGCAGCACTTGTTTAGTTTGCCATAAGCCTTTTTAGAGAAGGAGAGGAGTGCTATAATGAATCAGCTTATGCTAGATAAAATAAAGACCCTCAAAAACACCGTTGCTGCCAAAGCTAGCCGTAACAAGAACGATGACGACAAGTACCTTGTCGCCCTTGATATTGGTACTGAATTTGTAAAAGCTCTGATAGGCCGGGTTACTGACGACGGCATTGATATTGTTGGTGTCGGTCGTACCCATCAGGAATTAAGTGATATGCAAGCTGGCGCTATCGCTGATATACAATCGGTAGTCGCCAATTGTGATGATGCTCTAAGTCAGGCCGAAAAACAGGCTGGCGTTAGTACTAAGTCGGCGGTTATTGGTATCGCTGGTGAACTTGTTAAGGGTACGACCACGACCGTCCACTGTAACCGCAAGAACCCCGAAAAAGAACTCGATATCGCCGAAGTCGAAAAGATTATTGGCCTGGTTCAGGGCCGTGCTCGCGAGAGAGCCAAACAGCAACTGGCATGGGAACTTGGTGGTAAAGACGTAGAAATTCGTTTAGTAAATAGTGCGCTTGTTAACATCGAGATCGACGGTTATCCCGTAACTAGTCCTGTTGGATTCAAGGGTAAAGAAGTGGTCGTCCAGCTTTACACCGCCTTTGCTCCAATGATCCATATCGGCGCCTTAGAGCGAACCGCCAAAGAGTTAGACCTGGATCTGTTGGCCGTTGCAGCAGAGCCATTTGCGGTAGCTCGATCAGTAATTGGCGACGACTCCAATGCCAGTATGAGCGCCATCTTAATGGATGTTGGTGGTGGTACTACCGATATTGCTGTCATTAATGATGGCGGAGTCCAAGGAACCAAAATGTTTGGTATTGGCGGACGTGCTTACACTCGTAGTATCGAAAAGGACCTTGGTGTCAGCTTTGCTTCGGCAGAAGAACTTAAACTTGGCCTATCGACTCATAAAGTTGCTGAATCCAAGCGTCCGGTGATCGAAAAGAGTCTGCAGAAAACATTAGATGTCTGGACGGCCGGCGTAGAACTAGCCCTCGGTGAGTTTGATCAGCTAGATCACTTGCCCAGACGGATACTGCTATGTGGTGGTGGCTCTAGCCTAGATATGTTGATGCACCAGCTGGAATCGTCCAATTGGTATGCTGATCTACCCTTTACCCGTAAGCCGGTAGTGCAGCACATCAAGCCAAGTCACGTTGTGGGCATCGATGATCACACTGGAACTGTCACCGATCACACTTTTATTACGGCCATGGGCTTACTGCGAGTTGGCCTAGATACCATGCAACAAGATGGCGGGATAAAAGACGACGGGTCATTTCGGCAAAAAATTGATAAAATTCTAAGAGTATAACGACAGGGGATCAACGTGGCAGAAGCGACCAAAGACACTATTTATATCGACATTGATGACGAGATCACCGGCATCATAGACAAAGTGTCTCAAAGCAAACACAAGATTGTTGCTTTAGTGTTGCCTAAGCGGGCCAGCGTTTTACAGAGCATTGTAAACATGAAGCTGCTCAAGCGAAGTGGCGATACACACAAAAAGAAGATTGTCCTGATAACCTCAGAGGCTGGCCTTTTACCGCTTGCAGGGGCAGTAAAGCTACACGTAGCCAAGACCTTGCAGTCAAAACCCACAGTACCTGCCGCTCCTGACGTCCCGTCCGATAACGTTGCGCTTGATGACTCGGTAGACGATATTACTGCTATTGACGAAGATGATGACGATATCGAATCCGACGTTGTAGAAGATAAAAAACTTGATACCAAAAAAGCTGTTGGTGAGCTTGCCGGTGCCGCAGCTGCAAAACCAGTTAAGTCACAGCAGTTCGAGGAAACTATAGACATTGATGACGAGCCCGAACTCGAAGCCGCCGCGCCTGTAGCTGCTGCCAAAAAGGCTTCCAAAAAAGATAAGAAGCTCAAGATACCTGACTTTAACCAGTTCAGAACTAAATTGTTAGTAGGCGGCGGACTCGTAGTTTTGTTACTCATAGGTTGGTATGTCTCGAGCTTTGTTCTCCCGACTGCAAAAATAACCGTTATTACCGATAGCGTCAGTGTCAGTACTGATGTAGCCGTAACGCTCAGCACAGACGCTAAAGCGATAGATAAAGAAAAACTGATCGTTCCAGCAACCGCTAAGAGCATAAAGAAAACTGATGCCGAAAAAGTTCCAGCCACCGGCAAAAAGAATGTTGGCGAACAAGCAAAAGGCACCGTCAGCCTTAGGTTAACCGATTGTTCTAAAGAGTCGGTCACCGTTCCTTCGGGCACTATAGTCACCTCGGGAGGACTTAACTTTATCTTGCAGAAAGACGTTACCTTTATCCGAGTTCTTTTTGGCAGCAAATGCAACAACCAGGATTTCCCGGCATTCACAACTGCTACCATCAACGTTGTAGCTCAGAATTCAGGAGACCAATACAATATCAGCGGTGGACGAACCTTCAGCGTAGTCGGGTTCAGTAATGTCGCGGGTTACGATAGTAGCTCCATGACTGGCGGAACCAACAAAGAAGTTACCGTTGTAAGCCAGGAAGATATCGACGCTGCAACTCAAAAGCTTACCGATAAAAGCAAAGACGCAGCAATTAAAGAGCTAACAACTCAGCTGAAAGATAATTCACTTTATGCAATTGCTGAAACCGTTACTGTTACCCCTGCAAATATCACTGCATCACCAACCGTTGGAGCAGAAGCAACCGAAATCACCGTTACCAATATCGTCACCTACACGCTACTGGGTGTTGATCGAGACGACCTAAAGTCTATAATCGTCGATAGCGCAAAAGAGAAGATCGATACCAAAGAGCAGACTATAAGTAATGATGGCCTAGATGATGCAGTCATAAAGGCCACTGACCAGATATCTCCAACGCAGCAAAAGCTTTCTATCCAAACTACTGTTAGTACGGGTGCTCAGGAAGAGCAAGATTCACTCAAGACACAGATAGCTGGCAAGAAGAAGGGCGAAGTACAGCAACTAATTAACGCACGTGCTGGCGTAAAAGAAGTGCAGGTCAGTTATAGTCCATTCTGGGTCTATAAGACACCGAGCAACCCTAAGAAAATAACAATCGTCTACCAACAAGCAAGCAATGGGCAAGACAAGTAACCCTAAGTCCGATAATGACGCTGTTATGGGGCTTGATGTTGGCGCGGTACGAATTGGCGTTGCGATGGCGAATCGTGTAGCTCGTATTGCCTCGCCACGAGAACATCTAATCGTTACCGATACGGTCTACGATGATATCGCTAAGCTCATCAAAGATAACGACGTTGTGGCGCTGGTGGTAGGGCTGCCGAGAGGCCTAGAAGGTCAGCAAACTAATCAAACGCTTGCCATCCTCAGATTTGTTGAATCATTGGCTGAGCACATCACTATTCCTATAAACATGCAGGATGAGGCGCTAACCTCTAGTAAGGCCGAAGATGAGTTGGACGCCCGAGGCAAGCCTTACAGCAAAGGGGACATTGACTCACTGGCAGCATGTTATATCTTGAGTGATTTCTTAGACGAAGGGAAGGAATGGTAATGAGTAGATCTAACCCTGCACGATTTTTATTACGATCAAAAGTAGTCATTACCATTGTTTGCCTGATCGTCCTTGCCGGGTTAGGAAGTGTTTTATTGGCACGGCGATACTACTTCAATAACTTGCAGGCCGTCAGTACCAGCCAGAAGACCGTTACGATAACGATACCCACGGGGTCTGCCTTATCCGACGTAGCCAAGCTACTTCATGATAAAAAGCTAATTCGTAATGAATGGGCATTCCGACAATATGTGCTCAGTAGAAACTATCAGAACCTAATCCAGGCTGGTACCTACGCAATTAAACCCAGCCAGGGTGTTGCCGATATTGTTAAGATAATTACGGAGGGTAAGGTGGCCAGTAATCTTATAACTATCAAGCCTGCCCAGCGCATTGACCAGATCGAACAAACGCTTGTTAACAGCGGCTTCAAGCCCGAGGCGGTCAAGAAAGCCCTAGACCCAGCAACGTATGCCGGTCATCCAGCCCTGGTTGATAAACCAGTCGATGCATCGCTAGAAGGTTACCTATATCCTGAATCATTTCAAAAGACTGCTGCCACTACCCCTGAGGAGATTGTACGAGCCTCACTAGACGAGATGCAGAAACGGTTAACTCCAGATATCCGTGAAGCATTTGCAAGCCAAGGACTGAGTGTTCATCGTGCCATAATCTTGGCTTCCATTGTTGAGCGCGAGGTGTCCGACGGTGGCGACCGTACAAAGGTGGCACAAGTATTCCTCAAGCGTCTATCCTCTGATATAAAACTACAGTCTGATGCTACTGCCAGTTACGGCGCCATACTAGACGGCGTTGACCCTTCGCTCACCTATGACTCGCCGTACAATACGTACTTAGTCGAAGGGCTAACTCCTGGTCCCATTAGTAATGTAAGCGAGAGTTCACTTAAGGCCGTTGCAAATCCGGCGTCTACTGATTGGCTGTACTTTGTGTCTGGGGATGACGGAGTAACTCACTTTAGCCGTACCCTAGAGGAACACGAGGCACTGACCGCAAAATATTGCACAAAACTCTGTCAGTAGGCTTACGTAACAGGGGTCGTTGGTATATAAAAACCTTGGTTGCTGTACCAGAATATGATATACTCAATGGTATCAGTTTACGGTGATCCACCCCTGTTACCACTGTTATGGAGCAAGTAAACTGTATCGAGGTTGTTTACTAATAAGAAGAGTGAGTCGATCGCTCAAAATATCAATTAACAACCATCCTCGATCTGCGGCTTCAGCCCAGGAGAATACAATTCGTATCTTTAGAAAAACGGTGGAAACTAGTCCGATTGATAAAATCGCACAGATTCAATCTAAAACACAAAAACAAATCAAAACCGGTTTAAATACACGTTCCAAGAAACGAATCGTGAGATATGGCATTTTGGTTGCCAATATTGTCATGCTCGTGGGTGTGGCTACTTTTGTGATGCGTAGTCCTGGCACGGCCCCTGTAGCTGCTAATAATAGTGTCGTTACGGAAGATTCTACCGTCGCTTCCAATGCTCTGGATCAGCTTTCTTCTGCTGACATCGCTGTGCATGTAGCTTTTATGACTAACTTACCCGAAACTCCATCAGTTGTTAACAAGGCTGATACCGTTAACGCACAACTAGCGGTAACCGCTTCCGACGATACGGTGGTCGCTAAACCTCAGGTGGTTGCAACTACTCTCAAGTCCTATAAAGACATCCAAGAATACTTAGTGGTCGAAGGCGACACAATACCGTCAATCGCTGCAAAGTTTGGCATTACATCGGATACTATTCGCTGGTCTAACGGCCTACAGGGCGATGCTATCCAGGCTGGTAAGAAGATTCTAATTTCTCCCGTCAACGGAGTTGTTTATAAAGTTAAGGACGGCGATACAATCGATAGTATTGCTAGCAAGTTCAAGGCTACAAAGGATCAAATCATAGCCGATAACGATGCAGAGAGCGCTAACCTTGTAGTTGGTCGAAATATCTTGATCCGAGATGGTTCTATAGCTGCACCGGTGGCACCACGATCGGCGCGAGCGAATCCTGCAGGTTTTTCATGGGGCGGTGGAGCAGTATATGGCAATAATGGATACGACTATGGTTACTGTACTTGGTACGTCAAAGTTCGACGCCCAGATCTTCCAAGTAACCTTGGTAACGCCAGTACCTGGAAGTCATTAGCGTCACGTGCTGGGTTTGCAGTCGGCAACACGCCACAAGCTGGTGCGGTTATTTGGACTCCACCACGCGACTATTACGGTCACGTTGGCTATGTTGAATCAGTCAATGCAGATGGTAGTGTTAACGTCTCCGAAATGAACACTCGCGGTTGGGCTGTCCGCAGTACTAAGACACTTTCTCCTGAAGACGCGGCCCGATATTCCTACATTTACTAATGAGCTATCTGTAGATATTCAATTCTACGTTGAAGATTTGTTGTAAAAATTGTATAATAATTTGATATGTTCATAGACCAGGCGACGATAAAACTAAAAGCAGGTGACGGCGGTAACGGATACGTTAGTTTTCGTCATGAAAAATTTATCGATCGTGGTGGTCCAGATGGTGGAGATGGTGGCGATGGCGGTAGTATTATTATGGTCGCCAGCCGGAATCAAAACACGCTCGCTAGCTTCCGTTATCACCGTGAGCTTTCAGCCGAACCAGGTAAGCCAGGATTCAAGCAAAAAAAGCACGGACGCAGCGGTAAAGACTTAACTATTCAAGTTCCAGTCGGCACAATTGTACTTAACGAAGAAGGCGATATCTTAGCCGACTTTATCGCCGATCAACAGCAGATGGTCATTGCTCGTGGTGGTAAGGGTGGATTTGGTAACGCTCACTTTATCTCCTCAACTCGCCAGGCACCTCGCGTCGCCGAAAAAGGCGAACGTGGTGATGTACTTGATCTTAAGCTAGAACTTAAGGTTATCGCCGACGCCGGTATTATTGGATTACCTAATGCTGGAAAATCAACATTGCTTGCCAGTAGCAGTAATGCTCGTCCAGAAATCGCAAACTATGCCTTTACAACTCTAATCCCTAATTTAGGTGTCGTTGACCTCGACAGTAGCAACAGCTTGCTACTTGCCGACGTGCCAGGACTAATAGAGGGTGCCAGCAAGGGCAAAGGCCTTGGTGTTGAATTCTTACGCCATGTCGAGCGCACTAGTGTGCTAATACATATGATCGACGCCTACAACGAAGATCCTGTTGCCGCTTTTCAGACCATTCAAAAAGAGCTGGCCGAGTATTCCGTGGACCTAACTACCCGACCTCAGGTTGTGGTATTGAACAAGATCGATGGACTTGACGCAGAAATTATCGAATCAATTCAGAAGAAGCTTAAAAAAGTCATTCCTAAAGGCACCAAGCAGTTTGCTATTTCTGCCAGTAGCGGCGAAGCCGTCATTCCTATGTTATACGAAGTAAAGAAGATGGTTGATGCTGATCGCGCCAAAAAGAAGGAAATCATCGAAGCCAACCCAGTTATTCCCGTCATCCAACTACCAGAAACACTCAACAGCTGGAAAGTCGAAAAAGTTGGTAACAAGTTTATGGTTACAGGTCGTAAGATCGAACGATTCGCCGAACGAACTGACTTTGGTAGTTCACATGGTACCGAGCGACTCCGCGACATTATGAAGAAGATGGGCATTATGCATCAGCTGCGACGTCAAGATATTGCTCCCGGACAGAAGATCGTGATCGGTAACGACCTTGGTTCGTTAGAGTACTAAAGTTCCTGCTACACTGTTTGCATGGTTCAGCAAACGCGTCAAAAACAACTTAATGACAAGCCACTCAGTGGCGATTGCGTGCTGTATGTAATGAGCCGAGACCAGCGTGTCGCGGACAATCACGCACTTCTCGCTGCTCAACAAACTGCCTTACAGCTAAAATTGCCATTGGCTGTAGTATTCTGCTTACTCCCAAGTACCGGTAATCGTTCACAGGAGCAATACCGATGGATGCTGCAAGGACTAGGTGAGGTCGAAAAAAACCTCAACATGTTAAGTATTCCTTTTATGGCTTTGATTGGTGATCCCAAGCAAACTTTGGGCGGCATGATTCATCACACAAATCCGGCTGCTATTTATTTTGATTTTAACCCCTTACGAGGGCCACGAGCATTACAAAAATCTATTGCCGACCAGGCACAATGCGCGGTTTATGTTGTTGATACCCATAATGTCATTCCTGCGTGGGAATTAAGTAATAAGCAAGAATACGCTGCCCGGACTATTCGCCCTAAGGTGCTCGCTAAAATCGCTGACTATTTGATTGTGCCGGGCCAGGCTATCAAGCATCCCTATGTTTGGCCGGGTATTGTTAAGGATCTTTCTACGCTTAGTGAGCTTATCGACGAACTCTTAGAAAAGGTGCCTTCAAACGGGCAAAAACTTTCCCTAAAGAGCGGAGAGATTGCTGCCAATAAAGCACTCAAGGATTTTATAGCCAATAGATTAGCAGGTTATCACGAAAATCGTAACGACCCCTCCCTTGACGGCGTAAGTGGGTTGAGTCCGTACTTGCACTTTGGGCAGCTCTCTTCGTTACGGATTGCCGTAGAGGTTGAATCTGCGGTAGGTGAACAACCGTCGCTGCGCCTTGACGCCGATGTGTTCCTAGAGGAACTTATAGTCCGTAAAGAACTGAGCGACAATTTTTGTTATTACAATCCAATGTATGATCAATTGAGTGGAGCTGCTCAGTGGGCGCAAGATACTTTGGCCAAGCACACTGCGGATCCTCGTGAGTTTATATATAGCTACAAACAGTTTGCCGATGCCCAAACGCACGATCCAGCCTGGAACGCGGCTCAAAAGCAACTGACTGTAACCGGTAAAATGCATGGTTATATGCGTATGTATTGGGCTAAGAAAGTCTTAGAATGGTCGGAAGATGCACAGACTGCTGTTGGAACGCTGATAAAGCTCAACGACTTTTACAGCATTGATGGCGGAGATCCTAACGGGTATGTTGGGATTCTGTGGAGTGTGGCTGGTGTACATGATCGGCCCTGGTTCGAGCGTGACGTTTATGGCAGTATTCGATATATGAATTACAATGGGTTGAAGCGCAAATTCAACATAGAGGGTTACATACAAACACATGGCTAATTCATTTTACTTTTACGACCTGGAAACTTCCGGTATTAAGCCTCGACAATCGCGAGTCATGCAGTTCGCCGGACAGCGCACGGATCTAGACCTTAACCCTATTGGCGAACCACATAATATCTTGATTGCCCTTACAGAAGATGTTTTGCCCGACCCGGATGCCATTTTGGTAACCGGTATAACGCCGCAGCATACCCAGGCCGAGGGCACGACTGAGGCTGACTTTTTGCAGACTTTCCACCAGGAAATTGCCGTGCCCGGTACTATCTTTGTGGGTTATAACTCAGTCCGTTTTGACGACGAATTTATGCGTGCCCTAAACTACCGAAACTTTTACGATCCATATCAGTGGCAATGGAAGGACGACCGTTCCAGGTGGGATTTATTAGACGTTGTTCGCATGACACGGGCACTACGTCCGGAGGGTATAAACTGGCCAGTTGATTCGGAAGGCAAGCCGACTAACCGACTGGAACTTTTGACTGCCCAGAACGGCTTAGATCATAGCCACGCGCATGACGCACTTAACGACGTGCTGGCAACCATATCTCTTGCACAGCTGTTGCGCAGTAAACAACCAAAACTATTCGATTACCTATTGAGCGTGCGCTCCAAGCAAGCAGTCCAGCAGTTGGTGCAAACAGGAAATCCATTTGTTTATACATCAGGAAAATATCATAACGATGCTCAGAAGACGGCGGTAGTGGTTATGATAGCAGAGACTGCTCGTAAAGACGGTGCTTTGGTCTATGACCTGCGATATGATCCAACGCCGTTCGCGAATATGACACCAGCTCAATTAGTCGAGGCTTGGCAGTGGCAAAAGCCAGAAGACCAATCACCTGATGCGCCTCGTTTACCGATTAAGTCACTTAAGTATAATCGGTGCCCTGCGGTAGCACCACTTGGGGTAATCAAAGAGGATACTGAAACACAGGAACGACTTAAGATCGACATGTCCACCATACAAGCAAATTTAACTAAGCTCAAAGCAATACCAGACTGGCCAAAAAAGGTATTAGAAGCTCTAGAGATTATGGACGGCGCACAAGCCGAGCGATTCGCCGGACAAGACACACATGTGGACGGCCAAATATATGATGGATTCGTTGGAGAGGGAGATGCAAAAACTATGGAGCGGATCCGCCAGTCACCTCCAAGCGAACTGAGTGGCTATATTGATCAGTGTCAGGATATGCGACTCAAAGAGTTGTTGCCACTTTATAAAGCACGTAACTTCCCACGCAAACTTGACCCCGATGAACGCCGCCAGTGGGAATCATATCGCGCAAAGCAACTACTCGATGGTGGCGATGCCAGTAAGCTAGCTCTGTATTTTAAGCGAATAGAAGAACTACGCATGCAGCCTGATCTACCAGCTGCTAAACAATATCTACTTGAGGATCTGACGCTGTACGGGCAAAGTCTAGTACCGAGCGACCTGGATAACGAGTAAAACTACAGTAAATTAGTCTTTTTTAGCGACTTTGTCGAGCCAAGACAATCGGCCGGGGGAAAAGAATGTCATGCCAAGTAGACCGTTAGTACTTATTGCTTCAAGATTAACTGCAGGATGGCTAACGCGTCGAGAATGTGAAGCTTTACGTGGTTTCTTTAGTTCTAGATACATTAATGCAATTACACACAGTATAAGCGCAGCTAATAGAACCCAACGAAGGGTTATGACAAAAGTTGTACCAGGTACGATTCCTAGAACGATAAAGTCCAGCATCCAAACATCTCCCACTAAATTTGTCAGCATTATACATTATCATTGCGCTTATGTCAATAAGATTGTATTACGCTAATGCTTGTGGGATTTGTAAGAGCCTAGTACTTGGACATTCCACCCCTGTTTTTTTAGTTCTTCAAGGACAGACTTGGTGGTCGAGTCTTCTAGTGGCGCTTCAAAATCAATGTACATGGCGTACGAGCGTTCTTTACCAGGTAGCGGATGGCTATCTAGCTTAGATAGATTAATACCTTTTTTGGCAAAAGCCCCAAGAGCATCATGAAGTAAACCGGGTCGATCTAACCCACCGCTAATAATAATGCTGGTCCGATCGGCATCTTTAGGTTGTGGACTTGGTTTTGTAATGCAAAGAAATCGGGTGTAATTCTGTAGCTCATCATTAATCGGCTCGGCGATAATAGTGCCTCCGTATAATCTCGCGGCCTCAGCACTGCCGACAGCTACTTTTTGCTTGCTAGTGTCGTTCATAACAAAACGAACTGCTTCGGCGGTGTCGTTCATCTCTTTTACGGTGGCATTTTCTATATTGTCGATGAACCATTGCTCGCACTGGCTTAGTGCTTCGCGTTGCGAAAGGACTTCCACCCCAGAGCTATTAACGGACTGGATGGTCATAGTGGAGTGACCAATAAGACACAGGCTGATATGAAGCCTTCGTTCTCCGCAGACCTGCAATTTCTTGCTTGCCAGTAATCGGTATACTGGGTTGATCGAACCGTGCAGCGAATTTTCTACCGCAACCACCCCAAAGTCAGCGGTGCCGTCTTTAACCATTTGGAAGACGTCTCGAAAAGTGGCGGCATCAATTATTTGATAGTCTTGGCCTTCGAATAGCTCATTGGTGGCTTGGTGATGGAACGAGCCAGCTACGCCCTGTGTCGCGATCTTCATGTCAGCAATCATACCATGCATTATCAGGGGTGGGAAGGCGAGTCTATCGACTAGACTTATGTCTGATTTTCAGTTTACGTTCCAGGTCGATATGTAAGGGTGCAGGTATTGCCTCATCATCCTCATTGGTGGTATGAAGGAGGGCATTAGTTTGCTCAATTATCTCGACATACTGTTCGTTTGTGACGGGTCGCTTGAGAATGGTAAAAGGTACGAGGGGTATTAGTGACCATGGTGCGACATCTTGCTTAAAGCGTCGCTTGAGAGCTGTAATAAGCTTTTCCTGTTCGAGACCCATGAATTCCAGGGTTTCTAGATTACATGTCGTGTCAGCGATAAGTGCTAATTTCTGGTATACATTGCGACTATTTACGCCTGGCATACGCCGACCCACGCCGATCACTTCTTTAAAGGTGAGTGAGGGGAATAACACCGGTGCGTGGCGATCTATCTCATTTCGCGCATCCTGCTCAACGGCACCAAAATCTTGACGTTCGAAAAGTTGCTGTAAAGTCCGTGCCATTTTTTGCGCAGGGTCCATTTCTAATACTGTAGCTGCCATCCTGTCGGGATCAAACACTTTATAGAAAACTCTCGGGTCGTAGGGTGCAATAGTTGGAGCCTCAGGAAGTAGACCGACTGGTTCAAACTCCTCGTCCGGTTCGTAGTCAGGTATCGGGTTAACTTCTACAGGGGCTTCATCGGCGTTACCTCTAAAAACACTATCTGCAATTTCGCTAAATGAAGCCAGAAACTGCCTTAGACGCGTATCCGGAAGAACCTCGTGTATTGCACCGTATGCAGGATAGCCTTCAAAAGGATGAGGAACTGCGTCTCGCGGGTATCTGCCATGTGCCATATGAACTCAGTATACGGTACGTTTCTGATCAGTGACAACATCTTTGATAACATGTATAATTAATTGACTAAATGAGCAGTAAAGACAGGCCAAAGAGGTAGTATATGAGCGATGTTCCATCTAATTCTTCTTTTCAAAATACTGATGTTATTGATGTCCGTGGAGCACGCGAGCATAACCTCAAGAATATTGATGTCCAGATCCCTCGGGGTAAGTTAGTGGTTATTACCGGCCTTAGTGGTTCGGGTAAATCTAGCCTGGCGTTCGATACCATTTACGCCGAAGGTCAACGACGCTATGTAGAATCGCTCAGTAGTTATGCTCGTCAGTTCCTAGGACTAATGGAAAAACCAGACGTCGATCAGATCGATGGTCTAAGCCCAGCGATCAGTATCGACCAGAAGTCTACCAGTCGTAATCCACGAAGTACCGTAGCGACAGTAACCGAAATCTATGACTATCTGCGTCTGCTTTTCGCACGCATTGGTATACCTCACTGTCCAGTTTGCGGTAAGCCGGTAGAGCGTCAAACTACACAGGCGATTGTTGATAAGGTGGCTAGTCATTCGCACGATGCTCGTTTGCTAATCCTTGCGCCTGTAGTTATAGATAAAAAAGGTGCCTTCGAACATATTCCCGAACAGTACCAACGTGCTGGCTTTGCGCGCGCTCGTGTAGACGGGGTAGTGTATGCACTGGATGAATTCCCCGAACTCGATAAGAAGTTTAAACACACCATCGAAGTGGTTGTGGATCGACTCGTAAACAACGAAGACAGTCATGGCCGTTTGGCGCAGTCGGTGGAGCAGGGGCTTGAAATTGCTGCTGGCCAGCTGCGCGTTGTCAATGCTGACACCAACGAAGAATCAAGCTACAGCCTGATGTATGCTTGCATCGACCACCCAGAAGTGACTATTCCTGAGCTCGAGCCACGAACTTTTAGCTTTAACAGTCCGCATGGTGCTTGCCCGGTTTGTACTGGTTTAGGTTCACGGCTAGAAGTCGACCCAGAACTTGTTATACCTAACGGCCGACTTACTATTGCGGAAGGTGCTATTCGTCCATTCAACCGAATCAATACCGACGCCTGGTATACCAAAAAACTCCAGGCCGTTGCCGATCGCTACGGATTTAGCCTGCATGTACCAACCGGTGAATTAACCGAAAAACAACTTAACCTATTGATGTATGGAACGGGCGACGAAAAATACTCAGTCAGCCTAGGGCTGGGGCGAAATTTTGAAACAACCTACGAAGGAGTTGTAAACAACTTAGAGCGACGTCACAAGGAAACGGAAAGCGATTTTATCCGCCGAGATATCGAAAGATTTATGCAAGAGCGACCTTGTCACGCATGTAAGGGAAAGCGACTGAAACCAGAAGTTCTGGCTGTAACCGTTGGCACTAAATCCATCATGGACATCTGTGAACTATCTATCGACGACGCTATCGCCTACTTCAAGACTATTAAGCTTAACGAAAAAGAATCACACATCGCGGCCATGATCTTTAAGGAAATTACTGCACGTCTACAGTTCTTGCAGGACGTCGGGCTTAACTACCTTAACTTACTACGCTCTGCGGCCACGCTTAGTGGTGGTGAGGCGCAGCGTATCCGTTTAGCCACACAGATTGGTTCTGGACTTCAAGGCGTGCTGTACGTGCTTGACGAGCCTTCGATTGGTTTGCACCAGCGTGACAACGACCGTTTAATCTTGACGCTTAAGCATCTTCGAGACATCGGAAACAGCGTTATCGTTGTCGAGCATGACGAAGAGACTATTCGCACAGCAGATTACCTGCTCGATATTGGGCCAGGTGCAGGTGTCCATGGAGGTCACGTTGTCGCCAAAGGAACACCCGACGAAGTTGCTAAAACTAAGGAAAGTATCACTGGTCAGTATCTGCGGGGCGAAAAGCAGATCACTCCACCAAAATCCTATCGAAAGGGAAACGGCAAAGAGCTAGTAATAAAGAACGCCCGCGAAAACAACCTTCAGAATGTAACTGTTCAGATCCCACTCGGTAAACTTGTTGTCGTTAGTGGCGTTTCTGGTTCGGGCAAGTCCAGCTTAATTAACGACATCCTAGCCAAAGAACTTTCCGCTCGCTTGATGCGATCTAGTAGCGTACCAGGTCGACATGACGAGATTACCGGTATCGATCAGTTGGACAAAGTAATTATTATTGATCAGTCGGCAATTGGCCGAACGCCACGTAGTAACCCGGCCACCTACACAGGTTTGTTTACGCCGATTCGCGAATTGTTTGCGGGGGTTCCAGAAGCTAAGCTTCGCGGTTATAGCGCTGGGCGATTCAGCTTTAATGTTAAGGGCGGACGCTGCGAAAACTGTGCTGGCGACGGAATTATCAAAATTGAGATGCACTTTTTACCTGATGTTTATGTGCCATGTGAAGTTTGCCATGGAAAGCGATATAACCGCGAAGCACTAGAAATTCACTACAAGGGCAAGACCATTAGCGATGTACTAGCAATGACCTGCGAGCAGGCTCTGGAATTCTTTAATAACATCCCATCAATCGCTCGTAAGCTTCAGACAATGGTTGACGTAGGACTTGGGTATATTGGGCTTGGTCAGCCAGCAACCACGCTCAGTGGTGGCGAAGCACAGCGTATCAAGCTAGCAACCGAACTTTCCCGTCGTCCCACAGGACGAACTTTGTATATTTTGGATGAGCCAACCACTGGTCTTCATATTGCTGATGTCGACAAGTTACTGACGGTATTGCACGCACTAGTAGACACCGGAAACAGCATGGTTGTAATCGAGCATAACCTAGATGTCATTAAGTCCGCTGACCACATCATTGATATGGGGCCAGAAGGCGGATCTGGCGGTGGTCAGGTTGTTGCAGAGGGAACACCAAAAGAAGTAGCCAAAGTTTCTGCTAGCTACACTGGTCAATTCCTCAAAAAAATGTTATAGTATTTCGATGATCGGAACTAAAGAGCAAGAAGCTGGGCATATATTTCTATTGTCTTTGCACGCCTTGCGATTTCCAGAACTACACAAGGCGACTTTCCAATTTGCAGATGATGATCTTTCTAGACAGATTGATCTACCTGTTGGACGCGATTTCCCGACATTAGAGGCTGATATGCTTGACCCACGCACAACGGCCGCTAAACAGGCCCAGCGTCTAACAAGATTGTATCGACCCGTAGGCAAGTATCTTGCCCATGCCGAAACGGTGGTACGTGGCAGTACAATATTTAATTTCCTGACGGAAGCTGCCCAAGTTACCGAACTTCCTGAAGCATTGGAGATTGAGCCTGACCAGGTTGATTTGCGTCAGTTCGTACCCGAGGAGTCAGTTCTAGAGAATATGCACATCATTGGACAGATGCGTCGCTGTGAACCGCTGGTGGAATTTGTACTAAAACAGCAACTATTAGCTGCAGCCCATACAGTCAGTGCCTAGTCGACCTTTTTATTGAGGAAGATTTTGCGAAGCCAAGATTTACAGCCTTCGATTACCATGGTTCGAGTCTTAGGATCCTTCATGAGGTGTGCAAAAGCTAGCAGGATGCTGAGCGCCATAACGCCAAAAATGACAACCTCGATGTACTTATCTAGGTGTGGTATTCGAGCGCCGATAACATATCCAAGGATTGACATCCCGGCACCCCAAACTACTCCGCCGATGACGTTATAGAACATGAACTTTTCGCGGGACATTTTCCCGGCACCAGCGACAACCGGTGCGAAAGTTCTAACAATAGGAGTGAACCGGGCTAGAATAATTGTCTTCCCGCCATGCTTTTCATAAAACTCTTCGGACTTTTGCAGGTACTCTTGGCGGAATAAAATTCCATCTTTCTTCTTAAAGATCCGTGGTCCAGCTCGTCGCCCGATACTATAACCAACATTATCACCTACAATTGCGGCGATAACTACGGCCACAATGAGCCAGATCAAAGAGAATTTACCTTGTGATGCTGCCAGACCAGCTCCAAACAGTAGGGTGTCTCCAGGAAGGAAAAATCCAACCAAAAGCCCTGATTCTGCAAAGATGATTGCCGCGATTAAAAATATTCCGCCCGCTGATATGATACTTTCGATATTAAACATTACTACATTGTACCTTACTTCTGTTGGTAGATTCGACAACGGCCCTGCTTAACTTCTTTGATATACTAGATGTATCGAATATTGAATGCTATTGATCAACGAAGGGATACAGAATGAGCAGCGAAGAAATTAGTTTAGCATTAGAAAAACGAGAAGTCCTTGGAAAAGGTCTTAATCAAATGCGTGCAGGTGGACAGATCCCCGCCGTTATCCATGACCACGGCAAAGACTCCGTTCATGTAATGGCAAAATCTGGCGATATTGTTAAGGTTTACCAGTCTGCCGGAAAACACCATCCAGTTAACCTAACTGTCGGATCCAAGAAATACATGGCACTTATCAAAGATGTTGAGTTCGAGCCGCGCAAGCATACAGTTCTACACGTCGTCTTTAATGCAATCGCAGCCGACGAAAAACAACAGACAGAAGTCCCAGTCCATCTAACTGGTGAGATTCCAGCAGAAAAAGCTGGCCTCATGGTCATTCGCCAGCTTGATGTTGTCGACATCGAAGCACTTCCGCGTGATCTTATCGATGAATTGACTGTAGATGCGAGTGGACTAACTGAAATTGGCGATAAGCTAACAGTTGCCGACATCGTACTTCCAAAGGGAATTGAAATGCTCACTGAGCTTGATCATCCAATTGCAGTTATCGAAGAAACAAAGGCACAGATTTCAGAAGAAGCTGAAGCCGAAGAAGCAGCCGAAGGCGACGCCAGTGCTGTTCCTGCCACAAACGGTGGCGACGCACCAGCCGAAGAAACCAAAGAATAATACCTAAGGTATTTCGCCCAGAACGGCCTGCTTATAGCAGGCCGTTCTTTTGCTGATTCCATAGTGAAGTGAATACACCGTTCATAGCAAGTAGCTGATCTTTTGTTCCAACTTCCACGATTTTACCGTTATCTACTACCACAATACGGTCAACATTATTGAGGGTCGACAATCGGTGAGCGATAGCAATAACAGTCTTATCTTGCCAAAGTTCCTCTAGGGCACTTTGTATATTGGCTTCCGTCTTGCTATCAAGAGCACTGGTTGCTTCATCTAAAATTAGAAGTTCGGAATTCTTTAGAAAGGCTCGTGCAATCGCAATTCGCTGTCGTTGTCCAAGACTCAACTTCACACCACGTTCACCGACCAACGTGTCATATCCATCCTTAAGGTTCATTATGAACTCATGGGCATGTGCTTTTTTTGCTGCAGTAACAATCTCGGATTCAGTTGCTTTTGATTGTTTTGCATAGGCTATGTTATAGCTGATTGTTTGCTGGAACAGTGATGTGTCTTGGGGCACGTAAGAATTGAGCATTGAAAGGTCATGCTTTGTTGCCGATTGGCCATCTAACTGTATGCTCCCTTCGCTATAGTCGTAAAAACCAAGCAGCAATTTTACGAGGGTAGATTTTCCACTTCCACTCTTGCCGACTATTCCAATTTTCTCATTCTTATTGATGGTTAGATTTAGGTCTTGCAAGACAAATTCCTCTGGTCGGTCAGGGTAGGCAAAACTTAAGTCTTGCAACGTTAATGTAGATTCAAAGCTTGGAGCAGATTTTTTATCTTTGTTTTTAGACTTGCCATCACCAAATATCTGTTCGTTCTTTGCAAGATAATGGTATCCATTCTGCATTTTTGAGAAGTTCTTCTTGGCATTTGCAATTCGATCTACAAGTCCCCATACAAATTCAGTCAGACTTATCAGAACCGATATAGATAGAACTACTTGTTCAGCGCTAATCTGCTTACGGGAAAACAGTAAGTATGTGCTGGCTAGGATGAGCGGCCAGGTGATAAATCGAATCACTATGGACGCAGCAAACCAGAACATCATGTAGGCAGTATTGGCCACGTCATACTTCTTTTTAGATGTGACAATTAGACCGGCGTACTGATCAATCTCTTTACGCTCGGCATTGAACGATTTAACGTTAACAAAGTTGGTCAGCGAATCAATCACTACCGAGTTTAGATTACTGTCCTGGGTGAACATCTTATCTGTAAGAGTGTTAAGTCGTGCCGATCTTCGAACTAACACAATTACCATTAGCATTACACTAAGTAGGTATATGACTGATTGAACCCAACTTACCTTGAGCGAAATGATCATGATTGCCGGTACCTGGAATGCAAAGCCTATATATCCCCAGTGAATGCTCGACCATATTCGATCGACGTTGTCCCTTAGCTCGTTGGTGTACTGTGCCATTTTAGACGGACTACTGGCAACAAACGCTGGATATTCTTTATCTAGTACATATTCGAATGTTTCCTGACCCAAGTCATAGAACAATGGGTAAGTATTCTTTACGTAGTACAAATCTGCTTTGTTCCAGAAAATGGCGTGGATCCATCCCAGCAAACAGAAGATCACAGACTCTATTAGTAATTGCTTTGAGTTACCACTAAAGACCGCTCCCGCAATGCGTGCCGGAATAAGCGTCATTAATGACAGCGGCAATGTAGCTGTGACAACTAGCAATGTCTCAGTTATGAAGAATCGTTTATGCTTCTTCATGATGAACAGTAATGCTTTTTTGGAGGCATTCATGTTATCAAATTTTTTCATATTAATCCTCTATAAATCCGCCGGATTGGTGAGCCCAAAGTTCGGCATACTTGCCTTTGTTCTTTAGGAGTTGATCGTGAGTACCTTGTTCTAGTATCTTGCCGCGATCGAGTACTATGATCCTGTCCATCTTCTGGATAGTACTTAGACGATGGGCAATAACAATTGCCGTGCGGCCTTCCATGAGTTTCCATAGTGCTTGCTGGATTAGCTTTTCACTTTCTGAATCTAGGGCACTAGTCGCCTCGTCAAGAACTAAGATCGGTGCGTTCTTAATCATTGCTCGAGCAATGGCGATACGTTGGCGCTGACCACCCGAAAGCTTAACGCCTCTCTCTCCGACCAACGTATCGTAGCCGAGCGGAAGGGTATGAATGAACTCATGAGCATTAGCCAGCTTGGCGATTGCGGTGATTTGTTCTTGTGTGGCTTTTGGATTGCCGTATGCTATGTTTTCGGCAATGGTGCGGTGGAACATTAAGGGTTCTTGTGGAACGTAGGTTATTTTTGATCGTAGGTCGGATTGTTTAATTTGTGAAATATCTTGGCCGTCAACTTCGATTGTCCCGGCGTCCAAGTCTGCGAATCGAAGGATCAGGCTAGTAATGGTTGTCTTGCCGCTGCCCGAATGCCCAACTAGGCCAATCTTTTCACCCGGTTTTATGCTGAGGCTTAAGTTATTAAACAGGGCTCGGTCGTTATCGGCATGGGTGAATGTGATGTTCTTGAAATCAACATTTCCTTTATCTTCAGAAAGCTTAAGCGGCAGGAGTGGATCTTGTATGCTCGGTGTGATAGCTAATATTTTTGTCATATCGTATGCGTCACCAAGTGCATTATTGATATTCTTCAACGAGTGGTTACTGAAAACCCACAAGTTTTCGGCAATAATTCCGATATAGCTAAATACTAAGAAGACGGTAGCAACGTTGTAGTCGTATAACACTACGCCAGCAACGGCTATAGCAAGACTGCAAGTCAAAAGGATCCCATTAGAAGATGAGAAAACCAGCTCGCGGCTAATGCTTACTTTTCTCGTATCATCCATGGCCTTCCTGGTCTCATTAGTGGCTTTGATGAATCTATTATTCTCAAACTTTAGTCTCGCAAAACTCTTCACGGCAATTACATTGGATACGGCATCGGCTAGATAGCCCGTTTGACGGGTTTGTTTTTGCGCCCAAATAGTAGACATCTCACGAACTTTTTTTGTGATGCTAATTGCGATAACAATAAACAGGATAGAAAACACAACTAAGAATAGGGCTACACCAGGAGCTCTTGGGTATAGAATAACTACACTAAATACAAACGACAGCACCAACGAAATTGTTTGAAAGATTAGTGTGTCGTACATCCTTATATATCCACCTGCAAATTTGTTAGTCTGACTAACTAACGAGCCACCAAATCGGTTAGCATGGAAATTGTTGCTCTGTTCTAGGAGGTGATTAAAGATGTGTCGGTGGATATCGGCCATGACATTCATTTCGAGCTTCCAAACAATATAGTTTAAGACGCGGCCTGCGAGTACGCCGCCGCCGAATACTACAAGGGCGTAGCTTAATAGGAGTGCTCCGAACGAGCCCACAAGGTCGCCTTTAACAAAGTCGCCTGTATTAATTCTATCCAAAATCTTAGATACAATTAGGGGCGGCAGATAGCGGTACAAAAGTACGAATAAAGAACTCATGATAATAGAGCCAATTACGTACGATTTATGATTCCATGCGAATTTCCAGTAAAGACGGAATGTCTCCCTGTTGGTATTGTCGATAACTTTTTTCATAGCTGACAGCCTCCTGCTGCAGTGGTTCTAACTTGGTATTATTGTTTTGTTTTGAAGTTTTTTACTATCGTTTTCGACTAGCGAGTCACGATGTGAGCGACCGCTGATGGAGAATATAGTTGTTTCATGCTGTGCATGGTTGGGCCGCCCTTTTCGTTAATAATGATTTTTACACTCTACCATAAGCGTACCTCTGATGACAAGGGGTGATTTAATAAATCATTATTCTTCTATGAAACCACCCGATTGATGTGCCCAAAGCTCGGCGTACTTACCCTTGTTTTTAAGGAGTTCTTGATGTGATCCATCCTCGATAATCTGACCTTGATCGAGTACGATAATTCTGTCCATTTTCTGAATGGTACTTAAGCGGTGAGCAATGACAATTGCCGTACGGCCTTCCATGAGCTGCCACAGTGCTTTCTGGATTAGGATTTCGCTCTCGCTGTCCAGGGCGCTGGTTGCTTCATCGAGTACTAGTATGGGGGCATCTTTTAGTATTGCCCGAGCAATAGCAATTCGTTGCCGCTGGCCGCCAGACAGCTTGACTCCTCGTTCACCTACAAGCGTTTCGAAGCCATCGGGTAATTGATCGATAAATTCTGCGGCGTGTGACTTTTTAGCAGCCATTTGTACGTCCTTTTTTGAGGCACCACTTTTACCGTAACTGATGTTGTCGGCCAAGGATCGGTGAAATAACAGGGGTTCTTGTGGTACATAAGCTATGCTTCTACGCAGACTCTGTTGAGTCACGCTTGCAACATTTTGACCGTCTATAAGTATCTGGCCGCCTTGAATATCCATGAAGCGGAGAAGCAGTTTAGTGATAGTTGTCTTGCCCCCACCACTATGTCCAACTAGACCAATCTTCTGGCCGGGCTTAACGGTAAGGTTGAGATTCTTAAATAAGGCTTGATCGGCTTTGGATTCATAATAAAAGCTGACATTTCTGAACTCTATCTCCGAGTTTTTGACTTTTAAATCGACAGCGTGCGGATAGTCGTTGACTCGTGATTCATGCAGTAGTGGCTCGACGTGTTCTGCGGCGTTACTTATAGAGCGCTCCACACCGACGTAAATTGGACCAAGTTCCCAAAGAGTACGAGTTATAAGGGCTATATAGTTAAATGTCACAAAAATAGCTGCAGAATTTACGGTAGATTTCTGACCAACATAAATGGCCAGGCATAAGCCAAGAACATTGATTAATACATACATAGGAGATACAAACATATCGTGGCGTTCGTTCCAGTATCTCCACGACTTCAAACGTAGATCCATCTGTTTCTTAACTGTATCTCGATAGCGGGACAGCTCTTGTTCTTCGCTTCCGAATGTCTTGACGGTGTTTACGTTAGCAACAACATCCGCTAATACGCCTGCTGATTCGTTGTATGCGGCATTTCGCTGCAACACTATCGGTAAACGTCTACGCAAAAAGAAGAAACTTCCTCGAAGCGTAATGGCAAACAATACAAATAAAACTAATGGTATCCACGGCGAGAATCTGAATAATACAATGACACTGAAAATGAAGGTTATGACAAACGTGGCAAAGTTCTTGCCGATTTTATCTGCATAATCCTCAAAACTTGCGCCGTAATCAAGGGCACGTTTTGTGATAGATCCCGCAAAGTTGTCGTTAAAGAATGCCATGTCTCTATGGAGTAGCTCCTCCATCGCTTGGCTATACAAGTGCTTCATGGCACGGTAGGCACCTTGTTCGTTGCAGTACTCGGACAGGCGATAAACCATCTCACCGGCGAACCAAACGACATAAATTAGTACAATTTGAATAATGAGTTTTTGAGGGGCAATTGTGCCGGTTGTCTGGTAGATTTGTAGCAAATGCGATACCAAAAGTACTGGGACAAACTGTGATAGCGCCACACCAACGCCAGGCAATATAAAAGCTGGGAACATGAATCGTTTGTTCAGCAATATCTCGCGGTTGTATCGACGAAGCGTTTCGTCCATTGCTTCTGATGATACTTTTTTGGGTTGGTTCACGGCTATCCTAAGCTAATATCGTGGCTAATCAGATTAGCGTTACTTGTTTGAATTCAGTATAACCCCTGTTATAACAGATGACAAGTTAGCTCAGACAGGCTATAATGAACGTCGATGAATAAAGTTATCCTTTACTATAAATTTGTGCCTGTCGCTGACGCGGCTATTACTATGCGTTGGCAAAAGGAGCTTTGCAGCAGGCTTCAGCTAAAAGGTCGCATCATTATCAGCAAGCATGGTATTAATGGAACTCTTGGTGGTGATATAGAAAACCTCCGCGAATATAAGCGAGAAATGAATCGCTCAATTATTTTCAAAGGCATCATGTATAAGTGGAGCGATAGCGACGGGCGAGAGTTCCCGCGGCTCAGCGTCAAAGTCCGAGATGAGCTGGTTAGCTTTGGCGCACCTGACGAGATAGTAGTCAACGATAAAGGCGTAGTTGGTGGCGGTAAACACCTCAAGCCAGAGCAGGTTAATGCCTTAGTAAATGAACGCGACGATGTTATCTTCTTCGATGGTCGAAACGCTTATGAAGCCGCAGTTGGTAAATTTAAAGATGCAGTTGTGCCTGACACCCAAACTACCAGAGATTTCCTAACAGAATTAGAGGGCGATAAGTATGCCGATATCAAGGACAAGCCAATCGTTACGTATTGTACGGGCGGTATTCGATGTGAAGCCCTTAGTGTCCTGATGAAGAACCGTGGCTTTAAAGAGGTATACCAAATAGATGGTGGAATCGTAAAATACGGCGAAAAGTATGGTGATGATGGTCTCTGGGAAGGCGCACTTCACATTTTTGACGACCGCATGACACATCGCTTTAGCGATAAATCAAAAGATATTGGTGATTGTATTCATTGCCAAGGCAAGACTAGTCGATACATCAACTGCGCCGAAGTTTCTTGCAACAAACTGGTACTCGTATGTGATAACTGTGATCAAAAAACTCACTGTGTTTCTCATCAAACTACAGATAAAACCGCACATATAGCGTAGTTCATATACTTGACAACGCTAATCAATAGGATATAAAATAAGAACCACCTACTCAATTTCTGTCGTAGGCGATGAACTCACGTAGTAATCTGGACGCTTATACGTGAATGAGCCAATAGCGTAACCGGACGACAGGAGAGACAGCTGGTGGTGTTTCCCCGGACAGAAATGTCCGGGGTTTTTGATTGAATACATTCGATACATAATTATTGACAAACAATCCACAAAGACGTATTATATTTCTAATCAAAGTAATTTGGTTGTAGACCGTGAAGCAATACTCGTATTTGGACGCTTGAGTATTGTGGAGTCAGTAGCGTAACCGGGCAACTAGCAACTCTCATATCCTGAGTGTTCTGGACCCTCTCTACCAGAAAATAACACGAAGGAAATTTATGAAAAACATCGATATGTTACGTGCCGGTGCAACAATCGCAGCACTTAGCCTAATCCCGTCTGTATCCACGGAGAGCGCAATAAACAGCGCCGACCGAAGTCCAGAACTATCTACACAGCCGATTGGTGCTGTGGCTTGCCGTATGTCAACCCTTGAACGTGACGCCCTTACGTACCAAACCTATGATTATCTAAAGACTGCCGGCGAAAAACCCGTGGAAGTTGGCTTGGGTATTGGAGATCTCGGCGAAGAGGCGGAAACTGGTGCTCTAGTCGAAACCGTAAATAGCAGAATTGCAACTACCGGCTACAGTTTTGACAGAAACATCGGAACACTAGCTGGCGAGAAGCGTGAAGACGCAGATTATGCACTCAGAAGCTTTTTTAACTTTGTAGATAAAATGCCCCGCGAACTTCTAGATGCCATCAAGGTTGACACTATTCAAATTTCATTCGACGGACTTGAGGGTGAGCGATCGATGTCTATTGGTGGTGATAAAGTTTTTGGAATTTATATTGGTCAAGACGCAACTCGTCATAGTCATGGCGCTGAATATCTTTTAACGGATCATATCATAAGCCAATTTGAAAAAGACTGTCCGCTAGACCCAAAGAATAGAAATCTTGTTATTGATGAATTTATGGATTTATTAACACTGAACCCCGCTGACGTTGCTGACCTTTGGGCGCGAACTAATTTTGATGAGACTGAGCAACAAGATCGATATACCGAGGCTGCTACACGAGGGGCGATGACTCCCGCACAGGCAGCACGACGCATAAGAACAGATTCTGATACATATAGTTTGGAATCACGTACTTTGCCTACAATAACTGCCCTGGTAGACATGCTTAACCATTCAAAGCCTGGTTTAGGCGACAGAACATCCGATTATTTATCGGGTCTTCTAGCACAGCTTGTTGACCAGGATAATATTGCCGACGAAGCAATATATCTGGCCTTAGAAGCAAAAAGTACGGTGTTAGATAGGATGCTTTCGCGCTACGAAGTTGGCTATAAGAAAAGTGTCGACGACCCCTATATAGCGGAAGTTGACGGTCTATATCTGAATAATTCTATCAGTCAAAACCGGCTAGATTACCCGGAGTTAGATGTGAATGTTGGCGGACTCGACTACAACAATTACGTGCGTTTGCATTTTGACGAAGAGAATCGACAGATACTAACTATGACCACCCGCGGTTCAGGTTTTAGCGAAGACGGCATGCCAGACTATGACTTGTTAAATTTCGACAACAGAGGCATGGATGAGTTCATGCGAGCACTCAAAATTGTTGCCGGAGGCTCTGGTGCAGAAATTACAGGAGTACATCAGGAGTATCGTGTTGCAGAAGAAGAACGTGACAATACGTATCCTGACGGCGTCTTTGTTGCTGTTGCGGATGTGCCAAACTGGGCCGGTTGGGATTTACTAGAAGCGCAAAAAAAGGTGTGGGAAGAGATCTAGTCATGGACCAAAACTACCGTAGCATTGGCGATCATGAGCTAGAACGCTTTGTGACATCTGCCCGCAACGACTGGTTAGCAGAGCGCGCCGCCGCCGCTCCTATAGAAAAGAAAAGAAGGACTCCTTCTCGTGAGCAGCTCAAGAAAGCTGCTTGCGTGGCACTCGCACCAGTTATTCTAGGCGTTACAATTGGCTTAATACCAACAATCCGCAAAGCCATGACAATAGCCGACAAAGCTGACGTGGTTGAGGAGTTCGATCATAAGCCTCTCGATAAGATTTTGACTACCAGTTCTGGTGCTAGATTTGGTGTAACTGGCGAAGTGTGGGCTCTTGAGCCAGAAGAGTTCGAAGACACCACCAAATTACGGTTACAGCTTATAGGTGATGTTGTTCAGGTAAAAAAAGCGAGTTTCATTACAGATAGTAGATATTCCGACCAAGAGGAACTATCCTGCGCGCTTAAAGCCGAACTAGAAAACCAAGTTAACGGCTTCAGTAGCCAAAACGGAGACTCCGTTTTCGTACATCATGAAACCGAAGAACAGTTCGCTAAAAAAGATGTTGGCGAATTTGGAGTGGATGTAGTTATCGACGAAAGCATTACAAGTGTTTCCGAACGTGGACCAGAGTTTTGTAAATACCTATTCTCAGAAGAGTAGACATTAACGTAATAGCATGGTATCGTAGTGTTTATGAAGATCTCAAACTTCACTATCCTACAGAACCGCCGCAGCACCCGTATGTCCGGGGACTGCTCTTGAGATTACTCTAAATATATAAGCCTTAGCAGCCCCTTTGTTCATAAGGGGCTTTTAATTTGTTAAGGAAATATATGTTACAAGGAATAATAGAAAATGGTCAATTTCCGCATCCAACTGAGGCGGATTTTGGACCGATAGTGCAGTATGCGCAGGAACAAGCTGAAATGCTGCCGGTTAGCGTGGAGAGTTTGATGGAGAACAAGGCCACCGCAATTACTGTCATCGAAGGTATTGTGGTCGCCATGGCAAGTATTAAATCAGTAGAAGAAATAGTGGACAAGCGAAACCATGACAGTTGGCAATCGCACCACTATTTGCTGCTTGGCTCATGCGCCACGCTGCCCGATTGGCAAGGCAAGGGACTTAATACGGATCTCGTTTTGATGCTAACGGACGATGGTTTCTATAACGATCAACCGGCTGCACAAGGAGTGACGGGATTTTTTAACTCTCATTCCCAGTCGGTTGCAAAGAAGCTGGGATTTACAAGTAGTTGCTATTGGATGTGGGGTAAAGAAGAGATAAACGAAGCGGGAAGAAAGAGATTTACCTACGACTTTCCGGCCGGAGATACTCATGACTAAAAAAATCTGGGGTGACTACAATATAAACCCTTTGGTGGAACGGTATACTAAAGGCAATGATAACATAGTTGATGGTAAGCTACTGGCCTATGACATACACGCAACCAAAGCGCACATAAACATGTTGATGGCGATCGAAATCCTGACTAAGAAAGAGTGCAATAAGCTTGTCGAGGAGCTCGATTTGTTAGCCCAAGATTTGCCACAAAGCTTCGCTATACCCGAAGACTTCGAGGATGGGCACAGTTTTCTAGAGTCGTACTTAATCGAAAAAACGGGGAATATTGCCAAGAAGGTACACTTCCTAAGAAGCCGCAATGACCAGTCTTTAGTTATGCTACGTCTGTATATGAAGGATCAGTTGGAGATAATAAGCCAACTGATCCACATTCTTGAAAGTAGTTTGTCGCATGCCGCTAAAGAGAATAGCAGATATGACATGCCAGGCTATACACATATGCAAAAGGCTATGCCAACAAGTGTAGGTGAGTGGCTTGATTCGTATGCTCAGGCTCTTCAAGACGTAAGTGGATTCTTGATTCCATTGCGAAAAATGGTAGATCAAAATCCTCTTGGATCAGGTTCAGGATTTGGATTTAAGGGGCAAGCAATTGTGCCGGAAAGACAATTAACGACAGATTATTTGGGATTCGCCCAAACTCAAGCTAATCCAATATATTGCGGACTCAGTCGAGGCTTCTTCGAGATGCAAATGCTGCAAGTACTGGAGCCAGTAATGATATTAGCCAGTCAGTTTGCCGCAGATATGCTGTTGTTTACAACATCCGAGTATGACTACTTTTCCTTGCCGCCAGATTTTCTTACGGGATCATCTATCATGCCACAGAAACATAACTACGATCTATTCGAAATCATGCGAGGGAATGGTGGCCTATATACAGGGCATGTTGCTCAGATTAAAAGTGTTATTTCAAAGAAAACATCAGGCTATCAGAGAGACCTGCAGCTCACTAAAAAACCATTCATAGAGGGACTGGAATTGTTAACTTCAACCATAAATGTTTGGACTGATTCTGTAGATGTTATTGTGGTGAACAAGCAAAAATTAGATGCAGCCATGAGCCCCGACTTGTATTTAACGCAAAAGGCTAACGACCTTGTTGCGAGTGGTCTACCATTTAGAGATGCCTATATTAAGATAAAAAAAGAGTATGAAGCACAGTAATTACAACATTTTAGATCTAAAAAGTATAGATTTTATGTAACTTTGTTGACAGCAAACAAACTTCCATAGTACGCTGTGGTTAATCAAAGCAATTTGGTTGTAGACCGTGAAGCAATAACTCGTAATTTGGACGCTTGAGTATTGTGGAGTCAGTAGCGTAACCGGGCAACTAGCAACTCTCATATCCTGAGTGTTCTGGACCCTCTCTACCAGAAAATAACACGAAGGAAATTTATGAAAAACATCGATATGTTACGTGCCGGTGCAACAATCGCAGCACTTAGCCTAATCCCGTCTGTATCCACGGAGAGCGCAATAAACAGCGCCGACCGAAGTCCAGAACTATCTACACAGCCGATTGGTGCTGTGGCTTGCCGTATGTCAACCCTTGAACGTGACGCCCTTACGTACCAAACCTATGATTATCTAAAGACTGCCGGCGAAAAACCCGTGGAAGTTGGCTTGGGTATTGGAGATCTCGGCGAAGAGGCGGAAACTGGTGCTCTAGTCGAAACCGTAAATAGCAGAATTGCAACTACCGGCTACAGTTTTGACAGAAACATCGGAACACTAGCTGGCGAGAAGCGTGAAGACGCAGATTATGCACTCAGAAGCTTTTTTAACTTTGTAGATAAAATGCCCCGCGAACTTCTAGATGCCATCAAGGTTGACACTATTCAAATTTCATTCGACGGACTTGAGGGTGAGCGATCGATGTCTATTGGTGGTGATAAAGTTTTTGGAATTTATATTGGTCAAGACGCAACTCGTCATAGTCATGGCGCTGAATATCTTTTAACGGATCATATCATAAGCCAATTTGAAAAAGACTGTCCGCTAGACCCAAAGAATAGAAATCTTGTTATTGATGAATTTATGGATTTATTAACACTGAACCCCGCTGACGTTGCTGACCTTTGGGCGCGAACTAATTTTGATGAGACTGAGCAACAAGATCGATATACCGAGGCTGCTACACGAGGGGCGATGACTCCCGCACAGGCAGCACGACGCATAAGAACAGATTCTGATACATATAGTTTGGAATCACGTACTTTGCCTACAATAACTGCCCTGGTAGACATGCTTAACCATTCAAAGCCTGGTTTAGGCGACAGAACATCCGATTATTTATCGGGTCTTCTAGCACAGCTTGTTGACCAGGATAATATTGCCGACGAAGCAATATATCTGGCCTTAGAAGCAAAAAGTACGGTGTTAGATAGGATGCTTTCGCGCTACGAAGTTGGCTATAAGAAAAGTGTCGACGACCCCTATATAGCGGAAGTTGACGGTCTATATCTGAATAATTCTATCAGTCAAAACCGGCTAGATTACCCGGAGTTAGATGTGAATGTTGGCGGACTCGACTACAACAATTACGTGCGTTTGCATTTTGACGAAGAGAATCGACAGATACTAACTATGACCACCCGCGGTTCAGGTTTTAGCGAAGACGGCATGCCAGACTATGACTTGTTAAATTTCGACAACAGAGGCATGGATGAGTTCATGCGAGCACTCAAAATTGTTGCCGGAGGCTCTGGTGCAGAAATTACAGGAGTACATCAGGAGTATCGTGTTGCAGAAGAAGAACGTGACAATACGTATCCTGACGGCGTCTTTGTTGCTGTTGCGGATGTGCCAAACTGGGCCGGTTGGGATTTACTAGAAGCGCAAAAAAAGGTGTGGGAAGAGATCTAGTCATGGACCAAAACTACCGTAGCATTGGCGATCATGAGCTAGAACGCTTTGTGACATCTGCCCGCAACGACTGGTTAGCAGAGCGCGCCGCCGCCGCTCCTATAGAAAAGAAAAGAAGGACTCCTTCTCGTGAGCAGCTCAAGAAAGCTGCTTGCGTGGCACTCGCACCAGTTATTCTAGGCGTTACAATTGGCTTAATACCAACAATCCGCAAAGCCATGACAATAGCCGACAAAGCTGACGTGGTTGAGGAGTTCGATCATAAGCCTCTCGATAAGATTTTGACTACCAGTTCTGGTGCTAGATTTGGTGTAACTGGCGAAGTGTGGGCTCTTGAGCCAGAAGAGTTCGAAGACACCACCAAATTACGGTTACAGCTTATAGGTGATGTTGTTCAGGTAAAAAAAGCGAGTTTCATTACAGATAGTAGATATTCCGACCAAGAGGAACTATCCTGCGCGCTTAAAGCCGAACTAGAAAACCAAGTTAACGGCTTCAGTAGCCAAAACGGAGACTCCGTTTTCGTACATCATGAAACCGAAGAACAGTTCGCTAAAAAAGATGTTGGCGAATTTGGAGTGGATGTAGTTATCGACGAAAGCATTACAAGTGTTTCCGAACGTGGACCAGAGTTTTGTAAATACCTATTCTCAGAAGAGTAGACATTAACGTAATAGCATGGTATCGTAGTGTTTATGAAGATCTCAAACTTCACTATCCTACAGAACCGCCGCAGCACCCGTATGTCCGGGGACTGCTCTTGAGATTACTCTAAATATATAAGCCTTAGCAGCCCCTTTGTTCATAAGGGGCTTTTAATTTGTTAAGGAAATATATGTTACAAGGAATAATAGAAAATGGTCAATTTCCGCATCCAACTGAGGCGGATTTTGGACCGATAGTGCAGTATGCGCAGGAACAAGCTGAAATGCTGCCGGTTAGCGTGGAGAGTTTGATGGAGAACAAGGCCACCGCAATTACTGTCATCGAAGGTATTGTGGTCGCCATGGCAAGTATTAAATCAGTAGAAGAAATAGTGGACAAGCGAAACCATGACAGTTGGCAATCGCACCACTATTTGCTGCTTGGCTCATGCGCCACGCTGCCCGATTGGCAAGGCAAGGGACTTAATACGGATCTCGTTTTGATGCTAACGGACGATGGTTTCTATAACGATCAACCGGCTGCACAAGGAGTGACGGGATTTTTTAACTCTCATTCCCAGTCGGTTGCAAAGAAGCTGGGATTTACAAGTAGTTGCTATTGGATGTGGGGTAAAGAAGAGATAAACGAAGCGGGAAGAAAGAGATTTACCTACGACTTTCCGGCCGGAGATACTCATGACTAAAAAAATCTGGGGTGACTACAATATAAACCCTTTGGTGGAACGGTATACTAAAGGCAATGATAACATAGTTGATGGTAAGCTACTGGCCTATGACATACACGCAACCAAAGCGCACATAAACATGTTGATGGCGATCGAAATCCTGACTAAGAAAGAGTGCAATAAGCTTGTCGAGGAGCTCGATTTGTTAGCCCAAGATTTGCCACAAAGCTTCGCTATACCCGAAGACTTCGAGGATGGGCACAGTTTTCTAGAGTCGTACTTAATCGAAAAAACGGGGAATATTGCCAAGAAGGTACACTTCCTAAGAAGCCGCAATGACCAGTCTTTAGTTATGCTACGTCTGTATATGAAGGATCAGTTGGAGATAATAAGCCAACTGATCCACATTCTTGAAAGTAGTTTGTCGCATGCCGCTAAAGAGAATAGCAGATATGACATGCCAGGCTATACACATATGCAAAAGGCTATGCCAACAAGTGTAGGTGAGTGGCTTGATTCGTATGCTCAGGCTCTTCAAGACGTAAGTGGATTCTTGATTCCATTGCGAAAAATGGTAGATCAAAATCCTCTTGGATCAGGTTCAGGATTTGGATTTAAGGGGCAAGCAATTGTGCCGGAAAGACAATTAACGACAGATTATTTGGGATTCGCCCAAACTCAAGCTAATCCAATATATTGCGGACTCAGTCGAGGCTTCTTCGAGATGCAAATGCTGCAAGTACTGGAGCCAGTAATGATATTAGCCAGTCAGTTTGCCGCAGATATGCTGTTGTTTACAACATCCGAGTATGACTACTTTTCCTTGCCGCCAGATTTTCTTACGGGATCATCTATCATGCCACAGAAACATAACTACGATCTATTCGAAATCATGCGAGGGAATGGTGGCCTATATACAGGGCATGTTGCTCAGATTAAAAGTGTTATTTCAAAGAAAACATCAGGCTATCAGAGAGACCTGCAGCTCACTAAAAAACCATTCATAGAGGGACTGGAATTGTTAACTTCAACCATAAATGTTTGGACTGATTCTGTAGATGTTATTGTGGTGAACAAGCAAAAATTAGATGCAGCCATGAGCCCCGACTTGTATTTAACGCAAAAGGCTAACGACCTTGTTGCGAGTGGTCTACCATTTAGAGATGCCTATATTAAGATAAAAAAAGAGTATGAAGCACAGTAATTACAACATTTTAGATCTAAAAAGTATAGATTTTATGTAACTTTGTTGACAGCAAACAAACTTCCATAGTACGCTGTGGTTAATCAAAGCAATTTGGTTGTAGACCGTGAAGCAATAACTCGTAATTTGGACGCTTGAGTATTGTGGAGTCAGTAGCGTAACCGGGCAACTCAAACCATATCTCTTTTCGAGCGGTTTGGCCCATACGCCAAGCCGCTTTTGATTTATCACTAAATTTGCACTATTACTAGTCGCTCGAGCGATGTTGTTTGGTGCGTCCAAAAAATAAATGAGAGGTACCAAAATGGCTAGAGGTTTCGAACAAACAGACGGATTTCCGGACATCAACTCTGCGGAGTTGTTTGCGATAATCGATCATCGCGAGCCAAGAATTTTGCCTCCACTGGATTTTGATGAATCAACCATACCTGATGTGGATGTGACTCTTGCCGAGATGGGTCTTGATGCCTTGCGCACACCATTCATGAGGACCTTAGACGATCAGGATTTTTCATACGACCCTAACGATCGGCCGCTATCTGCAAGAGATGTTGGTCTGAGACGTATTCCTGCCAATGCTACCGTTGTGGAGGGTGAAGACGGTAAACCTAAGATAATCTTCGCCGTCGATCCAAAGAGTAATTCAAGTATGATTCGTACCCAAGGAACCCTAACGCGGTTACTCGTGAGGAACGTCAGTGATCAAGCAGTCAATAATCCACTACCTGATGGCGTCGAGCCTATGCAGAGACCTGAGCCATCGGACTATCATGGCCAATCTCGAACTCCGGTAGAATCGGCACGTATCCTGATGGGTAACGCCCCTGACGAGCCACTTCTCAACATGGAAAATGTTGTTAGTGGTACCCGCACGGCGGTCGCCGCTTCTGTTGTTGCTGGCGTCTTAATGACGGGGACTCCCAAGATTCCAAATACATCCATAAGTGGTCGCACTCCAATTGCCGCCGAAGTAAAAGTGCAAACCCAAGAGTACAAAACACCGACTCCCGAGGCAAAGCCTACTAAACGGATTATTGATAACCAAACTGTTGAAGTCTCCTACATCGCTAGCCGCCCTACGCATCTCAGAGCGGTAGCAATTGATCTTGGAGTAAGTCAAAAACTTTTAGCATTAGCCAATCCGCATCTTGATCCGAAGGCCGAAATCCCTGCCGGTACAAAAATTGGGGGCATCATCAAAGCGACCCCGCTTGAGATTACTGAGCCGATTACGGTAGGAAACGCTGCTCGGGCATTTGGGCTAACCGACGATGCTATTCGTTCCACCAATGAAGTCAACGAAGAAGGCATGATCACCGATAATCTGGTTGTTCCTAGACAGTTAATAAGACTAGACGAGGGTGTGCGGCCAAATATTGGTGCGCTCACCGAAGCTTTCAAGCTTTCAGAAGTTCAAGCCCGTAACGTCTATTATGCAAACTTCCATGCCCCGGCTGGAGTATTGGTTCTGCCAAATAACTCTAATCTTGTCGATCAAACTCCACAAGTTGATCAAATTGTAGCTGCTGCACATGTTGATGCCGAACAAAGAGCTAACCTTGATATTCCGCAAGATAGTTTAGCGGATCCAATCGTGATACCTTCTCCTGATCTTGAGCCGCAAGTCCCCGTGACTATGGTTCCCAAGACAACGACTATAGTTGCTCCTGATATAACTTCTACTTCCACAACCGCTCCCGAAACCACTACAACCGCCGTGCCGGATACAGCGCCAAGTACTGTTTCTCCGGAAACTACACAAGCCACCACAGCCGCTCCCGAAACCACTATAACTTCAGCACCAGTCACAACCGCTCCAGAGACCACTACAACCGCCGTGCCGGATACAGCGCCGACCACTACGGCACCAGCTGCACCTGCGCCAGAAATGGTTCCCGTCGAACGACCAGCTACATCTGCCGAAAAACTTGAGGCCGACAGGAAGGCCATAGCTCAAGCAGTTGAATATGCTGACCAAACCGGTGACCTAGGCCCGTTAAATCACTTGGTGGCTTACTCGCCAATTTTCGAGCCATTCGATCTGCCAGCAGAATTACAAACCGGTAATATTCGAAAAATGCCACCAGCTAATTTCTTGGGAGTACCGGGAATTAACTATGAATTTCATTTACAGTCTGGCGACAAGCAACGACTCAATCAGGTGATGATAATCAGCTTACAAATCGCCGCATCCTATAAGTACGACAAACTTGTTCATAGTGATCCTCGTTTTAGTCACTTAGTAAACTCATGCTTGCGATGGGGCGATGGGATAGCGTTAGAGGGTCATGCTTCACACGACGGTGATGAGTTCGATGCTACCTCAGTCATGGACTGCAAGATCATCGATGGTCATGGAAGCGCCGACGGCCCTGTCTTCTGGATTAACCATCAAGAAGGCGGCATTAATAGGTCGGTTTCTAACCCGAATTATAATAAGGAACTCGACACCATAATGTTGGATTTCTTGCTGCGTGCCAGCATTGACGGTAAGGCTATCCTGAAGAACATTTTGTATAACGCTCCCGGACTGCCACCAATTAACGTAGTACTCTTCGAAAATCACCAACACCATATTCATGGAAACGGTAATAATAATGGACATCGCCGAAAACTCAAGGAGTGGGGAGTGGGCGGTGATAGGCCCGAGGTCAATTTGGATAAGATGGCACTGCAAGTTCTTTCTGGATACGATCGCGGAATGGGCGTTCCAGGTACTTCCCTGGATCTAAAAATCACTACTTTTGAGACCGCGCCTGCAGGCCTGCCTCCAATATCTGGAGCAATCATCGAAGCAGTACCAGCCCCGGAGACGTCAGCGGTAGCGCCTGCCCCAGAGGTAGCTGCACCAACACCCGAAATTCCTGCCCCAGCGCCAGAAGCACCGGCACCTGATCTAAAAGCTACACAAGATTTTCTAAGTAATATTTTGCCATCATCGGCCGGTATTCCTCCTGAAATTGCTTCAAAGATTACCGGAAGCCGACACTTTACAGCGATACAACTTGCTGCCCAAATGAAAAACGAAAGCAACTTTAACCCTAACGCAGCTAGCGGTGTCGGCGCATTGGGGCTGGGCCAATTCATGGAAGCAGCCTGGCATGAAATGGCAGCGCGCTACCCAGAATTGACTAATCCTAACGCTTCTCGAACTGACGTAAACGAATCAATACTTCGCCAACGACTCTATATGGACGATATGTACGACCTGGTGATCAAGTATATGAACGAAGGAAGAATAAAGGGTGATCCGACAGAGCTCACGTATGCAGCCTATAACGCCGGCATGGGTAATGTGAAGAAGTATGGGGGCGTTCCGCCATTCAAGGAAACGAGAAATTACATCAAGAGAATTACTGATACGCGACAACAATACGAAGATAAGGTCGTCCAAGAGTACCTGGGACAATAAAGGAGAATAAGATGCCATTGCCAGATGAACCACAATTCGAAAAACCACCAACACAAGTGCCTGCAGAAGGTCTGCCAGGATTGAACGAGGCAGCCGAACCGTCTGTCGATCAAACGCCTGTCGAGACACAAGTTCCAGATAGGGAGCCTACTGTCTCACGTTCGGCAAAACGCGAACAGCGTCGCAGTAACGAAGTCGGTCGCCAACGACGCGTGCCGTCAGTTCGTAGAGTAGGACGAGTAGCCGTAACTGCACTAGCCGTAACGGGCGCCCTTACATTAATTGCAACTGCAGCCAACATGTTGGATCTAGATCTGAATCCTTTCCCCGAAGGTACAACCGAAGTAGAGGGCACTATGGGGGCACCAGAAGTAGAAGTTACCGCAATGAGCGGGATTGTTACTGCCGAGATCAGTGCAAAACAATCTATCGATATTACCCGGAAACTTAATCACGTATGGCCGGTTCCTGATTGCTCGAACAAAATTGACGAGTCTAAAATACCTATGTCCGGGCTGGTAGTTATCGAGAATGCCAATTTCAGCGTTGCTAGCGACGGCCAAACAGCCAATGTAGAGGTTACTAATATTACAAAACCTACACTAGCCATGCCCATAGAGGAGGTCCTGCCTAATCAGCCAGGAGACGGAAGCAGTATCTGCTTACTTAAAGATGGTAAGGATCGCATGGATAGCCCCGATAACGTAGTCGAAGGATATGCCCGCGAGCTACTTGGAGCATCAAGTAAGCGGATAGGCGAATGCGTACTTAATAAAGCAAATGATCCAGGTAGTGATGTAAATCAGCTTCTTACTAAATCAATCGCTGAAAGTGTTGCTCATATGAGGGGTATTGACCCCTCCAAGGTCACCGTCACTATCAATACCGTAGACACCGAAGACGGTTTGGCGGAGATCAAAGCAGCCAAGGATCGGATCGTGAAAGCAGAAAAAGATACGTCAGAGATCGAAATCGATACCGTAAAAGTTGAGTCATGCAAATTGCAAAAACCTAAGGTTGTATTGACGGATCAGCCTGCTGTTCCGGCATCATAGCTACAAATAAGCTTGCACGGTATAATAATTAGGTGAACGACAAGCCCAACCAAAAATTAATCGACAAGCTAAAAACCCTTCCTAAAGAACCAGGGGTCTATTTTCATAAAGACAAAACTGGTCAGATTATTTACGTTGGTAAAGCTGCTGTACTTAACAACCGCGTTCGTCAGTACTTCCAGAAGTCCCGCAATCGTGACCCAAAGACTGATTTATTGGTTTCTGAAATCGTTGATACCGACTGGCAAGTAGTCGACAGTGAGTTTGATGCATTGTTTTTAGAGGCTGAAATGATCCGTCGGTACATGCCTCGCTATAATATCTTGTTACGCGATGACAAGAGCCAGACGTTTGTCCGGATTAACTTTACCGAAAAATACCCATCCGTTACTACTACTAGACGGCCACTTGACGATGGGGCCACATACTATGGGCCATTTCTGAGCACCATTGCCGTTCGACGAGCCTTAAAGTACCTGCGAAAGATCTTCCCCTATTCCACGCATACCACTCTGCCGGCTCGCGCATGTCTGTTGGTCCATCTGCATTTGTGCCCCGGCCCCGAAACCGGTGAACTCGATGAAAAAGCTTACAAGACTAGTCTTAAAAAGCTAGTTCGTGTTATTCAAGGCGATAAAAAATCGATTGTTCGGGATATGGAAAAAGAGATGACCGCTGCATCCAAGGATGCCAACTTTGAGCTGGCCGCTAAAATACGCGATCAGATCACTGCCTTAAAAGATCTCGATAGAAGAATCTTGTTTAGTGATAAGGAATTTATGGATCTTTCTAAAGACCACGCCCTAATTGAACTTACTGAATTACTTGGTTTAGCTAATGTACCAAAGCGTATCGAAGGCTACGATATCAGTCATATGTCTGGCACTGATGTAGTGGCCAGCATGGTGGTCTTCACTAACGGTGTGGCCGACAAAGCTAATTACCGCAAATTTAAATCTCGCAAACAAAATAATGATGACTTCGAACATATGCGCGAAACAATGACACGTCGTTTTAGCGAAAAGAATATTAAGCAGTGGGGTAAGCCAGAACTTTTATTGATCGACGGCGGTAAAGGGCAACTAGAGGCGGCACTGTCAGTGCTCCGCGAATTAGATATTAGGATTCCAGCCATCGGCATTGCCAAAAAACACGAAGAAATCGTTGTTAGGAACGACTGGCCATTAACCGATTTACAGCCAGCCGTGGTACTTAAGCTCCGCGGATTCAGCCGGGTCAGCGAAGATTTCACTTTGGTAGATATCCCCAACAACAGCAACATTATCAAGTTACTTCAGCGTATCCGGGATGAATCGCACCGCTTTGCGGTTAGTTACCATTCTATTCTCAAGGTTAAGCGCCAAACATCGAGCATCCTCGACGATGTCCCAGGCATTGGTCCGGCAACCCGTAAAAAGCTGATTCGTACTTTCGGTAGTTTGCGTGGCGTCACGCAGGCACGACAAGTAGAACTCGAAAAGCTACTAGGGGTGAGTAAGGCAACAGTTCTAAGGCAGTATTTACGTGCAGCTAGTAAAGAGGCCGAAGCAAACCAGCCAGTAGTCAGTGAATAAATGACGTAGTGGTATACTAAGATCTTGCTATGGTAGAGAGCCTAGATAACGAATTCTATTCAAACAACCGCGCTCGACTCCGAAAACTCTTTCAGGGTACTGCTCCAATTGTCATTACTGCGCATGGCCAAATTCAGCAGGGCGGGGACTATGCCTATAAATTCCATCAAGATGGCAGTTTCTTGTATCTAACGGGCATTAACCAGCCAAACATTACCCTAGTTATTGATAAAGAAAAAGAATATCTTATTCTCCCCGAGCGGAGTGACTACTCCGATATTTTTGATGGCACATACGAGGCCGCAACTTTTGCTAAGCAGTCAGGGATAACAGAGATACTTGATAACAAAACTGGCTGGAAGAAGCTTGGCCAGCGGCTCAAGAAGGTCAAGCATTTTGCCACGCTTGCTCCACTTCCAGTCTATGTAGACAGCCATGACTTTTACGCCAATCCGGCCAGGGCTGCATTGATTGCACGCGTTAAGGAACTTAATCCAGATATCGAAGCACTAGACTTACGCCAGCATTTGAGCGTGATGAGGATGATCAAGCAGCCTGCAGAGATTGCATCAATCCAGCAAGCCGTCGATATTACTGTGGATACGTTCAAAGAATTTAAGCGTAAACTTGCAAAACTCGGAAATGAGTACGAAGTCGAAGCTACCCTGAGCTATGGGTTCCGAAAACGCGGCGCCGAGGGCCACGCTTATGATGCTGCTGTTGCCGGTGGGCACAATGCCTGTACGCTCCATTACAACAGCAATAACGCCGATCTTGATCCGGCAGAACTTTTGCTTGTCGATGCTGGAGCCCAAGTAAACCGGTATGCGGCCGATATTACTCGAACATATAGCATCGGCGGAACCCCAACTAAACGGCAACGGCAAATCCACGAAGCGGTTATGGAAGTTCATGAATTTGCCTTAAATAATCTAAAACCTGGTATTTCGATCCGAGAAAATGAAAAATTGGTCGAACAATTTATGGGCGAAAAGCTCAGGAGTCTTGGACTAATTCGTAACGTCGAACACGATGAAATCCGTACATTCTTCCCACATGCTACATCGCACTTTTTAGGACTCGATGTGCATGACGGCGGAGATTACGACAAGCCGCTCGAAGCAGGAGTAGTGTTAACGGTTGAGCCTGGTATTTACGTTCCTAAGGAATCTATTGGCATTCGTATCGAAGACGATGTTCTGATTACAGAAGATGGCAATAAAGTCCTGTCCGAAAAATTAGGATACGATTTGTAGATGGCCAAACTTGACCCACGTCCAATTTTGCAGGACGCTCGTACGCAGCTCGAAGATACCGAAAAGATAGAACATATGCAGGTGATCGAACAGAGCCTGAGCAATATCGATATCAAAGCTGTCGACATAAATAACTGTTTGTTTGTTAAAACAGATTGCATGCAAACCTCACTTCGCCGTTCAACCATAGCTGTTTGTACTTTTGACAGCTGTGATTTTATCGCCAGTGATCTGTCCGATGGGGGTATTCGTGCAACAACATTTAACCATTGCCGGATCGGCGGATTAGATGTCTCTACCAGCAACCTGCAAGATTTAAAGTTTACCGATTGCAAAATTGATTCGCTCAATATGCGCATGTCCAAATGTCGTTCTATAGTCTTTACCGACTGCCTCATCCAGGAAATAGATATCGTCAGTGCCGAAGTGAACAAAATATCGTTTATTAATTGCACCATATCCAAGTTGAACTTAATGGGGGCCAAACTCACCAAGTTTGATATCTCTTTGTCGCAAGTCGACCAGATCGATGGCTTGGCGGGAGCCCGGGGTTTGATTATTAATCAGAATCAGTTATTTCAGTTGTCTGGCGACATGGCCAATCAACTTGGCATTATCGTTGGCTAGTTACTCCTTACGGCTTATGCTACAATTGGTTTAAGTATGAAAAAGCCATTTGCGCGATTTTTAATTCGTTGGTTTGTTTGCAGTTTAGGTCTCTGGATAGCAGCGGCTTTATTGGGTGACAGAATAAACTACAACCAAAGCACTGCCGTGATAATAATCTCTGGATTAATTTTGGCGGTAGTTAATGCCATTATTAAGCCTCTGGTCATTTTGCTCTCGCTACCAGCAATTTTGTTTAGTCTTGGATTGTTCATGATCGTAATCAACGGGCTGATGGTGATGCTCGTCAGTAAAGTATATTCATCACTCCATGTCACAAACTTCGGTGCAGCTATGCTTGCCGGAATGGTCATTGGTCTAGTTAACTATTTGGTTACCACTATTCTCGAAGAGAAATGATTGGTACAATAGTAATCAGTTATGAACATATTTAATTACATTACAATCGTTTCCATGGTGCTTGTCACCATTCTTATTCTCATCCAGACACGCGGAGCATCATTGGGTGCCGGACTTGGCGGCGGCGGTGAGGTCAACAGCGTACGACGCGGTTCCGATAAAACACTACACCAGATAACTATTATTTTAGTTTTGATCTTCGGTGTTTCGTTGGTGCTCGGCATATTAACCTAAGCAAACAACAAGGGTAGGGCATGATAGATCGCACCACCAAACTTCGATGGCGACGACGGTTCCGCCGAAGTAAGCGACAAGTAGAAGACATCGGCATGCAAGCCGAAGACAACCTCGAACGTCACTTTTTTAATCGTCTTAGCCGCCTAACAAAAGTGCGGCGCTTTATCGCGTCATGGGTGCTACTTTTCCTGCTGCTTATAGGCGTTACGTTGTATCAAACCCGCGGTCTAGGAAGTAATTATCTGTCGCCGGCACCTCAAGCTGGCGGTATTTACGCCGAAGGTATCCTTGGTACGTTTACAAATGCCAACCCCATCTATGCTGCTAGTAGCGTAGATAACAGCGTCGAACGACTAGTCTTTTCAGGACTCTTCAAATATAACCAGGATAATAAGCTTGTCGGAGATCTGGCCCAGAGTTGGACTGTCGACGAACGCGGCACTACCTATACGGTGGTACTTAATAAAAACCTTACTTGGCATGACGGAAAACCACTTACCGCTGACGACGTGGTGTTTACCTACGGGTTAATACAGAACCCCGATGCCAAGTCCCCACTTGCCGGAAGTTGGTTGGGTATAAAGATACAAAAAGTCGATAATCAAACGGTTTCATTCGTTTTGCCAAGCATTCTGAGCGCTTTTCCTTTTAGCATGACCAACGGTATTGTTCCTAAGCACCTACTAGACGGTGTGCCCATTCCGCAATTACGATCATTAGCCTTCAATACATCCCGACCGGTGGGATCGGGACCTTTTAAGTGGGAGGCTGTAGAAGTTGTAGGCACAAACCCTGACGAACGAGAGCAGCGCATTGCGCTCGTGCCAAACGAGCAATACGTTGGCGGCAAGCCATCTATCGAGAAATTCATTATTCGTACTTTCCAGGACGAAGATAAGATGGCTCGCGCATTTCAGAAGCAAGAAATCAACGCCGTGGCCGGGTTAACGGTAGTGCCCGAGGACCTAAAAAACGATCTTTCGGCTCGCGCTTATAACGTTCCACTTACCAGCCAGGTTATGGTGTTCTTCCGAAATACTGCCGATCCTTTCCAGGATGTTAAAGTTCGAAAAGCATTATCCTACGCTGTCGACACCCCGCAGGTATTGGCAGGAATTGATCGTCCTGTCTTGCCGACAACCGGCCCGATCCTCCGTAACCAGATTGGATTCGACGGTACGGTTAAGCAAAATACTGGAGACCTGGCAATGGCTGGCCAGCTACTCGACGAAGCCGGCTGGAAACTAAACGGTACCGGCACTCGCGTTAAGGGTAATCAGAAACTGAGCTTTACCATTACAACGCAGCGTAATTCTGTCTATGACTACGTCGCTCACGTTTTAAAGCGCCAGTGGAAGGCAGTGGGAGTCAATGTCGACATCATTCTGTTGGACGACCAAGAACTTCAATCTGCCCTAACGGGGCATACTTATGATGCCTTGCTCTACGGAATCGCTATTGGAGCCGACCCCGATGTCTTCGCCTTCTGGCACAGCTCTCAAGCTGATCCAAAGTCTTCAAGTAAGCTGAACTTCTCCGAATATAAATCAGTACAAGCCGACCGCTCTCTGGAAGCAGGTAGAACACGTAGCGAAGACGAAGTACGAGCAGTCAAATATAAGCCATTCCTGGTGTCCTGGAGAGATGATGCACCAGCAGTCTCTTTGTATCAGCCACGCTATTTGTACCTTGCCAGAGAGCCACTATTCGGCTTTAGCCCGACAATAATGAATAGTGGGGCAGATCGATTTAATAATGTCGAAAACTGGAAGATCCGCCAATCCAACCAGGCTACCGAGTAGCCTATCTTGAGTTAACAGCTCAAATAAACTAGAATACACAGATATTGATTCTTTGTTTTGTTGCCGCGATGGCGGAATTGGTAGACGCGCTACGTTCAGGTCGTAGTGAGAGCAATCTCGTGGAGGTTCAAGTCCTCTTCGCGGCACCAAAATAAGGACATCAGTACCGTTGCAACAGTAGATACTGGAGCTTTTGGTGTGGTATGATAATACTCAAGAAACGATTACGCTTATTCAATATAAAGAAGAGGGTTCATGAGCAAGGTTGCACATTATTTACAAGAACATTTAAGTGGCGAAGTGTCTGCATCAGCAAGCCTTCGCAAATATTTCTCCACTGATGGTGGAGTTTTTACTGCCACACCATCGTTAGTAGTTTATCCACGCAACGAAGGCGACGTCCGTAAGGCCGCTAGGTTTACGTGGCAACTCGCCGAACGTGGCCGCGTTATCCCAATTACCGCTCGAGGTATGGGTACAGACCAGGGCAGTGCTGCTGTTGGAACGGGGATTATGATGGTCTTTCCAGCTCATATGAACCGCATCTTGGAGCTTGATGGTAAAACAGGTGATGTCGTAATAGAGCCAGGAATTATATATTCCAAATTGCAGCAGACACTACACACTCACGGCCGCTTCTTGCCACCGTATCCAAGCTCTATCGAATACAGCAGCATTGGTGGTGCAATTGCTAACAACGCAGCCGGCGAAAAGACCATTAAATATGGTGCTACCCGCGAATTCGTAAAAAGCCTGCGTGTTGTTTTAGCCAACGGCGAAGTAATCGAAACACGTCGCCTCAGCAAGCGTGAACTCAGCAAAAAGATGGGGCTCACCAGCTTTGAAGGCGAAGTCTACCGCGCTGTAGACGCCCTTATCGAAGAGAACAAGCAGGTCATTAATGATTCGGCCCTTAACGTCAGCAAGAACTCTGCTGGTTACGATATTATAGACGTCAAACGCAAAGATGGATCATTCGATTTGACCCCACTTTTTGTTGGATCACAGGGCACACTTGGAATAGTAACCGAAGCTTGCCTGAGCACCGCAGTTTATAACCCGGAAACTACTTTAATCGCTGCCTTCTTCGACGATCTTCAGGTGGCCGAGCAAGTAATTGCCGAAATCAAAGCTGGTCCAGAAATCCCAAGTGCTATGGAGTTGGTGGATGAGCACTTGCTAAACTTCCTCGATACCCATAATCCTAATCAACTCAAAGGTATTGTCGACAAGCCGTTCCATAAGTTAATCGTGTTGATCGAATTCGATAACGCCAACGCTCGTATCCAGAAGAAGCTAGCTAAACGTACCACTAAGATTCTTAACAAATTCCAGATCAAATTCCAGATCGAAACTGATGAACAAGAAAAAGAGCAACTCTGGCGGATTCGGCACAGTGCCGCAGCAGTTATTTCTCACTCAGAAGGTAGCACCAAGGCCTTGCCAATCATTGAGGACGGAATTGTCCCAGCCGAAAAATTCCAACAGTACATCTCCGGGGTGTACGCCTTGTTCGAAAAATACGGTCTGCAAGCTGCAATTTGGGGGCACGCCGGCAATGCTAACCTGCATATGCAACCCTTCTTAGATCTGAGTCAGGTTGGCGACAGACAGAAGGTCTTTAAGATAATCGACGAATATTACTCGATGGTTATTGAATTAGGTGGTAGTACGAGCGGCGAACATAGCGATGGCCGTCTCCGCGCACCATATCTGCCCAAGCTTTATGGACAAGCCATGTATAGTGTCTTCCAAAAAACCAAGGCCATTTTTGATCCCTACGGAATCCTTAACCCCGGTGTAAAGATCGATGTAACTCTGGACGACGTTAAGCCACTACTCCGTCATGAGTACTCTATGGACCACTTAGCCCACCACCTCCCTAAGACCTAGACCGGTTTACGTGCAAATACATCTGCAGTAACTCGATTTAGCCCAACAAGGTGTTTACCGAAGTTACGTGTGCGGTCAAATAAGTAGGTTTTGCTCAGCATGGAAGCGTGGTTATCGATATGTATGCCTTCAAATTCTTGGGAGTCGAGCTGTTTTCGGATGCGATCCATGAACTGCTCCAATCCGCGGGGGTTGTCATGATGACGGGAAGGCAGTGACTCGACCATTAACAGCTGACCACCTGGTCTAAGGACACGGGATATCTCAGAAAACAGTGCTGTATCGGCAACACCGCCATCTTCTCTCCAGATATCTCCGCCGTATTGAAGAACATGAAGCAGCCTATTTGTATGTACATAACTGATGCTTTCGTCGGCAAAAGGTAGTTCTGTTCCGGAACCATATAAAAAGTTCCCTTGGCGGGCTTTTGCTGACGATCCTGCCACATCCACAGTCACTGCGTGATCAGCGCCATATTCGTCTTCGGCAATAGCTTCGAATGCCATAGTAGACATAGGTGATATCGCACCTATCATCAAAGCTACTCCACCAATCTTCTTGCCATGATCTTTCATGAGTTGTTGGTATGCAGGCCAATCTACAAGAGAGTTAGCAAAATTTATTGAACCACTAGTGACTACGTCGCACACTGATAGGGCTGCCATACGCGCTTCGTTAGTGTATTCGGGAGAAGCTTGACCGCCCCTTTTTGGATCTGACATCATTACGCCGGGAACATCAGGCCCAAACATTTGTAGTATTGAAAATTGCTCAAACAGAAAACTGAATGAATCTTGGCTCATTGGCTCGGTACTCATTACCTTTTCGTAGCCGGCTTGCATTGATTCGTCTGGTGTTAAATTGTCGCTAATTCCAAGCACTCGCTCCGCAATAGACAGTGGTTGTTTTTCAAAAGACATAAAAATTACAATACCATATTGAGGCATATAAGACAATTACTATGGCCGAAGTTATTTTCTTCTGTCGTTTCTGAATTTAATCAAAATAAAAACACTAAGTGCCAATGCCGATATAAGTAGTCCGGCAGTAAACGGGACAAGCCAACTTGGAAGTACATTAGAGCAGCCTAAGTCTAGATCGTAGTATTTACCGCAATCAGTCTTACCTGATGAGTCTAAGAAAATCAGGAAGTTATTGAGTCCTAAGGCCAGAATTGATAATAGTGAAAGCGAGTAAAGTCGTGCTCTCGGTACGCGTGCAGATCGGTATAGCCCCGCAGTAATAATGATGACAGCAATAACGGCAATCATCGTTAGGGGGACGACTTTCTGATCGAGCGGTAATAGCGCCTTCCTATACTCAAATCAAGATATATAAAACCAAGACCAATTAGGATGCTAATAATTCGTGCCAAGAGAGTTGGTTCTTCATAGGCCTGTCCGAAGAGTCCGAGATTTACATTATTTCCAGGTATATAGAGATATAGAATCAAGTAGACAATAAACAGTGGCACCGCAACGCCTAAAGCAATAATTGTAGACCTTAAAAACGCTATCCAGCTAAAACCTCTACGCGCTTCATTTATTTTGTCAGACTGCATAATGTTCTAGGATTAGTATAACAAAAAAGCCACCCAGCAGGGGTGGCAATATTTTTACTTGGATGGTGCGCCACATTGACCTATCGTGGAACCAAATTTATAGAAGTATTTTGGTAGTACACAAAAAGCTAGTTACTTTTGCACTGACCGATAGCGAGGTTTTCTAAACGAAAAGTCTAGGTAGACAAAACTAAGCCCAATATCACGTTAATAACTCGTTCCATCAGGGTGTAAGTCTCACGGGGCTGTCCAAGTAGTCCAAAGTTTACGTATGCATATGTTGGAGATATAAGTTTAATCAACTGTGATTCATTAGTATAGCAAAGCAGTGGAGCGGGTAGTATAATCAAACCATAGATTTAAAGCACAAAAAATGAAAGAACCAATCCCGCATCAAAATGAGCAAGCCGCCAATGCTGTCTCTCCGTCTCTTGCGCTAGAAGAACAGCAGGTACAGATCATAAGCCCCCATACACCATTCAACACCGAGACGCTCAAAGATCGCACCGGCAGTATTAGTGATGTTGTCGAACAGGCTCGTCATTCGGGTGTAAAAGTGGCTGAAATACAAGTCTGGGGCTCAGAAGCAGTACAAATTAATCCAGGCAAAGTTGGTGTTATTACGACCGGGGAACTTAACGGTTGTCATACAACGATTCTGGCGGGCAAGAACTTGCAAGGTAAAAGCATAGTAGCCATGACACATTTTCCGCCCGAACTTGGTTCTGAGCGTTATGCTCAAGCAGTCCACGAACGTAAGGATGATTTTGAGCAGAAAGGGGTTGCGCTGGGTACTGTCTTCACTTTTGTCGATAGAACAAGATTCCCCAAAGAAACAGATATGCTAAGCACAGAGTTTCCGGACGCCCAATTCTACTCTGCAGAATACGATAGCCGCAATCCAGACGAAAAGGGTCAAGACTATGGTAAATGTGTTGCCGTGTTGGACAATAGCGGTGAGCAAGCTGTACTAACAGTGTTGACTGACCGTGGCGACCACCAGATTACTGTTGAGGCCATGAAGCCAAGAGCGGTCGTAAGTGATGAACTCGACACGGATGGTTAATACTATTTACCGGTAATTTTATGAAAAATACTAAAACATCTAAAAAATTAATAGCAGGGGCACTTTTTATCGTAATAGTTCTTGGAATCCAATTATTTTTGTATGTAACAAAAATCGATACAAATGATGCACGTTTTTTGGATCACTCAAGCAACCTCGAATTTATTAGTGAACAAGAGGCATTGGATGAATACAGCTCAATCCTGAATATCACTGGTATCAATTCTAGAACAACCCCAACAGTCACAACGCCTCACTATGTAGAAAAACCAAACCTGCGAACACATGTGTTTGATATTTTTCCTGGCAAAGGGTGGACTTTAGAAAGAGGTAAAGTTATTGGAAGATACGGTGTTTCAACGCAGCTTGCAGAGAAAGCTACAAGGAAACTTGTAGACAATGGCTGGAAAAATAAAACATCTGAATATAATGTAAAGACTTTCGCTGAAGCAACAACTGATCGACAGAAACAACTTGATATAAACGCGAAGCATGCTCTTGAGCCTGATTGCATGTCCAGCAAGGAGTGTCAAAGTTTACACGATGAAATAGCTACGCGTACCAATAGTCAACCACTACAGTTAGATTTTGATCTTGACAGGAATCCGTATCAATTGGTAATTAAATCTACAAGCACTGAAAACTCGCAGTTTTCCTACATAGAATTTACTCTGCAGTTTGCATGTAAATCCGATATTACCTGTGATAACATCTTGCTTCGTAAAAAGTAATTAATGAGCGTTAATGTCCAAAAGAGAAAGCCTAAGATTAATCCATACTAACTCAAAAGATTTACCTTGCTGCAGGTCTCTAAATTTGGTGCAATTTTACACTTTTGCGCGAACCCAGTTTCAGCGGAGCTGTGAGTAAGCCGCGCCGCCTGTCCGCCGTGGGCGGACGCGCCCCACCAGCCGCCCCCTTTGCCGTTTTCTGAGATTTCCCCCCGCCGAATTTCTTTTTTTAGCTGAAAAGGGGTTGGCTGGTGGTTCGCCTACCACAAGTGGTAGAGGTGGCGTGGCTTTAGTCGGCATAGCCGACGCGCTTGCGCGCTCTCGTCCTGTAAGTTATATGCAAAGAACAAGTCAAGTAATAACCGAAAGTATAAAAACAAGTAAAAATGGTAAAATAAACTTATGCTCAAAAAACCAACAAAATCGTCATTAAGACGTCTAGGCGTGTCGATCTTACTGGGACTTGGCTTTTTCGTATTATGGGCGGTACTCATATCGCTTGTGATGTCGAATGATACTCTCGAGAATCCATCCTGGACGCGAGCCGACGAGGCACTACAGCGGCTATGGTGGGAAGTGGTGCCGGCACTTGCACTACTCGTGGCGACAGGCGTGTTTGCCAGTAAAATCGGCGGCAAGATTGGCTGGCCTGTATTGGCTGGTAATAAATGGGTGAAAAATCTCGCAATCGGTACTCTTGTCGGCGTAGGCTGGCTAGCAGTAGTGGTTCTTCCGCTTGTACTAATGGGATTTTTGCAATTTGAGGGCACTACTACCGTTGCATCACTGACTATTTGGTTTGCCGCCATGGTTATCAATGTTGTGATGCAAGAGTATTTGGTGCGCGGCTATCTGTTCACGATGATTGAAAAGCGGCACTCCGTCGCTGCTGCGGCAATCGTAACGACAATACTGTTTACTCTGATGCACGGGCTGCAAGGCGGCGTGCTGGGGGTTGCGAACGTTGTCGCTGCAAGCTTGGTGTTTACATTTTTGCTTATACGCACAGGCTCATTGCTCGCACCGATTGTCGCGCATATTATCTGGAATGGTATTGGCGGAGTCATACTAGGTGTTGTTAGTCTAGGCGGCGTATATCCGTCGCTACTAAAAGTATCGCAGCATGGCAGTGACATAATGACTGGCGGCGCGGCAGTGATTGAAGGCTCGATAGTAACATTATTTGTTAGCGCGATGATTGTGTTAGGGCTTTGGCTTGTCGGGCGAAAACCCAGGCAGGCAACAAGGAAAGCAGTAGCCAGCTAGTCGTCAAAGCGACAGCGCACCTAACCAGCCAACCCCTTTTCAGCTAAAAAAAGAAATTCGGCGGGGGGAAATCTCAGAAAACGGCAAAGGGGGCGGCTGGTGGGGCGCGTCCGCCCACGGCGGACAGGCGGCGCGGCTTACTCACAGCTCCGCTGAAACTGGGTTCGCGCAAAAGTGTAAAATTGCACCATTTTGGGAAAAGAACGGAAATTGCCGCCCTCTGGGGCGGTTTTTTCTCTGGCGGCGCGCAGCGCCAGCCAGCTGTTTTTCTGGGGGGAATGAGATTTGGAGCACCAGCAAGCTGGTGCACTTTTTTGTTTTTCTGTCGGCATAGCCGACACGCTCCGCGCCGTGGTAAAATGGAAGTGGACACAATCAATCAGTAAAACGGCGATATTTTTGGCTTATATAGCCGTCCCGTACAATGCAGTTTTACTGGATTGTGTCCAGCGGGGCGGCTATTTAAGTTGAGAGGGCAACTATGAGGGATTTACTAGTAAATATAGAGCTGGTGTATTTCATCTATGTGCGCAAAAGCACCGATGTAGAGGACAAGCAAATATTATCTGTCGCGGCACAGATAATCGAGCTAAAAGAATTTGCCAAGCGTATGGGCTTGCGTATCGCAGGTATCATCGTAGAAAAGCAGACAGCGAAAAAGCCAGGACGTCCGAAGTTTAACAAAATGCTGGAGCGCATAGAAAACGGCGAGGCTAACGGCGTTTTGGCGTGGTTGCCCGACAGGTTGTCGCGCAACTCGATAGATAGCGGGCGCGTCATTTATATGCTCGATGAAAACATCATCGCCGATCTAAAGTTCCCCCACTTTTGGTTCGAGAATACGCCGCAAGGTAAATATATGCTGGCAAATGAGTTTAATTCGTCTAAACAGTATGTCGATAATCTATCGGTAAACACCAAGCGAGGACTGCGCCAGAAAGTGCGCGAGGGTCATTGTCCGCGCCTTGCGCCTGTCGGCTATATCAACGATGTATGGACAAAAACAATCTGGGTAGACAAAAAGTTGGCGGAAATCGTGCGCCAAGCCTTTGAGCTATACGCCACAGGCACAAAAACGCTGGACGACATCGCCGCTTTTCTGTACGTCAATGGCGTAAAGACGCGCGGACGGCGCAGGAAAAAGGGCGAGCCAAAGTCGGCGGGTGGTAAACAGTGGCACGCGTCGCGCGTCAAGCGTATGCTGACAGATGTATTTTATTATGGGCATTTTCGATACAACGGTGTTGTGTATGAGGGCAAGCATACGGCTATTATCGACAAAGCGTTATTTGACAGAGTGCAGCGCGTACTTACTGGGCGCGGACGCGCCCAAAAGCAAGCCACCGCGCCGCAACCGCTTAATCTATTGGTTAGGTGCGAGAATTGCGATTGTTTCGTAACTGGAGCGCACAAAATCAAGCGGCAGAAAAACGGCAATGTGCATGAGTACACCTATTATCGGTGTACTCATAAAAGCAAAAAGGTGATGTGCCGAGAAAAAGAGGTGCGCGAATATGTATTGGCTGGCGAATTAGTGCCGATTTTGCAATCTTTTGCCTTGCCAAAAGATTGGCGCGACTATATGACGTCAAGGCTGGAGCAAGAC
>CAZIBG010000001.1:0-127276 GCA_964536985.1 uncultured Candidatus Saccharibacteria bacterium | reverse complement strand
AACTGGGGCGGTTGCCTCCTAAAGAGTAGCGGAGGCGTTCAAAGGTTGGCTAGATTCGGATGGAAATCGAATTGATAGTGCATACGCATAAGCCAGCTTGACTGTGAGGCCTACAAGCCGATCAGGCACGAAAGTGGGAGTAAGTTTTCCGCTGTCCATACATTTTTGTATAAGAGAGTGGTATCGGCAGCGCTATCGGATAAAAGTTACGCCGGGGATAACAGGCTTATAGCGCCCAATAGTTCACATAGACGGCGCTGTTTGGCACCTCGATGTCGGCTCATCACATCCTGGAGGGGGAGCACCTTCCAAGGGTTCGGCTGTTCGCCGATTAAAGTGGTACGTGAGCTGGGTTCAGAACGTCGTGAGACAGTTCGGTTTATATCCGCTGTGGACGCTAAGAAATTTGAGAGGATCTGCTCCTAGTACGAGAGGACCGGAGTGGACGCACCGCTGGTGTACCAATTGTTCTACCAAGAGCATCGTTGGGTAGCTATGTGCGGAACAGATAAGTGCTGAAAGCATATTAAGCACGAAACTGACCTCAAGATTAGATTTCTCTATGATCCCCCAGAAAGACGATCTGGTTGATAGGTGCAAGGTGAAAGTGCGGTAACGTATTGAGCCGAAGCATACTAATAGGGACACAGACTTTTTATATCCATAAGTTATATTCTTTCGAGGATATGGCTTTTGGAGCGGAGACAGTTGACTAGTTATTGGTGAATATCAAATTCATTGATAGTCATCGTTTGTTTTATTTAACATTTCAATTCACGCCATTAATGGACACCGATAGACGTTTTACATCTGTAAAAACGCTTATTCGGTGCCCATAGCACGAGGGAAATACCTGTTCCCATGCCGAACACAGCAGTCAAGCCTCGTAGCGGTTACAATACTTGGGCCATCAAGCCCTGGGAAAATAGCACGGTGCCGAATTATAGAATAAACCAGCCTTAACGGCTGGTTTTTCTTGTTTTGAGGCCAAAACTTTAAAATATCACAAACAGATCTATTACAGTGTAGAATATGGCCATGAATATGAAAATGAGTAGTATATCTGGGATCGTTTGTTATGTTAATGATACGGCCAAGACAGCTGCGTTTTACGAAACGCTAGGGTTTATTATTACTAAGAATGCACCTGCGCATCTCTCCATACGGTTGAACTGGTTCTGGATTGATTTTCATCCGCAAAACGAAGAAGATAAGCCTGAGTTTCAGAAAGAAGCTAATCTCGAAAATAAGGGCGCAGGACAGTTCTTATACGTCAAAGTGGAGAATGTAGACGAGTTCTACGCAGGAGCCGTAGAAAAGGGTCTGAAGCCGTCTAGCGAGCCAAAAGACTGGCCATGGGGAAACAGGGAGTTTGTAATTCGAGACCCAGACGGCTACAAGTTGGTATTCTTCCAGAAGAAGTAGTTATTTTGCTCTGGAGGCCACATTGTAACGGGTTATTTCTGAGATGAGGTCGTAGGGGATTGGCTCATTGAGCTGGAATTGAATTGTGCCCTTGGAAGTGTTGTATTGCTTGATACGGTCGGCGAAGTCGGCTATAGCTTGAGCACCAGGGTAGAACCCAATATGCCTAGGGTATGCTCCAAAGTGTACAAGATTACCATTAAGGTAAAAGGTCGGTATTCCATAGCTCATCTTCTCTGTTGCGTCTGGCGCCGCAGCGGCTATGGTTTTGCGAATTTTCTGAAGGATAGTTTGGGTTCCAGTAGGGTAGTTTGCTATATAGTCGTCAATATTATTGATGCTTGTGTTTATTTCCATGCACCAATTATAACCGCAATTTTGTTGTAATATTGTAAAAAATAGGCCTTGAAAATGCTCGAATCTAAAATAAACCTTAAATACCATATATTGTAATTGACATTAGCGCAATACAGTGATACTATTTTATTAATTCTGAAAGGGATAAGAGGATTGTCTGGTGGAACTTTCACTTTCTTCTGTCAGAGTCTGGGTGGGGCATTAATTTATTTAAAGGGAGGCCTGGACTATGGCTGGAACAAAAAAAGGCGGCGAAGCAGCTGCAGCAACTAACAAGTCAAAGTATGGTGCAGATTTTTATGCAAAAATCGGTGCTAAAGGTGGTAAGAAGGGTCGCACAGGCGGTTTCTTCGCTAACCGTGAACTAGCTCGTATTGCTGGTGCTAAAGGTGGCCGTATTAGCCGCCGCACAAAAGCTAACTAGTCGTTTTTCATTCTGAATAACTGATAGTGCAAAAAGAACCTCTGGTAACAGAGGTTCTTTTATATTTTTACTACTAATTTCTTACGGTAAGAGCGACACTTCCTAGAGGACGAAACTTGCCATGTTCCGTTGCAATTGAAACAACGATATGTATGCGCATCAATCTGTTGAGAGCAGTTTGAGCACGTCGGGCATGTGCTTCGTAGGTACAGCCAGTCGCGGTAGCTGTCCAAGCAGTCTTCAATATGGTCGGGGTCTATTGATATGGCATGGTTGTCGGCCAGCTCTTTAGCCTTTTCCCATGCCGATAACTCTAGTTTGACCAGTTCGTAATCTGAGTTAAACGACTGGTGTTCCAGCAATGCATGCCCTAGCTCATGAAGAAGTGACCAGTCTCCCTGATTGGTTTGAAGTACGTCTGGGTTGTAGTGGACGGCTCGCTTACGGGGCGACCAATAAAAGCTATCACTTGGGACGAACTGTACGGCAGGAAAGCTCTTTCTGAGGTCTTTAAGCAACGTTGGCATGAAACCCTTTTGCTAACTCAAAGCATCCGTAGATTACTGCTTCCTCGGGCTTCTGAGCGCGAACGATAGGTGGTGTTGGGGCGATGGGTAGTTCGTATTTTTTTAATTCTTTACTTAAGGGTAACTTGAATTTTTCGTAATGTGTTCCAACTCCGCCACCAAGAACAATTACTTCTGGCTGGATGACCGCTATAAGTTCTCTGAGCCCAAGTGCAATATTCTGTGCAATGACTTTCCATGTAGCTTCATCCTCTATCTCGCTTGCTCGCTTCCCATATGTTTCTACTATGGCACGCCCTGATGCAAAGTCTTCCCATTGAGTCAGCTTTCCGTTGTGTTCAAACCACATTTGTCCGCTTTCACTATCGATCAGATTTGGGTCTAGTACACCATCAATGACCAGTCCAGAACTTATTCCGGTGCTTATAGTTACATAAAGTACTTTTCTAAAATCTTTTTTGATAAGTATTGCTTCGGATAAAGCGGCCAGCTTTGCATCATTTTCGATTACAACAGGACAGCGTACTAGTTTTTCTAGATCATGACTGATTGGTACATTGCGCCATGGCCGGTTGCCAAAAGCGATGGCGATACCGTGTTGTCGATCTAACTTTGCCGGTACGGCCACTGCTGCAACAGAGAAATCACTGTGTTTTAAGTTGGGGAGCTGCTTGGCCACTTCCTTCATAAATCCGTCGTAGGTTTTAGGCGTAGCAAACTTTAACTGTTCAACTACTTCGCCTTTGGATGTGAAAACAGCCATTAGTACCTTTGTTGCCCCAATATCTACCGCTAAATACATAGCTAGTAGTATAGGCTACGCAGCCCAGCACGGCAAAGCCTAGTGCGCAGTTGCCAACAGGGATGTAACAGAGTATAATTCTACCTAAATCTGATCGGAAAAACAGCTCAAGGGTTGCCGCAGAAATAAGGAGGCATGAAATTCATGTCAAAAAGTTTAACAATGGACGAGTTGCTGGCGTCTAGTGAAATCAAGCAGCTAAAAACAGGTGACGTTATCGAAGGAACAATTACTTCGGTACGAAAGCACGAAATGTGGCTAGATCTTGGCGCTAACGGCGTCGGTGTAGTCATGCGCCGCGAGATTGGTCACGGCCAAAAACTCGAAATAGGCGAGAAAGTCACTACAAGTGTTGTAGATCCAGAGATGGACGAAGGCTATGCACTATTAAGCATGAAGCGTGCCGTCAAAGATCGCGGTTGGGATGAACTACAGCGGATGTTTGAATCTCGAGAGATTCTAGAGATCACTCCTTATGACGCAAACCGTGGTGGACTACTTGTTGAGATGGAAGGTATTCGCGGATTCCTGCCTGTATCTCAGCTTGCTGCGGGCCACTACCCACGCGTATCGGGTGCTGATAAGGACGAAATCCTACAGAAGCTTAACGCTCTTACCGGACAAGTACTTCGTGTACGTGTCCTAGACGTTAGTCGCAAAGACAACAAGCTGATCTTCTCCGAGAAGGAAGCAACTAAAGACGACATGCAGTCACGATTCTCTGAACTAAAAGTTGGAGATGAAGTTGAAGGTGTTGTTACTGGTGTCATCGACTTCGGTGCCTTTGTAAACGTTGATGGAATTGAAGGTCTTGTGCACATTTCCGAAATCTCTTGGGAGCGTGTCGAAGATCCTCGTGAATACGTTAAGAACGGTCAGACCATTAAGGCTAAGATTATCGCTATCGATAAAGATCGCTTAAGCCTCAGCATGAAGCAGATGCAAGAGGATCCATGGCTCAACGAAGTTAAAGCCTTTACCAAGGGCGATACAGTCGAAGGTAAGGTCACTCGGATCACTCCTTTTGGAGCATTCGTACAGCTTAGCCCAAGCGTTGAAGCACTCGTTCATGTATCAGAGATGAGCAATGACGATGGAGCTGACCCGGAGAAGGTCTTCCAGCTCAACGAAAAGAAGCAGTTCAAGGTTCTCGACATCGACACCGATGCTCGTAAGATCGCTTTGAGCCTCAAAGACGCAAAATAATAATCAGGAAAACCACAGCAAGACTGTAGAAAGGGAAGCAATGGCAGAGCGGACCATCGAAATTGAAGAACAAGTTACCGTTGGCGTTCTGGCAGAGAAGCTTTTACTTCCAGTTACAAAGCTGATTGGTGAGCTGATGAAGAACGGTATTATGGCAACGGTGAATGAGCGTATTGATTTCGATACTGCTCAGATCATCGTTGGGGAGCTAGGACTCGACATCGAGCTAACCAAGAAGGTAGAAGCTCCAACCATCGATACTCGTGAAAATCGTAAGAGCAATCAAACCGGTGAGCCACGGCCACCGGTGATTGCTGTTATGGGTCACGTCGACCACGGTAAGACTAGCTTGCTCGACGCAATTCGTAACGCAGATATAGCTAAAGGTGAGGCCGGTGGCATTACGCAGCACATCTCGGCGTATCAGGTTAATCATAATGGACGAGATGTTACTTTTCTGGATACACCTGGTCACGAAGCTTTTGCGGCCCTTAGAGAGCACGGCGCATTGCTGACCGATGTAGTGATTATTGTAGTGGCTGCAGATGACGGCGTTAAGCCACAGACAATTGAAGCAATTCGCTTTGCTCGAAAAGCTGGCGTTAAAATCATTGTAGCTGTTAACAAGATTGATAAAGAGGGCGCCAATGTTCCACAACTCAAACAACAACTCGCCGAACAAGATGTTTTGGTTGAGGAATGGGGCGGTGACACTGTTGTAGTAGAAGTTTCTGCCAAGACTAAACAGGGTATACCCCAACTACTCGACATGGTTTTCCTCGTGGCTGACGTCGAAGAACTTAAGGCCGAAGTAAATACACCAGCTACTGGCCTTGTTATTGAGGCTCATTTAGAAACTGGCCGCGGTCCAGTCGCAATCTGCCTCGTAGACGAAGGTACACTGAAACCAGGTGACTTCATAGTGGCAGGTAGTACTTATGCAAAGGTGCGTAATCTGGAGACAACCCTAAAGAAGCCACTCAAAGTGGCGACGCCTTCTACGCCCGTGCTCATTACTGGCTTTAAAGAACTTCCACAGTTCGGAGATAGCTTCCAAGTTGCTTCAAACGAGAAGACTGCCCGATCGCTAGCAACGGCAAACTTACAACATAAGAAGCAAGATGGCAGTCGTCAGGATATCGGAAGCGGCGAACTCATACGACTGATAAACCGAACTAACCAGGTTACTGAGTTGCCAGTAATTATTAAGGCCGACGTGCAGGGCTCATTGACCTCTGTTATTGATAGTATTAAGTCCCTTGATAACGAAGAAGTCATTGTTCGCGTTGTGAGCAGTGGAATCGGAAGTGTTAACGAGAATGATTTACATATCGCTAACTCTAGTGGTGCTATTATCTATGGCTTCAATACGCAGATACCACCTAGTATTAAGCGACTTGCCAGCCGAGATAAGCTAAGCATTAGGTTGTACTCTGTTATCTATGAACTTATCGATGACGTAAAGATTGAGCTCACTAAGCTATTGGCCCCAGAAATTGTAGAGAAAGAGCTTGGCGTCCTTAATGTTAAGGCAGTTTTTAAGACCACTAAGTCAGAGGTAATCTGCGGTGGTGAAGTTACAAGCGGTAAACTAACTGTTCCAGCGTTAGCACGAGTGATGCGTGGCAAAGAAGAGCTTGCCGAGGTAGAAATCACAAACTTGAAGCGTGGCCCACAAGATACGAAAGAAGTTTTTGAGGGCGAAATGTGTGGTATGAATATTGCAACCAGCAGCAAACTTGAGGTTGTAGAGGGTGATCTGATTAAACTTTTCAGCAGAGAAACTGTAAGTAGGCAACTTTAAGGAGACTACATGGAGGAGCGTCCTCGGTTTGATAGCGAACAGCCAGAAGATACTGATGCTGAAGTGGATGCTAACGAGACGCCTCGTCGGGTAAACCGATGGAAGGGTAGTGAGAAGTACTGGTCGCGATTATTCAGTGAAGCTAGTAAGCCCGAAGAGCGGAGCATCGAGTCTACATCCGAGACGGATGACGAAGATGAGGAAGACGATGACGGCGAAAACAGCACCTTGAAGCGATATAAGTGGTACAGGAACATCAAGCCTTCCTTTAAGCGGCTTATGCTTAATGTCGAAAAGCAAGACGTTAATGAGGCGGGCGGCTCAACAAACGAGAAGCCTGCGTCAGAAGAACTACCGAATCCGTGGCTTGTTCCAGTGGTCGAATCCGAAGTTAGGCAGCCTGTAGATGGAGAAGTTCAGCCCGTTCCAGCTATTGAAGCTGACCTGGATCTACTTGCCACTAAGGCCTTTGAGGCTGACGACAAAGTTGCCCCAGCAAGCCAGGAACAGTCCCCAGAAGACCTTCCTTCCGAGCCAATTGAGTTGCCCGAGACATTGGCGCCGCTTGAGACGTATGCAGCCCGGCCCGAGGGAACAGAGCGTCCTCAAGTACCTGAAGCCATTGTTAGCCCAGTAGTTGATGAGCCCGAGAGCATTCAAACGATCTTGCGTCGTCAAGTGGAATCCATGACTCCTCAGGTGGCTACGGTTCAACATGAGACTGCGCCAGTGGTACACGAGACAACCCACAATTATTCCAATGCAAATACTGGCCTCCATTTACTCAACTATGCTTTAGCTCGCCGACGTGATAATAAAAACATGGCCGCAACAGGCAAAGAATTCAAGCGGGTGGACAAGGAACTGGACGAGGTTCGACAGAAAATTGCAGTTCCTCCACAAGAAACGAAGATAAATAAACAACGTATTGAAGCTCCTCCTGTGGTTGCCGCCGAGAACAGACGGCCGGTGGTTCAAGAGGTACAGCGTCGGGAAATCACTAATGATGTTGAAAGAGCAACATTAAATACGGTTACTAATGTTGAGAAGCCAAAAATTATTGAACAAAAACCAGTATTTATCGATAATCGTCGCCAAGAATCCGCAATTATCAATCAGCGGTTTGAAGCTCCACAGAAACCTGAAGCCCAGGAAGTCTTCATGCAGAAGGTAGCTGAGACCGTAGAAGCAGGAAGTTCAATTGGCTCGGAATTTGCCTTTGAGCGCCGACATGAAGTAAAGGATGATCAGGGTCAAGGTCGAGTAACGGGCCAGAGTATGGGCGCGGATGGCGGTTCTTACAGTGGTCAGTCTGTACAAAATAGTTATTCGCAGCCTCAAAACAGCAAATCCAATGTATCTCCAGAAAAGAAGACTTCACAGGGTAACGATTACCGACAAGCTGCTACCAGTGGAGCGTGGGGTGCGGTTGTCGGAGTTATTATGTTTGTGATCTTCTATATACTTACCAACCGTTAGTCTGGTAAAATATCTACAGATAAAGAAGGAATAATATGTTTAAGTTAGACGACAACCTGCTAATCGAACTCGGTCTCGGCACACTTGCAGCAACTGAGAAAAATCGAATGCTTAATCACATTTACGAAACCCTAGAGATGAGGGTTGGTATGAAGCTTGCACAGCGTATGACAAATGAGCAACTCGACGAATTCGAAGCATTCATAGATCGAAATGATGAAGCGGGTGCATTGAAATGGCTGGAGTCTAACTTCCCAAATTACAAACAAGTAGTTGCAGAAGAGCTGGAAGCCTTAAAGGCAGAAATCAAGGTAGCTGCACCACAGATAATTGCTGCAAGCCAACAACAAGTGATGTCGCCACCGCCAGTACAAGCTCCCGTTCAGCCTCAACAACCGCAACCGCAATTTCAACAGCCCGTAGCTCAGCCTCAGCAGTCACAGCAGCCACAACCAGCTACAGATGGATCAGGCTTCTCTCCTCAGCAATTCCAAGCACCTCCTACGCAATATCCGCCAGCATCCTAAGTTGAGTCAGTTATAACTTCGCGCTATAACCAGAGAGAAAAGATTGTACGGTCATTTCGTTCTTGCCTGAAGGTTTTAACTTCTCTATAACTAACGCACCATCTGATGCGTATATAACTAATCGTTGCTTATCAAAACTTACAGAGCCTGGAGGTCCTTTCTCGGTTGAAATAGCGGCTGCGGTTATAGTTATGTCTATATCGTTGGCAATCGTCGTGTAACTGCCTGGCCAGCCTTGGAATGCTCGGACTTCACGCTCCAGCACTGCGACAGGCTTACTCCAGATGAGTCGGCCATCTTCTTTGGTTAGTCTCCGTGAGTAGGTTATATCTCGTTTGGTCACGGATTGAGGCGCCTCTTGTGATTGCTCACTTACAATACGAGGCACTTCGTGTTCCAGTAGCGTGTCACTTAGGTCTATCAGTATGTCAGTCAGTTCTGGTCCGGTTATATCTTCGGGTAGTATATATTCGCCATAGCCAACAAGCGGGCCTTCATCCATCGCTTTCACGACTTTCATCAAGCTGACGCCAGTTTTTTCTTGTCCCGACAGAATAGCAAAGGTAATTGGGTCTGCACCCCTAAGATCTGGTAAGACAGAAAAGTGACTGTTAATGATCCCCAGTGGAAAGTAGTCGATTACGGCCTGAGATACGATAATACCAAAGTCAATCAGGATAGCCACGCGGCTTTTAACAGGTTTGGTTTTAAAGAGTTCATCGAGCTCGTCTTTATTCCCGACAGTTAGGGCTGTGATTCCCAGCTCACTGGCGACATCTAGCACAGGGGCGGAACCACGGTGGTGTACTGGTTTAGGCTTAGTGATAATTGATTCTATAGCAAATTTTTTCGCGAGTAGACGCAAGCTTTTAGCTGCAACGGGACCAGTGCCAAAGAAGACAAGTGGCGGGACTTGCTGGTTTATTGCCATAGGATTTTACTGTCTTTAATCTCTTTTTTGTAATCTAGCGGTTCAAGCTTGCCCTTATCAGTGAGGATGAAGAAAGCCTCGGGATCGTCCTTGATGTGGTCAACGAATAATTTGCCATTGGTATGGTCTACTTCATGCTGGAGAACCCTTGCTAAGAAGCCGGTAGCAGAGAAGCGAACTGCTTTGCCTTCGGTATTTAGTGCTTTGATGCGAACTTTATCGTGACGGGGAACATAGCCATAGACAGATCGGATACTCAAGCAGCCTTCGTAGTCAAAGGTGATGTCGCCCTCGTACTTAACAATCTCTGGATTTATGAGCGCGGTATAGGTTGCCTCTGTCTTATGATCAAAATCTTCCCTGACAATCACTACTCGGTACAGCTGGTCAATCTGAACGGCGGCTAGAGCTACTGTGACCTCATGGTCACGGCTATTATCCCAGTCAATGACAGCAGACTCCATATTAGCGATAAGGTCTGTAACCTCGTCAGTTATGAGGCCGACTTTCTTGGATCGTTTACGTAAATCCGGATGGGGCAGGGTGATTATAGAGTCTTTAGTTGCGGACATTACCAGCAATTATACCAAAACCAGAAGTGATATCACAGGAGATTTAAGGGGTCGATATCGTAGTGCCAATTGGCGGGTAGTAGATCAATGGCGGATATAAGCGCTGATCGATTCTTGGCACGAATGATAAGTTGCCAATTATAATCACCCCCAGATTGCTCAATAAAGCGGGGACTAGGATCGCTAACCTCGATGGGAAGTCCGGAGTTTCGAAGAGTGCTTCGGAGTGATTCCGATGTTTTTATGGCAGAAGATTGGCTCTTCCGGGAACAGTACACTTTGAGAACGTAGTAGAACGGTGGGAATTTATGCGCCTGTCGTTCAGCAATCTGTGAATCGTAGAATTCTGTCCAATCCTTCGACACTGCCGTTGTAAGTGCACGTCCCTCAGGGTCGTAGGTCTGGATTACTACTGTGCTGTCTTCGGTATGGCCACGTCCAACTCTTCCAATAACTTGGGTCAGTAGTTGGTAGGTCTGCTCTTCGGCGGTAAAGTCCGGAAAGTATAAGCTGCTATCCGCCGCAACAACACCTACCATTCCCAACTTGGGCAGATCAAGTCCCTTTACCAGCATCTGCGTTCCTACCAATATATCCACTTGGCCTTCACGGACTGCCTCATATTGCTTCTCGAAACGTTCCTCCTTGATATTGTCCGTATCAAAGCGCTGCACTGATGCACTTGGGAATAGCGATTGTAGTGCACTGGCAATAGCCTTTGTCCCAATACTCTTAAAGATTACGTCTGAGCTGGCACAAACAGGACAAACGGTAACGGCTGGACTTTTGTAGCCACAGGTGTGGCATCGCATGGAATGCGTATCCCCATGATAGGTTAGGGGGACATTACAATTTGGACAGAGCGCATGCCAATCGCAGTTTTGACACATTACTAACCTAGCTGTTCCGCGACGGTTAAGGAATACTAGCGACTGTTCACCTTTCTCTAGGGACAGGGCTACAGCCTCTATCATTGGGTTAGAGAGGTGTGGACTACGTGTATATAGACTTCTGTCACGAGCATTAACAAGGGTAATTTTAGGTGGGGTTGTTGTCTTGGTCGCTAGTTCGGTTAAACGTACAATAGGTATTTTCTTGGCTAGTGCGTAGTAGTACTCGGTAATGAGTGGTGTTGCCGTCCCGAAGACAAGCTTTGCACTATGAAGATCGACCAGCTTTGCTGCCACTCTGAGTGCATGATATCGGGGTGACTGATCTTGCTTGTATGCGTTATCGTGGGCTTCATCGACAATAACCAACCCAATATTCTGAAGTGGCGTAAAAAGCGCAGAACGGGGGCCAACTATCACGAGCGGCTGATCCGCAAACAGTGCTTGGAGCCATAACGTTCTTCGCTGTTGTCCTGTTAAGCCCGAATGAGCTACCAGGACTGGCGCGCTCAGATGCCTCTGCAGGCTGCCGGCAAGTTGTGAAGTTAATCCTATTTCAGGTGTTAGAATAACAACACTTCTGCCGTCATCTAGGCACTTTTTGGCCATTTCGATGTAGACACGGGTTTTACCTGTGCCTGTATCCCCGTGTAGTAGCGCGGTTCGTTCATTACTTTGTTCAATCTGTTGCAGGGCTGCCAGTTGGTCTTTGGTGAGCTGCGGCAGCGGCAGGGGATTGGGATTTCCCGCGGGATTTTCCTTGGGCTTTCCAAGTGCTCCAGATAAGAGCAGGTTATTGGGAAGGAACTGGGAGATAATTGTCCCACTCGGGGCAGGATAGTATGAGCCCATCCACTTCATAAGCTTAAGAATCTGATCTGGTGACGGTCGCTCAACCTGTAATCCTATGATCGGCTTGGTTGTGAACTTTGGCCGAGGGACAGAGCCTATCACTACGGCTGTTACTCTCTTGGCTCGCATTGGCACAAGAACAATACTGCCAGGATCCAGGGGTGTGTCATAACTGTAGGTCAATGTTTCGGACCCATGATAGCTACTGCTACTTATCAATACCTCCAGATAGTGCATAGGATCAGTATATCTGCATATAGCGTACGGAGCACTATCTGTAACCGTATAGTGGGGTTGAATTATGCTTACAATGTGGCTATACTTTTAAGTACACGTTGTTTGAATAACAATGAAGAGGCTTATGTTAGACGTTTTTATTACATCCCGAGTTCGTCGAAAAATTATCGTGGTATATGCAAAATACCCCGACTTTAAAACACATGTCCGTGGCCTCGCTAAGCTGATAAAAGAAGACGCTGGTAACATCCAAAGAGAGCTAAAGCGACTCGAGAAGATCGGATTCTTAATATCTGAGAAGCAAGGGAATACCAAGATTTACCACACTAATAAGCACTTTGCTATCTTCAAAGAGCTCCAAAGTATTGTCTTGAAATCACAGCGACTGAACCAAAAGAAATCTAATCCGGCTTCCAACGCATAGGCATTGATTGGTCTAGCACCTTAGGGGTTGCTAAACTGTCTCTGTTAGCATATAATTTACACTTATGATTCAAGTAACACGTAAAGATTCAAAAGAGTCGTTCGAGAACCTGCTCCGCCGCTTCAACCGCAAGGTTCAGCAGTCTGGTGCGTTAGCTATTGCTAAGCAGGCTCAATACTTTGAAAAACCAATTAGCAAGCGAGATCGACGCCTCAAGGCTATCGTTCGACGCGAGCGCAAGGCTATCAAGGTTAAAAAGCTCAAACTTGGCATCCGCTAAGGTTTGTACTTCGAACTACAAAAGGCCTCTGCTATGCAGGGGTCTTTCTCTTTGGTAAACTTAGGATGAATATGACAATTAAAGAACAACTAGAAAAAGACATTAAAACCGCAATGCTGGCTGGCGAGAAGACTCTTGTCACAACCTTACGTGGGCTAAAGAGCGTAATCTTGTACGCCGAAGTAGCCAGTGGTGATCGAGAAGCTGGACTGCCAGAAGAACAGGTAATTAGTTTGCTCCAGAAAGAAGCTAAGAAGCGCCAAGAAAGCGCCGACCTGTATCGCACTGGTAATAATATTGAAAAGGCTGAACACGAAGAAGCTGAAAAGAAGGTGATCGATCAATATCTCCCCCAGCAACTAAGCGAGGAAGACGTTAGATCTCTTGTTGAAGAGGAAGCTACTAAAATGGGCACTCCAACATTACAGCAAATGGGCCAACTTATCGGTGCCGTTAAGCAAGCAAGTGGCGGGGCCGCTGATGGAGCGGTGATTGCTAGACTCGTTAAGGAGCGGTTAGCATGATTATATTGATGGGTGTAGCAGGTGCCGGCAAGAGTATGCAGGGCCGTTTACTGGCGGATAAAAATGGTTACGCGTGGATCTCTACCGGAGAAATTTTACGTGTTCTGGTGACTGGTAAAAGGCGCCATGAGATGCTCGAAGGCAAGCTTTTAAGTGATGCCGAAATGATTCGTATGATCGATAAAGTACTGGACCTGATTAACCTACAGGAAGAATTCATCCTGGATGGTTTCCCTCGTACGCTCAAACAGGCTGACTGGCTAATTGATCAGGTTCAGATGGAACGATTTAAAATCACGGCAGTAATTCATTTGTCGGCTTCTGAAGATGTGGTTCTCGAGCGCCTTAAACAGCGTGGACGACAAGACGATACCGAAGAAGCAATACGAAATCGGTTCGAAGAATACCGAGCCGTTACGCTACCTATAATCAGTGACTTCAAGGCTAAGGGCATAACCGTATACGATATCGATGGCTCACAGTCGCCAGAGGACGTACATAACGCGATTGCGCAGCACGTTAATGTATAACCAGGTCAAAACTGCAGAAGAGATCCAGGCAATGCGCGAGGGTGGCAAAATTCTAGCCACGATTTTACAGGAGCTTAAAGGGCGAGTAGCGCCAGGGATTACCACCAAAGAGTTGGCCGACTACGCGGCGGCTCAGCTGAAGGTCCATGGTGCTCAGCCAGTTACCCTTGGCTATCAAGGCTACCCGGACGTACTATGTGTTTCTGTTAATGATGAAGTCGTTCACGGTATACCAAAGAAGGACCTAATTCTAAAGGATGGCGATATCGTTAGCCTAGATTTTGTTGTTCGCTATAAAGGGATGGTTACAGACGCTGCATTATCTACAATTGTCGGAAATTCTAATAAAAAAATACAACAATTATTACAAAAAACTGAAGCATCATTGTATGCGGGCATTGAAGCGATCAAAGGTGTTACGCGGGTCGGTGACATAGCATACGCTGTTGAAAATACACTAGAAAAAGGTGGATACGGAATTGTTAAGGACCTTGTAGGGCATGGTGTAGGTCATGAAATGCATGAGGAGCCCAATATTCCCAACTATGGTCGCAAAGGCAGCGGTCCATTGTTAAAACCAGGCATGACAATTGCCATTGAGCCTATGGCGACACTAGGTACCGACCGGGTGTATCTTGATGAGGATGGATGGACAGTCAAGACCTATGACGGTTCACTTGCAGCCCACTTTGAACACACAATTTTAGTAACTGAACACGGATACGAAATACTTACCCAGCTCTAGAACACAAGAGTATTGTAGGTACGAAGGACAAGCGGTATACTGCTTGCATGCGTGAACAACCAGCCCAGCACTATTTCGGGCTAGACATTGGTACCAGCACTGTACGGTGCGTAATCGGTATTATGGACTCCGAAGAATCGAACATTGTATCTGTAATTGGCCACGGAAGCGCCCCAAATAAGGGTATGCGTAAAGGTGTTGTGGTCCGAGTCGACGACGTAGTAGAATCAATTACCCAGGCAGTAACCGAAGCTGAAAGAGTTTCAGGTGTTCGTATCTCTGAAGCAACGGTTAATGTAAATGGCCCACAGGTGCTTGGTATGGATTCTCGAGGTGTTATTGCTATAAGCGCCGGCAACAGAGAAATTACTGACGAAGATCGTATCCGTGTTGAAGAGGCTGCAACTATTGTAAAACTCCCGCCAAACAGGGAGATTATTCAAGTATTTGCTAAGAACTATCGACTCGATGGACAGGGCAGCATCAAGGATCCTGTCGGCATGCAAGGCGTTCGACTTGAAGTAGACACTCATATTGTTACTGCATCCACGCCTACGCTAAGGAATCTGGATCTAGCATTAGAGAAAGCAAATCTTGTGCCTAATCATCACACGGTATCTAGTCTTGCTGCTGCAGAAGCAGTACTGACAGCACAGCAAAAAGAATCAGGCACAGTACTTCTTGATATTGGTGCGGGTACAACAAACTTGGTTGTATTGGAGGAAGGCGAAGTCCAGCATGTCGCTATTATTCCGATCGGTGGAATTCATATTACAAACGACCTGGCTATTGGGCTCAAAACTGATCTAGATATCGCCGAGGCCGTTAAGTTGCAGCACGGCGGTCTTGGTAAGTATGCCAAGACTGGACCTCTCTCTATTGTTATTAATAAAACTCGCCATGAGTTTGATGCCGATGATATCTTGATGATAATTGAGGCACGCGTCGAAGAACTATTCGAGTATGTCGATAAGGAGCTGAAGAAGATCCAGAAGTCCCGGAAGCTGCCAGGTGGTGTTGTGCTAGTAGGTGGGACTGCGGGTCTACCTGGGCTTGCGGAATACGCGAAGGAGCGATTGGAACTTGCGGCAAGAGTTGGGAAATTACAGCCTCTGGCTGGGCTTATGGATACCGTTCAGGACCCAAGCTACGCGAGCGTAGTGGGATTAATGCTACTCGATATGTTGCTTGGTCCGCTTCCGTCTAATCAAGACAATACCGGTAAATCCAATGTCACGGGCATTATTGATGGGTTTATCAGACGTTTCAAGTCCTAATTTACTGTTCTGCGCACATAAGTTATGTCAGGCCAAAAGCTTGGAGCCGGGCTTGTAAAACAGGTTTGTTCATTGATACCAACAAAGTAATGCAGTATACTTTTAATCATTAAAGAATGAGTCCAGAGGGGTAAAGAATGCCACAAGTTGCACCAGCTATAGAAACGTTCGCACGCATAAAAGTTGTTGGCGTAGGCGGAGCAGGTGGCGCAGCTGTCAATCGCATGATTGACGCAGGTGTTGACGGTGTAGAGTTTATTGTTGTTAACACCGACTCACAGGCGCTCCACTACTCCAAAGCAACAACCAAAATCCACATCGGCAAAGATACAACCCGTGGTCTGGGAGCCGGCGCTAATCCTAGCGTTGGCGAGAGTGCCGCCAAAGAATCACTAGAGGATATTAAAAAGGCTATCGAAGGTGCCGACATGGTATTTGTGACTATCGGTGCTGGCGGTGGAACGGGTAGTGGAGCCGGCCATGTTGTCGCACAAGCCGCCCGAGAGCAAGGCATTTTGGTGGTGGGCTTTGCAACTAAGCCATTTGCCTTTGAAGGCGAGAAGCGACGACGTAATGCCGAGATCGCTATTAATAATCTCCGTGATGCAGTTGATACGCTTATTATTATTCCGAACGATCGACTACTTCAGACTATTGATCGACAAACTCCTCTCATGGAAGCATTTAAAGTTGCTGATGATGTCCTAAGACAAGGCGTTCAGGGTATTTCTGATCTTATTACCGTACATGGCCTTATTAACCTCGACTTCGCCGACGTCAAGACGGTGATGAGCAACGCCGGTTCTGCTCTGATGGGCATTGGACGGGCACGCGGTGAAAACCGTGCCATTCAAGCAGCTCAGCAGGCCATCGAATCCCCATTACTCGAGGTTTCAATCGATGGCGCACGGGGCGTACTATTCAATGTTATTGGTGGAAACGACATTTCGATGCACGAAATCAATACGGCAGCCGAAACTATCACCGCAGCCGCCGACCCAGACGCCAACATTATCTTTGGGGCGACCATTAATCCCGATCTTGAAGACGAGATAATTATTACTGTCGTGGCCACTGGATTTGATGCAACTTACTTCACTAAGCAGTCCCCTCAGCCATTAGTGACTACCTCATTAGACCCCATTGATCAGCAGGAAGAACAGAAACAAGAGATCGAAGATGTACCAAATATAAATATGGATCTTGGTGTCGATAAAGAGCGGGAAGAATCGTCATTTCACTCAGAACCAAACATCCCCAATATCTGGTCTATCGATCAGCAGGAAGAACAGCAACATGATCAACCGTCGGCAAGTGACATGGAACAAGAACAAGACGAACTTGAAAAGCCTTCGTTCTTACGACGTTTAAAGAATCGTCGCAACAAAGAATCAGACTCACAGGACGAAAATAAGGGGTAGAGTGGATCATTCTGTATTAAATAATACAGCATGTGTAAACTTGAAAAACACTACACATGGGGTTATGCTTATAAGCATATACGCTATATATAGTGATATGAGTGGCGATATAGTACTTTAGAGGGAACAGAAAGAGGTGAAATGAAGTGTAGCCAATGCCAAAAGGCAGATACCAAAGTTATAGAATCTCGAGATGTAGCAGACGGCGAAGCCATACGGCGACGACGGGCCTGCTTATCCTGCGAATACCGATTCACCACCTACGAACGTCTTGAACGACCACAACTAGTGGTTATCAAAAACAACGGAGTTCGAGAAATGTTTAACCGCGAGAAATTGCTATCTGGTTTATACCGGGCATGTGAAAAGACTGCGGTAACTAATCTTGACCTTGATAGGTTGGTTTCTCAGGTAGAGCAAGAACTCTATGATTGTGGCGACGGCGAAGTGCCAACATCTAAATTGGGGCAAATGGTCATGGACCGCTTGGCTCAACTTGACGATGTAGCCTACGTACGCTTTGCAAGTGTCTATCGACGCTTCACCGATATAGCTGGATTTGAAAAAGAATTGTCACAGATTCGGGACCAACGAACCAGCTCCGTCAAATAGATTTTGCGAGCAAGATTGTAAATTTGACGGCTCGCCTACGGCACTCATTAGTGGGACAATGAAATCCTACTTCAAGCATGAGGGTGCTGGAGGGGAGCGCAGCAAGTCACGTAACTGCGAGAGACGCGTGACTGCACACTCTAACAAAAATTATCAATAAACAATATAAGTGAGGGGTAGTATGGGACAAACAACAATCCTGGGGCAGCGTCGCCTGTTTACGCAGCCGGGCACAAAGGGCTATGACGCTCTAGAGTGGATAAAAACAGATTCAATTATCACGAATCCAGGGACTGGAAAGCCTGTCTTTGAACAAAAAGACGTCGAGTTTCCAGTAGGCTGGTCGTTAAATGCAATTAACATTGTTGCCCAGAAATACTTCACTGGTACACCCGGAACCTCAGAGCGCGAAACCTCACTGCGCGACCTGATTAACCGCGTTGTCGACACTGTTACTCGTCATGGCTTGCAAGAAGGTTACTTCGAGAGCGATGCCGAAGCAGAAGACTACAAGGAAGAACTTAAGTACGTTCTCGCAACACAGCGTGCTGCTTTTAACTCACCAGTTTGGTTTAACATTGGTGCGCCAGAACGATCCCAGCAAGCCAGTGCTTGTTTCATCTTGGCCGTAGACGACACTATGCCAGCCATCCTTAACTGGTATAAAGAAGAGGGAATGATCTTCAAGGGTGGATCCGGCTCAGGAATTAACCTTAGCAATATCCGCTCATCAGTTGAACCGCTTGGCAAGAGTGCAGGAACAGCTTCTGGTCCAATGAGTTTTATGCGCGGTGCTGACTCCTCAGCTGGTGCGATTAAGAGTGGCGGTAAAACCCGTCGTGCCGCTAAGATGGTTATCTTAAATGCTGATCACCCGGATGTCGAAGAGTTCATCTGGGCTAAGGCAATCGAAGAGCGCAAAGCGCATGTCTTGCAAGCTGCTGGATTTGATATGAGCCTCGACGGCAAAGATATCTTCTCTGTTCAGTACCAGAACGCTAACAACTCAGTCCGTGTAACGGATGAATTTATGCAGGCCGTTAAAGAAGACGGTGACTGGGATCTTAAAGCAGTCACAAGCGGTAAGACTGTCAAGACTATCAAGGCTCGTGAACTGTTCCGACAGATTGCTGAAGCAGCTTGGGAATGTGCTGATCCTGGTATGCAGTTCGACACTACTATCAATAAGTGGCACACCTCGCCAAACGCTGGACGCATCAATGGTAGTAATCCATGTAGCGAATACATGCACCTTGATAACTCGGCCTGTAACCTTGCCAGTATCAACTTGCTTCGCTATCTCAATGACGATCACAGCTTTGACATCGAAGCCTTCCGTCACACTGTTGAGCTAATCTTCACCGCCCAGGAAATCCTCGTAGGCTACTCGGAATACCCAACAGAAAACATCACCAAGAACGCTAAGGCTTACCGCGAACTTGGAATTGGCTATGCTAACCTTGGTGCGCTTCTGATGGCTATGGGTCTTCCATACGATTCCGAAGAAGGCCGAGCAATTGCAGCCGCAATTACCGCCATCCTAACAGGCCATAGCTACGCTACCAGCGCTAAGCTTGCTCGTCGAGTTGGACCATTTGCTGGCTACCATAAAGACCAAGAAGGCATGATCAAGGTTCTAAAGATGCACCGCGAAGCTGTGTCGCACATCGACGCCAGCATGGTCGCCGAAGACCTACTCAGCGCCGCTGCAACAGCGTGGGACGAGGCAGTAGAGTTTGGACAGTTGTACGGCGTACGTAACGCACAAGCCAGCGTTTTGGCTCCAACTGGAACCATAGGATTAATGATGGACTGTGACACTACGGGAATTGAGCCAGATCTCGGCCTTGTTAAGGTCAAGAAGCTTGTCGGTGGTGGAACAATGCATATTGTTAACCAGACAGTGCCTCGTGCACTCGACGCTCTTGGTTACACTAAGAAACAAGCCGACGAAATCGTAGCTTACATCGATGTCGAGAAGACAATTATTGGCGCTCCTCATCTAAAGGACGAGCACAAAGCAGTATTCGCATGTTCTATGGGCGACAACTCCATTCACTACCTTGGCCACGTTAAGATGATGTCAGCTGTCCAGCCATTCCTATCTGGCGCAATCAGCAAGACTGTCAACATGCCAGAAGAGGCAAGTGTCGAAGATATCGAACAGCTCCACATGGACGCTTGGGAAATGGGCCTCAAAGCCGTTGCCGTGTACCGCGACAACTGTAAGGTTGGCCAGCCACTCAGCATGGCTAAAAAAGAGGGTAGCGAAGACGCGCCAGCTAAGTCCATCGAAGATAAAATTATTGTAAAGGGCACTGTTCGCCGAATGCTTCCAAAGCGACGCAAGAGTAGCACCTACAAGTTCCACATCTCCGACCTTAGTGGATTCTTCACGGTCAGTGAATACGAAGATGGAACTCCTGGCGAACTATTCATCAACGTCTCTAAGCAGGGCTCAACTCTATCTGGTTTGATGGATTCCTTCGCCATTAGTGTTAGTCATGGCTTGCAGTACGGGGTGCCTCTAAAGAGTTACGTAAAGACGTTGCGCGGCACAAGCTTCGCGCCAGCTGGCATAACTGATGATGCAGAGATCCGAACAGCAAGTTCAATCACTGACTACATCATTCGCCGACTAGCCTTGGACTATCTGAGCTTTGACGATCGTCTTGAGCTTGGCCTTGCAGACCTAGATGACATGCCAGATGAGCAGACTAGCTTACTCGATCAGCCTGCCTTGGCCGAGATCGTGAAGAGCGAGCCAGTCCAGGCTGCAGCACAGGTACAGGACAACGCACCGTCAGTCGAAAAGCCTTCTTCAAAGAAGACTTCCGACGACACAGCGCCACTCTGTTACAGCTGCGGCAATCAGACTCAGCGAGCAGGTAGCTGCTATGTCTGTACGGCTTGTGGTTCGACCACCGGCTGTAGCTAGCCAGTTGCAGTACGTAAAAGAACCAGGTTTAGCCCTGGTTCTTTTATTTTGCCTTCTTTTCAAGCAGTTCTTTAGCCCGCTTGAGTTCAATGTTCATCCACTCCAATTGTTCTTCGTATTCGGCTTTCGTTGCATTGCGCGGTTTAAAGTTGGTCATCATCAACTCTGCTCCATCTTTATTTGGCACTACACGGTAGGGGATAAAATCTGAAGTACCGTCAGGTAGTATGCACTCGGTATCAAGCAACATTCGCTCGGTATCGAACTTGGCTAATACTCTAATATCCCCCTGTGAGGAGTGGGCAATATATTCTTCGTCAGTTACTCGTTCAAAATCTGCAGCAAAGTCGCTAAAAAGTGGCCAATTGCTCAGATCGGATATGAATGCGAAAACATCTTTGGGAGAGCGTTTTATTGTTACGGCATATGTTGTGCTTCCATCGGCTCGCAGAGACAAGGTGTTAGCAATACACCAGAAGCTATCAAAGTAGGCTTTTTGCTGCTGGGCAACAGCTGTGTCCTCAATAATTACTACTGATACTTCGGGCTCAACGCGGTAGAAGGCAACCACATCATCAAAGACCAGCACCTCGGTATGTATAGGTAGAATATCGCCAGGAACATACTTAACATCCATGCAGGCATCGACAAATCCGTTTACCTCTGTCCATTGTTCAAAGCTTCGCTTGTTCGTGAGCTGTCTGATGGATACTTCATTGCGGAGCCATTCGCGGCGGAATGACTCAGCAGTTTTAATTGGGATGATATCTCCCAGGGAACTTAGCTCACTTATTCTAACAACATCGTTTGTCTGTGTGGATCGTTTAGTTATCTCGATAATATCTTTAATACTGTTTGACTTGTGTATGGTGGGATTTGTCATGGGGAAAGTATACGAAACGGAGACGCTTATGTAAAAATGTTGTCTGGCCAGACAGACATTCAAGATATATACTAACGGCATGAAGCAGAGTATTGAAGTCCAGAAAAAGGTGATCGGGTATCTTAAGCATCTCGGGCTTGATGGATTAGAAGCACAGATCTACATATTTCTGCTACAAAATGGGGGACAGTCTGTACTGGCAATTAGTAGAGGCCTCAAGACAGGACGCACCAAACTGTATCCCGTACTGGAGAAGCTGGCCGCTAAGCAATTGATAACAATTCGGGAGCGACATTACGGCCAGACATACGAGGCCCAACGTCCTGAAGTGTTGGAATTCTTGGTAAGCGAACACGAGAGTAAAGCAGAACAATTACGAACTAGCCTCGGATCTGTTACTAATGCCCTAAAAGGGATGCAGCTAAATGCCCCCACAAGCTCAAAGATAATTGAATACCATGGAGTCGACGGTTTAAAGCAGATGAACTGGAATGTAGGGAAGGCAAAGGGCGAGTACCGGACCTTCGAACTTAGCCGATTAACGGGGCACCTAGGCCAACACTTTGATAATAAGTTTTATGATCGACAAATTGATAATAAGATCACTAGTTATGACCTTACCAACAACCCCCAACGAGGTGAAGAAGCCAAATCGGTATGGGATAAGAAATACTTCAACATACGGTACATCTCACCGGAGGTATTCAAGATCGCCTTTGAGATGACAATATACAACAACTGCGTGGCGTTGTTTAACTACGAAGCCGGCGACATATTGGGCGTTGAGATCTACAATCAGAATATGGCAGATCAGCAGGTGCAGGTCTTCGATCTGCTCTGGAACCAGGCCCAACAAATCACTACCGATCAGATATCTTGATCGGCTTGCCCAGTGACCACAGGGCAGTATATATCTGGCGCATCATGGTGTTGAGCCCAGCGTGGTGTATTTCTATCGCCCAGCTAGCGTCGATATCGTAATCGATAAGGGTAACGACATCGTTATAGATGTACATTTCGTAGTTGATGGCCAGGATTTTAGGGTCTATATGTCGATAGTGGACTTTTGTTAAATCTGCTGGAGCGAGTTCCTCATAGGTCACTGCCGTTGAGTTGGTTAGATCATGAGAGATGATCCCGCGCTCTAGCATTCGTTCTCGGTAGCGCTTGCCAAAAGTTTGATCAAAGTGATCTGTTACGTGTGACATCTCAAGCACAAAGTATTCTTTCTCGGCACGAGTAAGATTCCAGTTCACCTGTTTAATACCTGCAATGCCGTAGTAATGTCTAACCTTTACCTCATCCGACTTTCCAGCACCAATGTAGCTTTGGGCTAATGCTACCATCGAGCCGAGGTTGTTCTTGAGTTTGGCGGTTTCCGCTTCTCTGGAAGATAACAGGCCTTCGATTTCGGAGAGCGGAAGAGCAGTGTAGATGGTTCCGTACGAAAGTTGCTCGGAGCTTACAAGTGCTTGAATTTCTAACTCTTCCAGACAACGATATGTCTGAGTTCTGCTTAGCCCCGTTTTACGACACAGCTGTAATGCCGAGGCAGGACCTAGCTTATAAAGGATAACGTATGACTTCGCGGCATTCTTAGATAATCCAACGTTGATTAGATAGGAAGTGAGCGTAAGTTCTTCGGTAGTCATAACATAAGTATATCAGTAGTTGTCCGTATTTTTGGACACATATTTTACAATAAAACAGTAATAAAATAAAATGGGTACATGCAAAAGAAAGCATTGGTAACGGGAATATGTAGGGGTATCGGCCGTGCTATTGCCGAGAATCTCCATGAACAGGGCTATGAGATCTACGGATTACATAGCCCGAATTGTTGCGCCGCAGAGGATCTTGCCCAGTCTAAGGGCTATCAGATCCATGAGTGCGATCTTGGCGACTATAAGCAGGTGGATAACCTACTGACTGACCTTTCAGGTAATCGGTTTGATGCCATTGTTCAAAATGCCGGTATATTTCAAGAAGAAGATATGAGTACTGTTGATGCGAGTAAGTTGGAGTGGGCTTTTAGGGTGAACGCCCTGGTGCCAATGTACTTAATTGGCAGACTTTCTAGCATGATTAATGACGGTGGTGCAGTGGTGGTAGTTACCAGTACCGATGCCCAAACTGGCGGCTACGCCAGTACAACTTATGCGGCTAGTAAAGCAGCCCTTGATAGCTTTGTAAAAAGTTTGGCCGTCCAACTGGGGCATAGAAATATCCGAGTAAATGCCGTCGCCCCAGGTTGGGTTAACACGGCCATGGGCACTGAGGCGAGCGGGGTAACTGCTGAAGCAGTAGCAAAGACTCCTTTGGGCAGAAATGCAGAACCGGCAGAGATTGCTAGTGTCGTTAGTTTTCTTCTTTCGTCTGCGGCTAGCTTTGTGTCGGGGATAACAATGAATGTGGATGGCGGATATATGCAAGTGGACGAAGTGCTTAAGCGCGAAGCAGAAAATATCAGTGCTCTTGTAGCCTAACAGATGCGATTACGTATGCTAAACTGTAGGAAATGAAAGCGGTTATCCTTTACCATCCCAAGTCGGACCATGCCACAAATGTGGAAGGATTTGCTCGTGATTTCTCGATGCAAACGGGCCACAGAATAGAGCTGATCAGCCTGGAATCCAGGGATGGTGCAGCAACGGCCACCATGTACGACATCACCCAATATCCGGCAATCCTGGCGCTCGACAATGCCGGACAGATGCTACGTTTGTGGCAGGGTCCGGTACTCCCACTTATGAATGAGATCTCCTACTACACACAAGACCATTAGTATTACGCTTGAGATAAGGTGTTAATTGGGGTATAGTAAAAATTACAAATGCATTCTGCGTTAAGTAGATGAGTGGCTATCAACCACGAAGGCAGTCGATAGAACGGGAGAAATTCCAAGTAGAACCGACCGGGCAGCCCGTAATAGCGATAAATAAGAGCTAAAAAGAATTCCTTTTTAGAAACTGGATGGTACCGTCCGCTCACGCGGATTCCAGTGTCTAAAAAGGGATTTTTCTATTTTATAGAAAACGTAAGGAGAAAAGATGACTGAAATGCCACCACAACAATGGACAATCGACGGACCAAAACTAGAGGACGCTGAAGACTTGGCGCATATGCACGCTCAAAGCTGGAGAGATACGTATCCTGGTATACAGCCGGGTATCACTGATGAATGGGTGGAGGAACATGCCGCAGCGAAAGAATCGCCGGAGGGTATTGAGCGGTACAAGTCACATATCGCCGCTGCACTTGAAGACCCAGAACATAGGTACTACATGGTCGCACGTGACGGCAGTGGTAAGGCTGTTGGGTTTGTGGCGGGCTCAAAGACTCAGGAAGAGCAGCGGCTCCATGCCTTCTACCTAGATAAATCCTTCCAGGGGTCCGGCGTGGCAACAGCACTGGGCGAAGATCTACAAGGCTGGCTTGATCCAGGCCGTGATACGTTATTGGGCGTGGCAGTAAATAATGGGCGAGCAATACATTTTTACGAGAAGTTGGGTTTTGAGCTGCAACCAGGAACTGAACATGATTTTGGCGGTGGGCTAATGGAAATAGAGATGGTAAAGCCAGGAGTACAACATGAAGTTTAAAGCAGGAACGCGGCGGCGAGCACTAGAGTACGAGAAGGATCTCGTCGAACAATGGAAGAAGAACAAGACATTTGAGAAGTCGGTCGAGAACCGACCTAAAAGCAATGCCTATGTTTTCTACGACGGCCCTCCATTCATTAGTGGCTCTCCCCATCACGGAACTTTGCTGAGCTCAATCATTAAGGATGTGGTGCCGCGTTATCAGACTATGAAAGGCAAGCGAGTTGAACGAGTCTGGGGTTGGGATTGTCACGGACTGCCAGCCGAACGATTTACTGAGAAGAAGCTCGGAATCCATAGCCGCGAAGAGGTTTTAGAATATGGAATAGAGAAGTATATCGTGGCTTGCCGAGAGAACATGGTTCAGACCAGTAGTGAATGGGAAGATACTGTAGATCGTATCGGTCGCTGGGTGGACTTTAAGGGTGCCTACAAAACCATGGACAAAGATTACATGGAGTCTGTCTGGTGGGCGTTCAAAGAATTATATGAAAAAGGCAAAATCTACGAAGGCGAAAAGGTACTTATGTATTGTACGCTCGACGCCACTCCTCTTAGTAAGGCAGAAGTTACCATGGATGCTGGCGCCTATCAGGATGTTACCGACCCAAGTGTTTACGTTAATTTTGCTCTAAATGAAGAGTCACAAAAAGAGCTTGAAGAGCGATCTGGACTTAAGATCCCAGCCGAATCAACTTTGAATCTACTTGCCTGGACTACCACTCCATGGACATTACCTGCAAACACTGCAGTAGCAGTAAACAATGAATTACTTTATCTCGTAGTAAAGTGTGATGATCAGATCTTTGTAGTGGCAGAGGATCTAGTGCCAAAAGTATTTACAGACGAAAAACATCAACCGCTTAAAACCGAAGTAATGGGTGCACTTGAGGGTAGGCACTTAGTAGGCCTAACATACGTGCCACTTTTTGAGGATCGCGGTGAAAATGCTCATCAGATATGGGATGCTGACTATGTGACTACGGAAAGCGGTACGGGCATTGTGCATCTGGCACCAGCATACGGCGAAGAAGATTTTGCATTGGCCCAGGAAAAGAAGATCCCTGTTGTCCATGTCCTAGACGCAAACGGTGACTACACCGAGGGTGACTGGTTAGGGCAGAACGTCTGGGAAGTTAATAAGCCAATCGCTAAAGAGCTGAAAGAGCGGGGAATTGTTTGGAAGATCGAATATTACCGACACAGTTATCCTCACTGCCATCGTTGTGGTACTCGGCTTATGTATCGGGCGCACCCAAGCTGGTTCATGGATATCGCTTCGCAACGCGAAACAATGCTTGAGGAGAACGGTAATATCGAGTGGTTCCCGAGCCATGTTAAGAAGGGTCGATTTGCCAAAACTGTAGAGCAAGCGCCTGATTGGAACATTTCCCGTGATCGTTTCTGGGCAACTGCAATGCCTGTCTGGAAGGGAACGGACAAAGACGGTATTGAACACGTCAAAGTTGTAGGTAGCTATGCTGAGCTCAAGGAATTATCCGGCAAAGAGCTTAATGATTATCATCGACCGTGGGTTGATGACATCACTTTCGAGATCGACGGAGTTACGTATCAGCGAATAGACAAGGTTATGGATAGTTGGTTCGAAGCGGGCAGTATGCCGTTTGCACAGTTCCATTATCCATTCGAGAATAAAGAGAAGTTCGAAGCTAATTTCCCTGGCGATTTCATCGTCGAATACATCGGCCAAGTCCGTGCTTGGTTCTACTATATGCACTCAATGAGCGTCGCACTCTTTGGAAAGAATTCCTTTAAGAACGTTATCGTTACAGGAAATGTTGCTGGTAGCGATGGACGTAAGATGAGCAAGAGTTACGGTAACTATACTGATCCAAACGAGCTGATGGATAAGTTCTCTGCAGATAGCCTCCGATATTTACTTGCCTCAAGCCCACTACTGAACGGAGAAGACTTTACCCTTCAAGACAAAGAAGTTGGTGACGTTGCTCGTAAGCTGTCTATGATCTGGAATATGTACGATTTCTTTACGATGTATGCCGAAGTAGATGGTTGGGAGTGGGATGAAAGACATGAGGATCCAACTGAACTCTGCAGGAATCCACTCGACACCTGGATTGTAAGTCGTGTTCATGAGTTGACCGCCGAGGTTGAAAAGCATATGGATGGTTACGATTTACCAAATGCTATGAAGCCGATATTGCCGTTCATAGATGACGCCAGCAACTGGTATGTTCGCCGAAGCCGACGTCGTTTCTGGAAGAGCGGAGACAATCAGGATAAGGATGATGCCTATCGCACGCTTCACTACGTGCTGACGCAACTTTCGATGATCCTGGCACCATTTACGCCATTCCTTGCCGAAGAGCTCCACCAAAAGCTTACAGGCGGCGATTCCGTTCACTTGCTCGATTGGCCAAAAGTCGGTCATATCAACGAGTTGGCGCTGGCTAGTATGGCTAAAGTGCGCGAAGCTATAAATCAGGGCTTAAGTAAGCGTGCTGAGGCAGGGGTTAAAGTTCGTCAGCCTCTTTCGAGTGTGAAGGTCTTTGGCTTGTCTGACCAGGATAACCTTACGGATATAATTGCTGAAGAACTCAATGTTAAGAGTGTGGAGTTTGTTCCGAAATACAAAGTTGAGGCGAGTGATAGTTTTAGTGAGGTTATCGAAAAGGGCAAAACTGGCTATAACCCGCTCGACATAAAAGTCGAGTTGGACCTGGAGTTGACTCCGGAATTGAAACAAGAGGGGTTGATGCGCGAGATCGTGCGTCAGGTACAGAATGCCCGTAAGCAGGCAGGACTTGATGTTGATGATCGCATCAATCTTGATCTAGGGTCATCCGTGGAAGCTATTCTTGAGGCCGTAGAAGCGTTCAAGGACGACATTACGGCCGAGACGTTAGCTACTTCGCTTACTACCGGTACCAAGGAATATGCCTATAGTGAGGTGGTCAAAGTCGAGGGACATGAGTTGTGCGTTAGCCTTGAGAAGGCTTAAACACCCTTTACACGGTGCTCTCAATCTGTTAAGATCTATTGGTATAACTTTTCTAAGAAAGATAACATGAGCAAAAAAGCAGTCATCGCTACCGGCGGTAAGCAATATCTAGTCGAAGAAGGACAAGTCCTTAACGTTGAACTTCTTGGTGACGAAAAGTCTGTAACTTTTGTACCTCTGATGGTCATTAATGACAAAGACATCAAGGTTGGCACTCCAGAAGTATCTGGAGCCAAAGTTACTGCTACTGTCGCAGAAGAACAAGTCGTTGGAGATAAGGTCCTATCAATTCGCTACAAAGCGAAGAAGCGTGTCCGCAAGGTACGTGGTCACCGACAACGAAGCGCCCAGATTACTATTACTAAGATAGCCTAGGTTAATTCGAATAACAGAGAGAGCCCCACAGAGGGCTCTTTTTGTATTTAAAGCATAAGCACTATTGAACTAGCATTATAGGGCTAGTCATTAACACGGTATCGCCTGATGTTCTTTGGGGTGATTTTAAAAACCGACTTAGTATGCGTCGGCGCAGGGCTAATAGTGCGTCGCACAATACGCGAATCACCGTCTTTACCAGTGGCGAAAGGCACGGGCTTATGGTTAAATGGTAGGAGATGAAAAGAGTTATTGCGGTGTTGAACCAAAAAGGTGGTGTGGGAAAGACCACCTCAACCATTAACCTTGCTGCTTACCTGGCCAAACAGGGGAAGAGCGTTTTAATTGTGGATCTGGATCCGCAAGGAAATGCTACCAGTGGCATTGGTGTTGATAAGCATAATCTTGAAAGCACGACGTACGATATTTTATTTAGTGCCGACTCGCCCGAAGCAACCATTAAAGAAACGGCGATCACCAATGTTTCTATTTTGCCGGCCAATGCGCAGCTTGCTGCAGCGGAAGTTGATTTGGCGGCGGAAACGGAACGTGAGTATAGGTTGAAAAAAGCATTACAAATGCTCGACTACGATTTAGTATTAATTGACTGTCCGCCATCACTTGGCTTACTAAGCATTAACGCACTAACTGCAGCCGACTTTGTTTTGGTTCCGGTTCAGGCTGAATATTATGCGCTGGAAGGACTCAGTCAATTACTCGAAATTATTCAACGAGTACGTTCTGGACTTAATAAAGATCTGCAATTGTTGGGTGTGGTTGTGACTATGTATGACAGCCGCACAGCGTTATCTGAGCAAGTTGTTCAGGAGCTCAAAAAACATTTGGGCGACAAGTTAATGCATACTATTATTCCGCGAAACGTCCGTCTTGCCGAAGCTCCAAGTTTTGGTAGATCTATCCTTGAACACGATAAGTGGTCCAAGGGTGCACGAGCGTATAAAAACTTAGCTAAAGAGGTGGTTACACATGTCGACAAATAAACTTGGAAGAGGCTTTGACTCACTTATACCGCAGAATTTTGACTCTGCTATTTTACAGACAAAAGTTGAGGGCGAAGCAATCACGTCGGTTGAAGTTGATTTATTGCAGGCTAATCCAGAGCAGCCCCGTTTGTTTTTTGATGAGAAAGAGCTAGAAGGGTTATCGAACTCCATTAAGCAACACGGAATTTTGCAGCCGCTAGTAATTACTCCCAACGGCAAGTCATATTATATTATCGCCGGCGAGCGTCGCTGGCGTGCGGCAAAGAAGGCCGGACTTAAAAAAGTACCGGCAGTTATCCGGACGACCAAGCAACTCCAACGTCTAGAACTGGCCTTGGTAGAAAACGTACAGCGCGTCAATTTATCACCGCTTGAACAGGCCGCCTCTATCGAATACCTACATGACCAGTTCAGTCTAGATTACAAAGAAATCGGTAAACGTTTGGGCAAGGCGCCAACCACAGTCCAGAATACCGGTCGACTTATGCAGTTGCCGGAAGTTGTTAAACAAGCACTTCGCGATAAGCAAATTACCGAAGGGCACGCGCGTACGATACTGGCTATCAAGGAAGAGAAGGCGCAGGTTCAGCTACTAAACTTGATCATGAACAATGGTTGGTCGGTTCGACAGGCCGAACGATACGTAACTGCCCAAAAACAAGGTGCTAACACGGTAGTAACTGCAAAGAAGAAAGTGGCAAGTACTTCTCCTCAGACAGTAAAGCTATCAAAAGTTTTGGATACGGCTGTTACCATTCGTCGGATGGCGAAGGGCGGAAAACTCGAGATTGGGTTTAAGGATGACGCTGAGTTTGAACGAATAACTGCACTATTGGCGTCGATCAAGTCGTAGTTCTAGAAGCTTTGACCCTTGTTAAAAGGGTATACTCTGAGCGACAATCTGCCGACGAGATCATCAAGGTTAACCGGCCCAAAGGCACGGGAGTCAAGTGACTCTGGCCGGTTATCTCCGCACACAAATACAGTTCCTTCGGGGACCACAAGATCGACGATTCCGTCTGTTTGGCCAATTACTTTACCGTATTCTGCTATTTGATCAGGACTGAAGCCCTCAGGTTTTTCTTTATTATATACAGTTACGATTCCGTCTTTTACTACCACTCGCTCACCGGCGACGGCTATGACGCGCTTCACGAGCTGACGTGGCTTGGAGTTGCCAAATTCTAATCCATCTTTACGTGTGAATATAACTATTTCACCCCGCTTTGGTTGATACTGGTTTCGAGTGATTTTTGCGATGGTACGGGGCAGTTTATATACAATCAGTCGATCGTGGTTTTGCAGCGTTGATTCCATACTTGGTCCATCAACTTCGTAGGACTGAAAAACAAAAGCTGTCAGGCATAATGCGATAAGCGGGGCAATAATAAGAATGGCGATGGTAGATATGATGCTTTTGATGCCTTCTTTTTTGGTTCGTTGCTCAGTTTGTTGTTGATCTTGATCGACTACGTTGTCAACGACAGTCGCTTCTGTGGCGTCAACAATTACAGGTCCGATCGGTTTTGGTTCTTCTTGAGGTGTATTATCCATGACTTATAACTATACGTTAATCGAGCTTATTGTGCACGTGACATACATAAGCACTATCAGTTCAGCATAATTTCAGCAGGTTTGATATAATTAATCTAAGACATGAGACAAATACCTGCAAAAATTAAGCCTAAGGCTGGCTTTTCACATTTCATCCACATTGCATTGATGTGCTTACTACCGGTGTTATTGTTGGTGCTGGTGCGTTTAAGATTCTCTCAGCTTCCAATCGGAATTGCACTAATTGTATTGAGTAAGTGGCGTATGTTTGCAGTTAAGCCACGTCACTGGCCGGCTAATATTAGGGCTAACGCAGTTGATATTATCGTTGGCTTATCGGTACTAATATTTATGATTCACTCATCCAATGGTGCTCTCCAGCTTATGTGGGCTGCCATTTACGGATTCTGGTTACTGTACCTCAAGCCACAATCAGGAGCGCTTGGCGTGTCGCTGCAGGCACTTATTGCCCAGACTGCGGGACTATGTGCGCTGTTTATCTCTTGGGGTAGCGCCTCATTGTATGTGCTGCTTATCAGTGCATGGGTAATAACATACATGGCAGCAAGGCACTTCTTTGCAAGCTTCGAAGAATCGTACAGCCGATACCTATCTGCGGTGTGGGCATATTTTGCTAGTGCATTGACGTGGATATTGGCACATTGGCTACTCTTCTATGGCCCGGTTGCTCAGCCGGCGCTGCTGTTATCTGTAATTGGCTTTGGTTTGGGCGGTATTTACTACCTGGAGAAATCTGACCGATCTTCGGTTGTTCTTCGGAGGCAGATTGTGTTTGTTATATTTGCGGTAACTATAATAGTGCTGACATTTTCGGAGTGGGGCGATAAAGCAATACGATAGGGGGTGTTATGGATCAAGGAACTAAACCGGTAAGAAGGATGAGTAAGAGCTTTGCTGAAAAGGCATTACTGTTAGTGATGTGCCTGAGTGTGGGATTTGTTGGCGGCTGGGCAGGTTCGCGCAGCGATGAAAACGGTGTTGATACTTCGACCAAGTCACAGCAGCAGTATATTGCTAGCGAAAGTCAGCTTATTAATAAGATAGCCAAAGATGTTAGTCCTAGCGTGGTTTCAGTCAATGTTACAGGCATCACTAATACGCAGAGTTTTTTTGGGCCTTCTCAACAACAGACCCAAAGTGCCGGAACCGGCGTCATTATCAGTGAAGAAGGTACGATTATTACCAATAGGCATGTAGTTCCACTAGGCACCGAGAAAGTATCGGTAACATTATCAGACGGCACTACTTTGGACACCGATGTCATTGGGAGGACTAACGATAACGACACCCTGGATGTGGCGTTCTTGAAGGTCGCTGACAAAAAAGGGAAGAAGCTGGTCGCTGCTAAACTGGCGGACTCAAGCAAGGTTCAAGTAGGAGACAAGGTTGTGGCGATTGGTAATGCCTTGGGTCAGTTCCAGAATACAGTAACCAGTGGCATTATCTCTGGGTACGGTCGCAGCATTGAGGCTGGTGACGGCTCGGGAACGTCTAGTGAAACGTTACAAAACTTATTCCAGACTGACACCGCAATTAATAAAGGAAACTCAGGTGGACCACTTGTTAACACGAGCAGTGAAGTTATTGGGATAAATACCGCAGTGGCAGGTAATGCCGAAAACATTGGTTTCACTATACCTATTAACGATATCCAGGGCCTGATAAAAAGTGTGCTAAAAGATGGCAAGCTACTTCGGCCATACCTTGGCGTCCGCTATGTATCGCTCACCGATGATTATGCATATCAATACAATCTTGAAGTTAAGCGCGGAGCCTACCTAGCTCCATCTCAGAGTCAATCAGCTGTTCTGGAGAATAGTCCAGCTTCTAAAGCCGGTCTTCAAGAAAAAGATATTATTGTTAAAATCAACGGTACGTCTATTGATGAGAGTAATAGCCTAACATCAATTCTTGGACGAAGCAGTGTTGGGGACAAGGTTAAGTTGCAGGTACTCCGTAGCGGCAAGACCGTCGAGCTTACCGCAACACTAGAAGCCACACCTGAAATCTAGCCAAGCGTAAAGTGTTGAGCAAGGTGTTTACTGTCGTTGAGGGTGTACCCGGCGTCAGATGCCAGCCTAGTCATTTCTGAATGCTGTGACACCAGCGATTCGGTAATGACATTAGGTATTGCCGGTGTTCTTGTGCCGAGCTGTTCAAACAACCGTCGGTAGTGGTCAAGTCCGTCGTGTCCAGAGAACAGCGCAATTGATGGCTCAGCTGCTAGATCGCTATTCGTTGCCATCGTATCAGGCACATAAGGCAAATTGGCAATTACCAAGTTATAAGGGGCAATGTCCTCTGTGAGTAAATCTTGTTGAATAAATTCAACCTGCGAATTGACTCCAAGATCAGTACTATTGGCCTTGGCCACTAAGAGTGCATCGCTGCTAATATCACTGGCCGTAACGGCCCATTCTGGTCGTTCTAGTGCAATAGTGATGGCCAGAATTCCTGAGCCCGTCCCAATATCTAAGATCCGCATTGCTTTATCGGGGATCCCAAGAGCTAGTTCAATCACGTCCTCTGAATCGGGGCGTGGTACAAGGACATGCTTGTTTACAGTAAATGATCGCCCATAGAACTCTTTTTGCCCGAATATGTATGCAAGTGGCTCATGAAGTAGGCGCCTCTGTAGCATATTGTCCAGGCTGGCCTGGACCGCTGGCTCAATGATGAAATCTGGATGAGCAAGTAGCCATGCCCTCGTTTGCCCCAGTATATTGCACGCTATCAGCTGGACATCAAGTCGAGGGGTGCTTACGCTCGCGGCTTCTAATTTTTCTTGGCTAGACTTCAGCCAATTAGCTATTTTCATTACTAATCAATTGTTGTTCATATGTTTGAAGTGCTTCGATCAGATCGTCAATATCACCACTTAACGCTACGGGTATGTTACTGCGACTGTAGCCAATGCGGTGGTCGGTGATACGATCCTGAGGGAAGTTGTAGGTACGTATCTTCTCGCTGCGGTCACCAGAGCCGATGAGATTCTTACGTGACTCGCTAAGCTGTTTCTGTTCCTCATCAATCTTGATCTGTAGCAGACGAGATCGAAGAACGCCCATGGCTTTATCTTTATTCTTTATCTGTGACTTTTCGTCCTGACAGGTAACAACCAGGCCAGAAGGGATGTGTGTTATTCGGACGGCGGAGTCGGTGGTATTTACACTCTGTCCACCGTGGCCGCTACTGCGGTAGGTGTCTATTCGCAAATCAGCAGGGTTGATTTCGACATCAGTTTCTTCGGCTTCTGGCAGAACGGAAACAGTTACGGTGCTGGTGTGAATTCGTCCTTGGCTTTCGGTGCTTGGGACTCGTTGTACCCGGTGCACACCGGCCTCGAACTTGAGTGCCTTATAGACATCGACACCACGTACTGCAAAGATAACTTCTTTAAATCCGCCAACTTCACTGGGACTTTCGTCTATGAGCTCTACTTTAAAGTTCTTGGCCTCGCACCAACGGATATACATGCGGTAAAGATCTCCGGCAAATAAACTGGCCTCGTCGCCACCTGCCGCGCCACGAATTTCAACAATAGCATCGCGCTCATCATTGGGGTCTTTGGGGGTTAATAGCTCAGTAAGTTCGGCCTCTACCTTATCCCGTTGTGCGGAAACAGATTGTAACTCCTCCTTGGCCATAGCGGACATTTCTGGGTCACTGTCTTGGCTCATGGTGGTCGCCTCAGCTTCCTGACCCTTTAGCTTTTCGAGATTGTCGAAGAGGGCAAGCGTCTTCTCGAGTTCGTTTTGACGTTTGGCAAGCTTGGGATAGCGGGGCGAACTAAAAATACTCGGGTCTTGTAACTCGGCTTGTAGGTCGGTAAGTTCTTGGCGGAGGGCTTGTTCTTTGTTCATAGTTCCTTTCAGTATAAAAGAAAACAGCCAGAACGTAACATTCTGACTGTTTTTAGTAACCGATAGCTATTGGTTGGTTGAAGGAGCGCCTACTTTTTGAGTAGAGACTTCGTCGGCATTCTTGCGAACGCGTACTTTGTTGGCTTTGGCGATAGCTGCTTCTTTGCGCTTAGCGGCTGCTTCTTGTTTTGCCTTGAAGCGATCAACACGACCTTCGATGTCGATCATCTTTTCCTGACCAGTAAAGAAGGGATGTGATGCGCTGCTGATGTGTACTGTTACTAGTGGATATTCTTTGCCATCAGTAAACTTAACAGTTTCTTCTGTCGCAACAGTTGACTGAGTCAAAAACATTTCGTTGTTGTTGAGGTCCTTGAAGACCACGAGTCGGTAGTTAGTTGGGTGTAAATCTTTTTTCATAATCAGAGTCGAATTATACACATCAGGGGTGAGATAGTCAAACACTTATACTTGAACAGATCTACTCAATCTGTTAGAATATGTTTACTATCAATTAAGCAGGTGAAGATACTAATCCTCCTTGGTTGCTCCGTGTAGGACAATCCGGGTAAGTCATCACCGAAGTGAAAGGATTTAACAATATGGCTGTTGAAGTCGACGTTAAAGCATTATTAGCCGCCGGAGCACATTTTGGTCACAAGACCAGCCGATGGCACCCTAAAATGGCACCTTACATTCACAGCAAGCGTGAAGGTGTTCATATTATCGACTTAACCAAGACCGCAGAGGCTTTGGATGAGGCGCTAGCCTTTATTACTAAAACCGTTGCTAGCAACAAGCAGATCTTGCTCGTTGGCACTAAACGGCAATCCAAGGACATCGTTAAGGCAACTGCCCTCGAAACTGGCATGCCGTATGTCGTTGAGCGATGGCTCGGCGGAATGCTGACAAACAAAAAGACTATGGGCGAGCGAATCAAGCACGTCAAGGATCTTGAAGTTCGAATGGCTGCAGGTGCGCTTGAAGCTAAATACAACAAACTTGAAGTACAACGTTTCCAAGAGGAAATCGATGACCTGAACTTCATTTTCGGCGGTATTAAAGATCTTGATGAGAACTTTGGTGCGGTATTTGTCGTTGATGTAATCAACGAACAAAACGCTATTAAGGAAGCTAAAAAGCTTGGAATCAAGACTATTGCTATTGCCGACACAAATGTTGACCCTACGGGCATCGACTTCGTAATTCCTGCAAACGACGACGCCATTAAGACTGTCCAGTTAATCATGGATTACATTAAACAGGCTATTGAAGAAGGAAAAGCAAAGCAAAAATCGGCAAAAGTTGATAAAGAAGGGGACAAATAGTGAAAGTATCTATCGACGACATCAAGCGACTTAAGAGTCTAACAGGCGTTGGTCTTACCGATGCCAAGAAGGCACTTGAAGAAGCTGACGGTGATTTTGATAAGGCACTCGAAGCTATGCGTAAAAAAGGCCTAACTAAGGCTGAAAAGCGCGGAGAGCGTGAAGCTCGTGCCGGAACAATTGGCACTTACAACCATGACGGTCGTATCGGCGTACTAGTAGAAGTTAACTGCGAGACAGACTTTGTTGCACGGACAGAAGGCTTTAGCGACCTCGTTAAGGATGTTGCTATGCACATCGCTGCAGCGGCACCAATGTACGTAAGTGCGGACGATATCCCCGCAGCAGACCGTGACACTAAAAAAGCCGAGTTTACCGAAAAAGCTAAGGCTGAAGGTAAGCCCGAAAACATGCTCGATAACATCGTTGAAGGCATGCTTAAGAAGTACTTCTCTGAACTATGTCTACTTGACCAGCCATTCATTAAGAACCCCGACTTAACAGTTGGCGGCTTGGTTAAGGAGGCTAACGCACGTCTTGGCGAAAACGTGGTCGTTCGACGATTCGAACGACTTGTTTTGGGCGAAATTTCTTAATAACAAGAATCGTTGCGCTAAAACTCCTCGGGAAACCGGGGAGTTTTTATTTACCACGACGCGCGACTTTACGGATTTCTTGTCCGATTTTAGAAAATATATCCTTAGCGGTGCCGATATTCATTTGAGTTTTTGAAGGGTAGTTCGGGTCATTCTTGTCGAGCATTACTGACATAACGAGAGTCTCAAAATCATCTTGTGTGGTAAGTTCTGTAACCCCAAATGCCTGTGTGACGTTTACAACGCCGACCCGAATATTTCGCAGGAACTGTTCTTTTGTTGCGCCTCTTCGTTCAAGAGCGGTATAGAATTGTGGCGATTCAAGCTCAGAGGCTAAAAGGGCGCGAGTATTCCCATAGAATTTGTGGACCCCGGCGAGTGGGTAGATGATGGCTGTCGGAATTTCATCAATACGGAAGGCTGCTAAAAACCGGCCAATCTTGGTGCGCTTGTCATGCACGCCCTTAATAAATGTCCCATCCCTACGCATCTGATTGTGGACTTCCTTTTGCTGCTCGGTAATCCCCATGGTGTCTATCTTGTAATTTGGACTTTCAATTGCATTGCCATACTCGTCGGCTCCAATGACACGCATTGTGCCATCAAATGTGCCTCGCTCTTCAAAGTATTGTGCAATCATGAGCATGCCAAAAAGACGAGTGACTTCCCATTTTGACGGTATCGACAGTACTTCAGCTGGAGCTTCAATCGGTAGGCGAGATTCTTCGGGATAGAACTCAGGAGCAGACAGGCGCTCAATAGCTATGGACATAGCGGGTCCTTATTAAATTAGTGATTAGTACCTGTCTCAGTGTTCTCGGAAGAGGAACAGCCGTGGGTTCGCTATTAGCTCGACATATCTCAAGCGACCAAATAAGGGATATGTGTCCTTGCTGACTGGTTACTAAGTAATATATTAACACTATATTACATTATTGTCAAAAATCTAGGGCGTTAAAGTAAGAGTTATGAATGGTATACTATAGGTACCAAATAAGGAGTAATCGAGTGAGCCCCACCCAAGTTGTTGACCAAGCTATATCAAAGTTGAATGATGCCGTTAAACATTTCGAAGATGATTTGAAGAAACTACGTACCGGTCGTGCCAGTGCGGCAATGCTAGACGGTGTCATGGTAGAGGCCTACGGATCTCCGACACCACTAAATCAGGTTGCCAGTGTTACTGCCCCAGAAGCACAGTTGATTCAAATCAGCCCATTTGACCCTAGTACACTGCAAGCAATTGTCAGTGCTATCCGAGATAATCAAAGTCTTGGACTCAATCCTTCGGATGATGGACGAGTTGTCAGAATCCCTATTCCGGCTCTCACGGAAGATCGACGCCGGGAAATCAGCAAGCAAGTAGGCTCCAAGTTAGAAGAATGCATGGTCCGAATGAGGGGCATTCGACATGATGCACTAGATTCTTTTGATGCAGCAAAGAAAGATAAGGACATTAGCGAAGATGATGCAAAGCGTTACTCTTCACAGGTTGAAGACGCAATCAACAAAGCTAAAGGCCAGGCAGAGGTCGTTGCACGAGCAAAAGAACAAGAGATAATGACCGTCTAACCACGGCGGTTAGTACGTTATAATAGATTTTATGTCTGAAATTACTGCACAAGTACCCACACACCTTGGCCTCATACTTGATGGAAATCGTCGGTGGGCGACTGACCGTAATCTCCCAACCCTAGATGGTCACAAAAAGGGTTATGAGAACCTAAAGAACATTGCTAAATATGGGTTCGATCAGGGTGTGAAGTTTATTTCAGCCTATGTTTTTTCTACAGAAAACTGGAAGCGATCTGTTGAAGAAGTCGACTATTTAATGAAACTGCTCATTTGGGTGGCAACAAATGAGGTGAAAGAGCTCGACAAGCAAAATATACGAGTATGTTTTATGGGAGAAGACGAACGCTTGGAGGCTAAGGTCATAAAGGCTATGCGTGATGCTGAAGAATTAACCAAAGATAATACCGGTGGAACATTATTGCTATGCATGAATTATGGCGGCCAGCTCGAAATTGCCAGTGCTGTTAATGCAATATTGGCCGAAAACCCTGCAGTTACACGCGTCACGCCGGCTGATATTGAGGCGCATTTATACCATCCGGAGGTGCCACCAGTCGATCTAATTATTCGTACTTCTGGTGAGCAAAGGATTAGTAATTTTATGCTGTGGCGCATGAGCTATAGTGAACTATACTTTGCCCCGATGCACTGGCCGGCATTTACCGAGCAAGACTTGCAGGCGGCACTCGATGAATATGCAAGTCGACACCGGAGAATAGGTAAATAATGTCGATATTCTTACTTGTGGTGGGGCTGATACTCTTTGTAGGTCTGGTTGTTGTTCATGAGTTCGGCCATCTGTTGGCTGCTCGACGAGGCGGTGTCGAAGTCGAGGAGTTTGGAATTGGATTCCCCCCTCGAGCCTGGTCTAAGAAATTAAAGAGCGGCATGCTATTTACACTGAACTGGCTACCACTTGGTGGTTTCGTGAAACTTAAAGGCGAGCATGATTCTGCGACAGCCAAAGGCAGTTTTGGTGCTGCATCTTTAACGACAAAAATTCAGGTGATGTTAGCCGGTGTGGTTATGAACCTTTTGACGGCCTTTGCCTTATTGACAGTGCTTGCTCTTGTTGGGATGCCAAAGATTATCGAGAACCAGTTTACTGTAAAGAGTGATACCAAGGTGGTGAACAGTCAGGTGCTTGCCGGCTATATCGAACCTGGATCTCCTGCAGATAAGGCAAAGCTAGAACTACGGGATCGCTTAGTGAGCATTAGTGATGGCAGCAAAACCGTACAGATCGACAGTATACCAGCGCTCCAAAACGGTACTGAGCAATTTAGTGGTAAAAAAATCGAACTGAATATCACTAGAGACGGTAAAGAGCAATCAATAAGTACAGTGCTTCGTAGTCGGGAAGAGGTGAATGCAAGCAAGAAGACCGATCAACCCAAAGGATATTTAGGCGTTGTACTGAATGAGCTTACCGTTCAACGGTCAACATGGTCATCACCGATCGTCGCAGTCGGATTAATCAAACAGCTAACCGTCGAAACATTTAAAGGCTTAGGCAATGCGTTATGGAACGTCATTAGGGGGCAGGGCAAAGCTGCCAGCCAGCAAGTATCAGGCCCAGTTGGGATATTTGTGCTGCTCAAAGATGGCAGCGGTTTAGGCTACCAATATATGTTAATGATAATCGCTATCATCTCATTGACGCTGGCAATCATGAACGTCTTGCCGATTCCGGCACTTGATGGTGGGCGACTTTTTGTAACTCTCCTTTACAGGAAGGTGCTTCGAAAACCACTGAGCCAGGATAAGGAAGAGCAGATCCATGGAACAGGCTTTGCGTTATTAATGCTGCTGTTTGTAGTGATTACCGTCGTGGATGTGCGTCGTTTCTTTTAACCAGAAGGGAGTTGTATGAATATTAGTTGGGCAACACCGGTATACCTTCTGGGATTGTATGGTTTGACACGGTATTTTATCGGCAAGCAAGAAAAGAAGACTGGCATCGGCTGGACGCCACTAGAGTCAATTGCTGTTACCGTTTGTATTTACTTCGTAGGACAGTTGTTGGGCGGCTTAATTATTTATAGTGTGCTCTACAGTCTAGGTTGGGATGAAGCTCGAGTCAGCACATGGCTACAAGATAACGCCGTTGGGCAGTTCTTGATCATACTGCTGATTGAGTCTATTAGTGTGGCCGCTTTGGTAAGATTCTTAAGGTTAAGACAATCTAACCTTAAAGCCATTGGTCTCAAGGGATGGCCAAAGCTGAGCGATTTTGGATATGCCAGTATGGCCTATGTTCTATACTTCATCGCCTACCTAGTATTGTTGTATACGGTTAAATCATGGTTCCCAGGACTTGATCTCGATCAAGAGCAAGAAATCGGCTTCAAGAATGTTGCACAGTGGCAGTTACCGTTAGTGTTTGCTAGTTTGGTAATTCTGCCGCCAGTAGTAGAAGAAATACTGGTGCGCGGTTTTCTATACACGGGACTAAAAAGTAAGCTGCCTCGATACGTGGCAATTATTATTACTAGCTGCATGTTTGCAGCGGCGCACTTGCAGTTCGGCAGTAATGCTCCATTATTATGGGTTGCTGCCATCGATACCTTCACACTATCTCTTTTTCTCATCTACTTGCGAGACAAGACGGGGAGGCTTTGGTCTCCGATATTCTTGCATGCCATCAAGAATTTTATTGCATTCTTAGTACTTTTTGTTTTTACTGTTGGCAAATAACGAAAACATGGTAGAGTATATATTATGATTATGTTAAATCACTTTAGCTTTATAACACCCCCAGCCCCGGTATGTCACCAGGGGCTTAGCTAGATTTACCATAAATAACCACAAATCAGCACAAGAGCGGCCTCTGGGCCGATTTTTTTATCTTGTGACTGATATGAAAGAAACTATGGAAATTCAAAGAAAATTACAGGATGTGGCTATACACATTGAACAAGGTTGGCATGCAACAGCAGAACAACTTTTGGATACAAAGGATGGCTTTGATCGGGGTCTTAAGATCCAGGGTCTTGGGTTAATCGAAGCAGTTATGGATCGGGGACTGACGGCTAAGGATTTAAGACTGGGGATGCATTGGATTAATGCATATAACGGATACGCTGCCCGATTAATCGGTGACATACAGGACGACTCCGTTCACCGAGCAGATCGAGTAGCTGTACTTGCAGGCAGACTAGCACAACGAGCAGGAAGAGATGCATTGGACTGTGTCGGTAGCGAAAGGAAGCGTGAGCATTACAGAAACATTGGATGGCGAAAACGTACTCCAGACTTTCAGGAGGCGTTGTTAGGTATCGATGGATTTGATATCGCGAGAATAGGGATAAGTAAGGTAAAATAAACGTAAAGAGGAAAAAGCTATGAGAATGACCCAATTATTTACTAAAACAACCAAAAACACTCCTGCAGATGAGATGGCCAAGAATGCCCAACTGCTTATCCAGGCCGGTTTCATCTATAAGGTTATGGCTGGCGTGTATGCTTACACACCTCTAGGACTACGAGTTGTAGAGAATATCAAACAGATTGTACGTGAAGAGATGAACGCCATAGGCGGGCAAGAGCTGATCATGACTAATCTTCAGCCCAAAGAAACCTGGGACGCAACGACTCGCTGGGATGATGACGTCGTTGACGTTTGGTTTAAGACTAAACTCAAAGACGATACTGAGCTTGGACTGGCATGGTCACATGAAGAGGCCATTCTAGAAATGATGCGACAGTTCGTCAGTAGCTACAAAGATCTACCAATCTATGCCTATCAGTTCCAGACTAAGCTACGTAATGAGCTCCGCTCGAAGAGTGGAATCATGCGTGGACGTGAATTTGTCATGAAGGATATGTATTCACTGTCCACCGACGCCGAACAGCATGAAGTGTTCTACCAGGCGACCATCGAAGCCTATAACCGCATATTTGATCGATTTGGTATTGGCGACATTACCTACGTGACGTTTGCCAGTGGCGGAGCATTTACTAAGTTCAGCCACGAGTTCCAGACAGTTTGTGAAGCCGGTGAGGATACGATTTACTTGCATAAAGGCAAGAATATCGCCATTAACGAAGAGGTTCTAGACGACGAAAGTCTCGAGAATCTTGGTATTAAGCGAGAAGAGCTAGAGCAAGTTCGAAGTGCCGAAGTTGGTAATATATTCAATTTTGGTACCGAAAAAGCTGAACAAATGGATGTAACCTTCGCCGACGAGAACGACAAGAAGCAACCGGTATTTTTGGGGTCGTACGGAATTGGTATTACCCGAGTAATGGGTGTTATTGCAGAATTGATGAGCGACGACAAGGGGCTTGTTTGGCCGGAGAATATTGCGCCTGCCAAGGTCTATATTGCTCGACTTGGCGACGACGTAGCTGTAGTGGAAGCTGCCGACGATCTGTACAAAAAACTTACCGACTCAGGAGTGGAAGTGCTCTATGACGATCGAGATGCACGTGCCGGTGAGAAATTTGGTGATGCCGATTTGATGGGGATTCCATATCGAGTTGTAGTGAGTGCAAAGACGGTTGCGGGTGGTGAGCACGAGCTCAAGAAGCGCACAGAAGACACTACAAAAATGGTCAATGTAGAAGATTTACTAGCATTATTGGCATCAAACAAGTAAACTAGGCCACAGTATTCAAAACGCACAGCAAAGACAATTCAAGAGACGATAGGGGAAAAGTATGAAGAAACAATTCTTACTCACAAAAGAGGGTGTAGCAGAACTAGAACAAGAGCTGGCTGGGTTAATTGCTGAGCGTGGACCAATTGCCGAGCGAATTAAGACGGCCCGTGAATTCGGGGACCTTGCCGAAAACGCTGAGTATAGCTCAGCACGCCAGGAGCAGGAGCGAACAGAAGTTCGTATTTCTGAGATTGAAAACATTCTTCAGAATGTTGAGCTGATCAAGAAGCCTAAGGGTGATAGTAAAGTACAGCTTGGTTCCGGTGTTAAGTTAAAGAGCACCGATGGTAAGACCAAAGAATTCCATGTTGTCGGTACTGTCGAGGCTGACCCAATGAACGGTAAGATCTCAGATGAGTCACCAATTGGTAAGGCACTCCTTGGCAAGAAGCTTGGCGAAGAGGTTGAAATTGTAACTCCTGCCGAAACATCTACCTACAAAATCGCTGATATTTTCTAAATGATCTCCTATCAACAGTTTGAAGACGTCGATATTCGTGTTGGCAAAATTATTGACGTGCAGGACTTTCCTGAAGCTCGAAAACCTGCTTTCAAATTGACGATAGATTTTGGACCGGAAGTTGGCGTAAAGAAATCGAGCGCTCAACTTCCGGCGAACTACACCAAGCAAGAGCTTCAAGGGAAGCTGGTGATGGCGGTTGTTAACTTTGAGCCACGACAAATCGGCCCCTTCATGAGCGAAGTGCTGACTTTAGGTATCCCGGACGGAAACGGTGGTTGCATGTTAGTTGTTCCCGATAAAGATGTGCCAATCGGCGGCAGCCTGTACTAGTTCACCTCTGGTGCTTAGGTGCTCAGTCAGGTATACTTAAGGCCAATGGCGACACTAAAAGAACTCCGCGATGAGCGGCTTAGAAAACTGGAAGAACTACGTGCTCTGGGCGTTAATCCCTATCCCGCATCTTCGCACCGCGAGCAGTCAGTAGCGACTGTTCTTGCTGGTTACGAAGAACTTGAGAAATCTGGCTCATCCGTAACTATTGCAGGCCGTATTACCAACATTCGTAAATTTGGCAAGATCGCCTTTGTGGTAATTCGGGATGTGCAAGACACGATTCAACTTTTCTTGAGCGAAGAGCAGGTCCAAAAGCCAGATTATGCCAATAGTGAGCTTGGATTTGAGCACCTAAACCTCCTTGATTCAGGCGACTTTATTGAGGTTTCAGGAGTTGCAGCCACAACTAAGACGGGTGAACGTTCGGTTACCGTTCATAAGCTCCGCCTGCTTACTAAGAGCCTTCGTCCGATGCCTACGGCCCAAGATGGCTTTACCAACAAGGAAGAACGGCTACGACGACGATATGTAGACATGAATGTTAATACAGAGGTCTATGATCGGTTTGTGCGACGAAGTAAATTCTGGCAAGCAACTCGCGACTTCTTAAACAAAGAGGGATTCATCGAGATCAACGTTCCAGTCCTAGAGCACACCACCGGCGGTGCCGATGCCAACCCATTCGTAACTCACATGGATGCCTTGGATCAGGACTTTTACTTGAGGATCAGCCACGAGCTGCCATTAAAGCGATTAATAGGTGCCGGCTACTCTAAGGTTTATGATCTAGGTCCTCGGTTCCGAAACGAAAACTATAGCGATGAACACCTGCCAGAGCACATCGCTATGGAATGGTACGCCGCTTACTGGGATTGGCGAAAAGGCATGTCCTTCATGGAAGACATGTATCGCTATGTTATTAAAGAAGCATTCGGTAAGCTGCAGTTTAAGCTAGGCAAGTTCGATATCGATCTTTCTGGTAAATGGGAACAGTGGGACTACGCCGAGACGATCAAAAAACGTTACGGTATTGATGTCTACGAATGTACTCTGGATGAAGTTAAAAAGGCTCTAGAAGACAATAAGCTTGAAGTTGAGCAAACCGAGAATAAGGCCAGGGGAATTGATAAGCTTTGGAAGAATATCCGTAAGGACGTTGCTGGTCCTGTTTGGCTTATAAATACACCGCTTTTCATTAGCCCGCTAGCCAAGACTAACCCCGATGACGCCAATACCGTGCAACGATTTCAGCCGATTATTGCTGGTAGTGAGCTTGGTAACGGTTTTAGCGAATTGAATGACCCGATCGATCAACTCAATCGATTCCTTGAGCAACAAAACATGCGTGATGCAGGCGATGACGAGGCTATGATGCTCGATATAGATTACGTCGAGATGCTCGAATACGGCATGCCGCCAGCTTGTGGCTGGGGATACGCCGAGCGCGTTTTCTGGATATTCGAGGGCGTGACCGCTCGCGAAGGCGTACCTTTCCCCCAACTTCGATCGGAAGTGGATGAGGTAACGAAGGGTATCTACCCAGAAGTTTTCAAAGTCCCCGAACCGCCAAAGGCTGCTAAGAAAGTAACTGACGGTCGCCCACAAGACTTTTCAAAGCGCATCGTAACGGTTGTTAATAAGGAGCTTGAGCCATGGCAAGTGGCTAATGCTGTAGCACATATGGATGCGATTATTGGCAATGAACTACCAAAAGAGCAGCTAACGAGTGGGGATGTATTTACCGCAGAGGACGGTTCCATTCCTCGCAATAGCCAGTACCCAATTATAGTGATGCGGGCTAGCGAGAAAGAGCTTCATAAGTTACATGATAAGGTGAATACCGCAGATTTGATCCACCACGTGTTCATTAAAGAGATGCAAGATACTACCGACGATCAAGAGATTATCGAGAAGCTTCAGACGCAACCACTTAAAGATACTACGTTCTATGGTGTTAGCTTTATTGCAGGTCACTCATTGGCTGATCAGCTAACCGCTGGTATGCAACTCTGGAAATAATCACGTGTAGCAGCCCGCTATACTAAGATCATGATAGAGGTTAAAAACGTCACCAAGACATACGGCAAGAAGGATAGTGCATTTACTGCGCTCAAGGATATAAATCTAAGTATTAAAGAGGGATCTACAGTTGCCATTATTGGTAAAAGTGGATCAGGTAAATCCACGCTCATGCACATTATGAGTGGGCTCGATAGGCCAAGCGACGGACATGTTTCCGTTGGAAACGTTGAGCTGGGTCAGATGAAGACCAAACAGATGGATCACTTTAGAGCAGAATCGATGAGCTTTATTTTCCAGGCGTTTTTTGTAGAGGGTAGTCAGACATGTTACCAGAACGTTATGTTGCCACTTGAAATTGCAGAAGTAGGGCGACGGGACCGCAAGAAACGAGTGATTGAAGCGCTGGAGGCTGTTGATCTGAGCGAAAAAATCAACGTCAAGGCACGGAATCTTTCCGGTGGTCAAAAACAGCGTCTAGCGATTGCCAGGGCGATTGTTAATAAACCCAAGCTGATTTTTGCTGATGAGCCTACAGGAAACTTGGATAGCGCAACAGGTGAAAAAATTATCGACCTACTGTTTGATATAAATAAGACTATTGGAAGTACAATCATAATCGTCACTCATGATGATGATCTGGCTTCACGTTGCCAGATACAAGTTCGCCTCAAGGATGGCGTCATTGAGTCAATTCAAAAGCCTAAGCAGGTAGTGAGGAAAAAGAAATAATGCGCATACAAGATACAATTCGACGAAGTGGCCGCAGCCTTACAAGCGCTAAGCTCCGAACCATTTTAACCTCTCTAGCAATTGCAGTTGGCGGCTTTACGCTAACAATTACACTGGCCGCAGGAAATGGAATTCGACAGTACACCGACAGGCTTGTTGCCAGCAACTTTGATCCATCAGAATTGATTGTTGGTCGTGATAAAGAAGTCTCTAATACGGGAGCCCCAATAACTGAGCCTAAAGAATATGATGAGTCGGTGTCATCACTTACTGTCGGAGGAGATGGTTCAAGTCTACAAATAAAGCAGGTAACCGATAAGGACATTGAGCAGCTTCAGAAGCTCCCGTATGTAGAAAGTGTCAGAGCAAATTACCAGCTCAATCTCCGCTATATTACCCGTGAGGGTCAAAAGAAGTACACACTAAGCTCTCAGGCATATAACCCTGCTCAAAAGCCTGAGATTTCTGGCGGAAAGATCCCGGCTAAGGGTGACTTACAGAAAGGCCAAATCACCATACCCGATGGTTATGTAAAAGCACTAGGCTTCAAGAATGTTAAATCTGCCATTGGCCAAAAAGTTGAAATTGCTATTCAGAAACCATTTGCTGATACATCGGGCGACGCCGTTTTACAGGCTATTCGTGATGGAGTAGATTTGCAAGACTTAAAACCCGCAACCGAGACAAGAACATTTACCATTGTCGCAGTTACCAAGAAGGCGGCAACGAGCATCAACTTTGGTGCACTTCCGACTTACGTTTCCGAGCTAGATGCTAAGAGTATTTATAGCTATACCACCGATGGTACCTCGAACGCTGGTAAGTACACCTACGTGAATGTCAGGGTTAAAGATGGATCAAATGCCGCTAATATTAGCGCTGCTCAAGCCGACCTCAAGAGTAAGGACTATTACACCATGAGCAGTAAAGAGATTCAGCAATCCATTACTCAAATTGTAAATATCCTGCAGGCTTTGGTCGGAGTATTTGGACTGATTACGGTTATTGCTTCTGTATTTGGCATCGTTAACACGCAGTACATTAGCGTTTTAGAGCGTATTCGAGAAATTGGCCTAATGAAAGCACTAGGCATGAGAAAGCGTGATCTACGAAGACTATTCATGCTCGAGGCTGGTTGGATTGGCTTCCTTGGCGGTGCAATTGGGGCTCTCTTGGCCTTATTGGTGGGTATTCCGCTTAACCCTTGGGTAACCAAGAAACTTGATCTGGGAGCAGGCAATAGTCTACTTATCTTCGAGCCAGGTCAGATCGCATCATTAATCATTGGACTGATCGTTGTTGCCATGCTCGCTGGATATTTACCGGCTCGTAAAGCAGCCAAAATGGATCCAATCGAAGCACTAAGAACAGATTAAGGAGAAGGTATGAAAGCAGTATGGAACGACGAGGTCATTGCCGAAGCCGATCGTAAGGATCTTGTGTATATAGAGGGGAATTGGTATTTCCCGCCAGCCAGCGTCAAACAAGAGTACCTAACCAAGAGTCCAACCCCGTACACCTGCCCATGGAAGGGTGTCTGTCAGTATTTTAATGTTGGTAAAGACGGTGCTAGTAGTGAGGATAATGCCTGGAGCTATCCAAATCCATTGCCAACGGCAATTGATCAGGTTAAAAAAGACTTTACCGATTACATTGCTTTCTGGAAAGACGTAACTGTATCGGAATAGCCATGACAGAAACGATCGTTCTTGGCGGTGGTTGCTTTTGGTGTTTGGACGCCGGCTACCGGCTTATTCAAGGGGTTAAAGACGTTGTTTCTGGGTATGCTGGAGGTCACACCACCAATCCCACATACTACTCAGTTGCAGAAGGCGACACGGGTCATGCTGAGGTAGTGAAAGTTATTTTTGATCCAAGCGTCATATCCCTAGATGATGTATTGGATATTTTCTGGGCAATGCACAACCCAACGACTCTAAACTACCAGGGATATGATAAAGGTACAGAGTATCGGTCAATAATTCTCTATACCGACGACAAACAGAAGGCTGTTATTAAAGAATCAATTACTAAAGTCTCAAAACTTTGGGATGATCCGGTAGTAACAGAAGTTGCTAAGCTTGGTGATTTCTTTGACGCTGAAGATGAACATCAGAACTACTTTCAGAAACACCCCGAACAGGGCTATTGCCAAGTTATTATCAATCCAAAACTCGTTAAGCTCAGGGCAAAATTTACTAGCCGCATAAAGTAGTTAATTGATCTGTTTTGCTTCTATAACGAATCGTTTAGAAGTACTGCCTAATGGGTAGCAGGTGTACATAGTTAGTTTTCGCGGAACACCCGGTTCGGCATCACGTATATCAACCTGCGTTGGAAGAACGGATCGTGTGCGGTAAACCTCATACGGATAGACCTTATCATTCCATCGTACATAAATAGTCTGTCCAACCTTCAGCTCAGGAAGATTATAAAACCAGCCACCGTTAGTGGCGGTATATAAGAAGCGATGCCCAGCAATAACTAAGTTACCGTCTATTTCTGGCGTGATAGTTCGGGACTCTCTCCAGACGCCTTGGTTCTTGCCGATAACATTAAGATTCTTACCTTCAATTACTTGGGTGTCCACTCCAATATCAGGGAGTACTAATCTGTTTCCTGGTTTCTGTGGGTCCACCTTGACCGGAGTGCCTGCTTTTGTCGACTTTGCGGCTTCCTGATAAGCAGCAGGATTGATCTTTGGTTTCTTAATTAAAAACGTGATGCGCGGAATATAGGGTAGGCTGAGCAAAACAATACTGACGAGACTGATCGTTAGCAGGATGCCAATTAAAGCCTTAGATTTTTTGGAACGTTTCGGCCGAGAAATGTTTTTATTCTGTAAAATATGTCGTTTTGGAATTTTTATTGAAGACTTCATTACTATAAGTAGTATACCACCTCAACAGCGACCAACAGGGGCTTGATGTGCTACACTAACAAGTATGAAATTACTACAATTCTTCAATAGAAAACAAAATATCAAGATCGAGAATCTGCATAAATGGAATCGCAACCTGGCTGTTTTGCACTTCGTACAAGGCGTCATAATATTGGTGCTTGCCAAGGGTATTACTTGGCCAATAACTACGTCATTCCTGACGATCGACAGTATTGCCTCTAAGGTAGCAGGCAAGCCTGTATTGGCATCTGCTCAACACACCTTATTTAGTGTTAATATCGCCTATTTAGTGGCCGCGTTCCTGTTCATGTCGGCATTGGCCCACGTTATTATTGCAACTAGATACCGAAAAACATATGAGTCTAACCTGAAGAAGGGAATAAATAAGCTTCGATGGATTGAGTATGGATTTAGCGCCAGCACCATGATGATCGCAATAGCACTTCTGAGCGGAGTCTATGACTTCTCAAGCTTACTCATGATCTTTGCTCTTACTCTGGTGATGAACCTGACAGGACTGGTGATGGAGCTTCAAAACTCAGGTGCCAAGAAAATTAACTGGCTTCCATATTGGATCGGCTGTATCGCAGGCATTGTTCCGTGGATTGTTTTGGCGGCTTACTTTATTGGAGCAGAAGTCTACGGAGTAGAAGGCGTTCCGACATTCGTTTACTTTATCTATGCCAGCATCTTCGTATTCTTTAACAGTTTTGCACTCAACATGTATCTGCAATACACCAAGAAGGGTAAGTGGGCGGACTACCTTTACGGTGAGCGCGTATATATGATTCTAAGCTTAGTCGCCAAGTCGGCATTGGCGTGGCAAGTGTTCTTTGGTGCTCTGCGTCCGTAATCGATCTTAATGACAAAGAAAAAAATTGTTTACGAAGAGGCTGTAATTGATAAGCTTGTTCATGGCGGACAAGGACTCGGCGTATTGGATGATGGACGCAAGGTTTTTGTCTGGAACTCATTGCCTGGTGAGAAAGTGAAGGCTCGTATAACCCGCAGCAAGAAAGACTTTGCCGAGGCTGTAGCAGAGGATATTATAATTGCCTCCAAGTATCGTATCGAGCCGGAAGAAAGCATATACCTGGCGACATCGCCGTGGCAAATTATCGAACTTCAAGCCGAGAACATGTATAAAACGCAAATTCTTGCCGATGCATTTAGGCGGGAAGGTGTTACGGTCGGCGATATTACTATGCGATCCGACGATAAGCCCTTTGCCTACCGAAATAAGATTGAATTTTCCTTCTATGGAGACGACGACGGCTTACACTTTGCATTTTATAACCGAGGAACTCATCAAAAACAGATTGTTACAGGAAGTGCTTTGGCGCTTCCAGCCATCAATACGGCTGCAGGCAATATTCTTGCCGAATTGAACAAAATAGGTGTTCGCGCGAGTGACTTAAAATCACTTGTTTTGCGATGTGACCAACAGGGGAGCGTTACAGTAGCGTTGTATGTAAAGCCAAAATCTTTCCCAAAGATTGATATTCCAGAAGGCGTACAAGGCATGAAGGTGTATCACTCAAATCCTAAGAGCCCAGCCTCGGTACCTACCAAGTTGATCTATGCTATTGGTGATACCAGACTTAGTGATGAGTTACTTGGCACATCAATGCAATATGATGTATCAGGGTTCTTCCAGGTAAATATACCCGTCTTTGAAATGGCCTTAAAGCAGATCGACAAGCAGGTGGCGGGTAGTAAAAACATTATCGATATGTATGCCGGTGTCGGTTCCATTGGTATACCAATATCAGGCACCAAAGCCTTGATAGAGTTGGACCCGGCAAATATCGCCATGGCAAAGCATAACACCGAGGGACGCAGCATAGAGGTGGTTCACGCCAGCTCGGAAGAGGCTTTAAGCTACATACAATCCGATACCTGCCTAATCGTTGATCCTCCTCGCAGCGGACTGCACCATAGTGTGGTCGACCACATATTAGATAAAAAACCGGTTCTAATCTGTTATCTTTCGTGCAATCCATCTACTCAGGCAAGGGATGTCGCGCACCTGGCTGAAGTTTATGATATATCGTTGATTGAGGGCTATAACTTTTTCCCACGGACGCCACATATTGAATCACTTGTAGTGCTTAAACTAAAGAAGAATGCGTTATAGTAAAGAGATAAGGAGCTCATAATGGCAAACTCAGATTTAGATTCATTTGTTCAGAAGGCAAGAGGCGCAAAACTATCCGATGAGGATATTCTACAAAAACTGAGTGCCCAAGGTTGGCCGGATAGCGACATAAATGAAGCTCTTGGTGACTTGGAGGTTCCAAAACCGCCAACTAACGGTAAGTCAAAAAGTACGCAGACTCGCAACTCTTCTGATCTTTTGGATAGCAGAGAGCAGGGTTTGAAAGCCAAAGTATTTGAATACAACATCATGTTTTTGAATCTTTGGGTGGCAGCATTTGCCACTTTCTGGATATTTAACGCCTTTCTATTCACTACCGATGCTGACGTGGTTAAGTTTCCGTTAACGGCCTTGATGGTAACACTTCCACTATTCTTGATCTTGTTTGCTCGAATCCGTCGTGTAGAAGCAAAGGATCCTGACGTGAAGCGGGTGGCCGCAAGAGTTCACCTGGTGCAGACTACGCAAGGATTGTGTTTCATAGTGCTGCTCGTCCACACGATATTTGCACTGTTTCAGTTTGTTGACGGTAGCGACACAATGGCCCAGCAGTTAATCTCGTGGTTCTGTACCATCCTTATATTCGGCGGTATTTTTAGCTACTATTGGGCAGAGTCGCATAGCGTATCGGATAGTTAATGAAGATCCATCGATTTTATACGCCCGATATCAATCTTGATCGTGATTTTTGGTTTAAGGATGAGCAGACACTGCATCAGTGGACAAAGGTGCTGCGGTTTAGGGCGGGGCAGGAGCTGGTCTTGTTCGACGGTAAAACACAGGATCGCCTATATAAGATCACAGAGATGAACCCAGGGGAAGCTCACCTGGAGCTGATTACTGAATATACAAGGAAACTACCTACCAAGAACATCTATTTATTTTGGTCTCTGCTCAAGAAAGATAAGAACGACTGGGTTCTGCAAAAGTGCACAGAACTTGGGGTCAGCCACTTTATTCCACTGATTGCTGACCGTTCAGAAAAAACCGGCTTTAATTTAGAAAGAGCCCAAAAGATTGTGATCGAGGCATCTGAACAATGTGAACGAAGTGATATCCCAAAGGTGCGCGATGCTATGCATGTGTCGAAGGCGATAGAACAATATGGCCAAGATATAACGCTCTACATCTGTGAACAAGGTAGTGAGTCGGCATTGGCATCAGATCAAAAGATCGGCTTGCTGATTGGACCAGAGGGCGGCTGGAGTGATGCCGAGAAACAACTATTTATCCAACACGACATAAAACATTTAGCTCTTCATGACTTTACGCTAAGGGCCGAGACGGCAAGCATCGCTTCGGTCATGAAGGTTATGTCTTGAACTCACAGAACATTATCAATACCCTATTAACACTCGGTGCACTTTACTGTTTGTGGTGGTTCATGCAGACTCGCGTAAAGAGCGGCAGGCTATATATCGGTAAGAAAGTCTATGACTACAAGTTTGGCGATGACATTGAATCGGAGGTAGTGGTTAAAACCGGTCGGATGATCAAGTTTCGAGGTATCGATATTACACTTGATAAGCACCTTCCACATATATACCTCGATAGTCATGCAGACTCAAGAATGTCTGGGCCGCGGTTCTATTTCCCCAAAAAATATAAAGTTTCTTTAGAAGGAAACTTTGATAAGTATTTCCAGTTGTATGCAGCTGACGGCTCAAAGCAGTTGGCACTTAGTATTATCTCACCCGATGTAATGCAAACACTCATTGATTCATCTAGGCACTACGATGTAGAGATAAGAGGACAGCATCTTAGGCTAATCAGTCAAAAAAGAGTATTTAAGAAGCCAAAAGCAGAACAGGCAATACTCGACGCAGCACAGGTACTACTTGCCGAGATTGATCACAGGTTAAAGTCATGGAAGGATAAAGGACATCAGGAAGTTATTGATTCTCGGATGATGGATATAATCCCTGAGCAAACTGCAAAGATCGGCGGCCATATGGTTCGACTTGCTTGGATAATTTGTATCTTTATTGGCCTATTCATTTCATTTTCTTGGATGCTGGCAACAGAGCCAGGATCGGAATTTGTAGAGCTACATGGTATAACCGACTGGATACGACTTTTGGGGGTCGTCATATCATTTGCCATACCATTCTCAGTAGTATTGGTTTTAGAATATTTGGAACGCAAACACCCGCGACTATACCGAGCTATTATCCGAAGCTTCACCAACTAGAGCTGTTACAATAAGCAGATGAATTATTGGAGGGAACGAAGTCAGCCGTATTCGCCTGGGCAAACAGCCCCGTTTAAGGTTAGCCGAAGTAAGATAGAATTGTTTACGCAATGTCCGCGTTGCTTCTGGCTAGACGTTCGCCATAAAATTACTCGCCCAAACACTCCACCATTCAACATCAATAAAGCAATCGACGAGTTGTTCAAAAAAGAATTTGATGTTCATCGTGCCGCAGGTACGCAGCATCCTTTGCAGATAAAATTCAACATAGCGGCTAAACCTTTTGTTCATCCAGACATGGACACCTGGCGAGAGAATTTTGTTGGCGTCTTTACCGTGCATCAGCCCACTAATCTTCATGTCTTTGGGGCGGTTGATGATGTCTGGGTAAATGATGACGGGGAATTGATCGTTGTAGACTACAAAGCTACCGCAAAAGACAAGGAAATCACCAGTCTTGGTCCTGTTGGAGGTTGGCAAGATAGCTATCGACGCCAGATGGAAACATACCAATGGTTGCTTCGAGCCAATGGTCATAAAGTCAGCGACACCGGCTATTTTGTATATGCCAATGGTGATGCTAGTAAAGACGGCTTTAATGATGTGGTGGAATTTCGAACAAATGTTTTTCCTCATCACGGTAACGATGCATGGGTCGAGAAGACGTTGTTGGCCATGAAAGAATGCATAGAAGGTGACATGCCAGCTGTTGGACAGGCAGCCATGGGCGGCGACTGTGATTACTGTACCTATGCTCGCCGTCGAACAGAGTTAACTTTGCAGCACATCTCTAAGAAGAAATTGTAACGGACTTACGGTATACTAACTGTATGTTAGACATCCAATTTATCCGAGATAATCCCGAACTAGTCCAAGAAAAGTCCGCCCAAAAAGGCTATGTCATTGACATTAGCGAGCTATTGAAAGTAGACGAAGACCGTCGAAATGTTTTAGTGGAGCTAGAAGATGCACGCGCAGAGCGAAATGCTCATAGTTCAAGTTTGAGCGCTGGCAAGCCGACAGACGAGCAAATAGAGAGAGGCAAGGATCTCAAGGAAAGAGTCACATTGCTTGAGCACAAGCTAGCTCCACTTGAACTAGATGTAGTTCAGATGCTCAAGGCAATTCCTAATATGCCACTTGATGATGTACCGGTCGGGGCCTCTGAGGATGAGAATGTCGTTGTTAAGACTGTCGGAAAGATTCCTGAGTTTGACTTTAAACCACTCAACGATGGAGAGCTTGGACTCAAAAATGACACAATTGATAAGGAGCGTGCTGCTAAAGTGGCAGGTGCTCGGTTTGCGTATATAAAGGGTGATGTTGTTCGATTGCAATTTGCAATCATCCAATTTGTTCTAGACACGCTAAGCGATGAAACATTGCTTGCCAAACTTATTAAAGAAAATAATCTTAATGTAGTACCAAAAGCGTTTACCCCGGTCATCCCACCTGCCATGGTTGCCACAGTGCCTTACGAAGCCTCGGCTCGTCTTGATGCCGAAGAGGTGACGTATAAGCTGGCTGACGACGAACTTTGGATGAATGCTAGCGCAGAACACAGTCTCTGCACCATGTACATGAACGAGATAATCGATGAAAAAAGTCTACCAATACGCTACCTTGGATACTCCACGAGTTTTCGAAGGGAAGCCGGAACATATGGCAAGGACACTGAGGGGCTATTTCGCATGCATCAGTTCGATAAACTGGAAATGGAAGTTTTTAGCACGCCAGAAACGGGCCTTGATGAACACAAACTTCTGGTTGCAATCCAGGAATACTTAGTAGCGGCACTAGAGCTACCATATCAGTTGATCCGCAAGTGCACGGCAGACATAGGCCGACCTAATGCCACAGGAGTTGATATCAATGTATGGATGCCGGCGCAGGGAGCATATCGAGAAACTCATACTGCAGATTACATGACCGACTATCAGGCGCGCCGACTCAAAACTCGAATCCGTCGGGCTGATGCAAGCGTTGAACTCGTGCACACCAATGATGCCACTGCATTTGCATTGGGACGGATCATTAAGGCGGTACTTGAAAACTATCAAAATGCCGACGGGACAAACCGTATCCCCGATGTTCTTAAAAGTTACATGAAAGGATGATGCATGATCAAGAAACTAGAGGTTAATGGCGTTCATACCGAAGTTACAGACGATCTTCGAAAGTATATTACTCGTAAAATCGGAAAACTTGATCAATACATGCCTGCTCATTCAAAAGAGTCAGCACATGTTGAGGTCAAACTGAAAGAGCAAAAAATCAAAGCTCGAGTGGAATGTACCTGTGAGGTCATACTACACCTGCCTCAAGAAACCATCACGGTCAAAGAAACGACAGTCAATATGTTTGCTGCAATTGACGTAGTAGAAGAGAAGCTTAAAAACCAGATTAAAAAATACAAACAGACCCATGGTACAGGCCGGCTTCACCAGCGTATTCTGTCAAAGTTCAAACGTTCATCTGCCCGAATGCAGTAACGTAAAAATTACCATGCCTTTTATCTGTAGTTGCGCTACAATAAATGGTGATATTCAACAAATGACCGAGACTAGACCGGAGGACCATTAGCACATGAAGAAGGTGTTTAAGAAGATATTGGGTGATCCCCAGGCAAAAACCGTTAAACGGATGGCAAAGCGTGTCAAAGACATCAATGCACTTGGAGATAAATATAAGAAGTTGTCAGATAAGAAACTGCAGGAACAGACTGCAATTCTAAAGCAACGACTCCAAAAAGAGTCGCTTGATAAGATTCTTCCCGATGCCTTTGCGGTGGTGCGTGAAGCAGCAACTCGAACACTTGGACAACGACACTTCGATGTTCAGTTGATTGGTGGAATGGCTCTTCACGAAGGTAACGTTACCGAAATGAAAACGGGAGAAGGTAAAACACTTACTGCGACTGCACCTGTTTACCTTAATGGCCTGACAGGAAAGGGTGTCCACGTTGTTACGGTTAACGACTATCTTGCTCAGCGTGATGCAGGTTGGAATGGACAAGTCTTTCACTTCCTAGGCCTTTCTACTGGTGTTATCATCGCCGATGAGTCATACATTTATGATCCCGAATTTATAAATAAAGATCACGAAGATAAGCGCTTCCGAAACCTTCGTCCGTGCACCAGACAGGATGCTTACGCAGCTGATGTAACCTATGGCACAAATAACGAATTCGGTTTTGATTACCTCCGCGACAACATGGTTCGGGAGCTTGATCAGTTGCGACAACGTGATTTGCACTTTGCAATCGTTGACGAAGTAGACTCCATCCTCATTGACGAAGCTCGTACGCCGCTGATTATTTCTGCGCCCGCTGCTACGAGCGGATCGGCATACTCACAGTTCGCAAAAGTAGCTCGACAGCTTGTTGCAGAAAAGCACTTCGAAATCGACGAAAAACGAAAAGCAGCCGTGCTTACTGACGAAGGTGTTGAATTTGTAGAGAAGTTGCTAGGCATTGATCGGCTATACGCTAGCGATAATATCCGTAATATCTACCACTTAGATCAAGCGCTTAAAGCGCAAGCATTATTCAAACGTGACAAAGACTATGTTGTCAGCAGTGACGGCGAAGTGGTTATTGTTGATGAGTTCACCGGGCGATTACTCAAGGGACGTCGCTATAACGAAGGACTTCACCAGGCTATCGAAGCAAAAGAAGGTGTGGAAGTACAGGAAGAGTCTATGACGCTGGCGACAATCAGTTTCCAGAACTACTTCCGTCTGTACGAAAAGTTGTCCGGTATGACAGGTACAGCCGAGACCGAAAGTGAAGAATTCCACCAGATCTATAAATTGGATGTACTTCAGATCCCGTCCAATATGCCGTTAGCTCGAGAAGATCGCCCTGACCGCATCTACAAGACCGAGTCTGGCAAATTTAAGGCCATAGCTAAAGAAGTTAAGATGCTTCATCAAAAAGGCCAACCAGTCCTCATCGGTACCGTATCGATTGAAAAGAACGAAGAACTGTCTCGACTTCTTAAAAAAGAGGGTGTGCCTCACCAGATTCTTAACGCCAAGAATAACGAGAAAGAAGCTGCTATCGTCGCTAAGGCTGGACAAAGTGGTGGCGTAACACTGGCTACTAACATTGCCGGTCGTGGTACGGACATCGTGTTGGATGATGAGACTAAAAAGCTCGGTGGACTATTCGTGCTCGGTTCCGAGCGACACGAGTCACGACGTATCGATAATCAACTTCGAGGACGTTCTGGACGTCAGGGTGATCCTGGTGTGACTCAATTCTTTGTTAGTACCGAAGATGATCTGATGCGCATATTCGGTGGCGAAAGAATCGCTAGTGTTATGGAGCGATTGAAAGTAGACGACAACACCCCAATCGAAAACCGGATTATTAGTAAGAGCCTTGAGGGTGCCCAGGAGAAGGTCGAAGGTCATAACTTTGATCAACGTAAGAACGTTGTACAGTACGATGACGTCATGAACCGCCATCGACGAGCTACCTACACCATGCGCCGAGAAATCCTTAATCAGCCGGATATCAGTAAGCGTATCAAGTTATTTATAGAGGAAGAAGTTAAAGTCTTAGCAAAATCAGATTTGGCGACGACCGAGCATTACGAAACATTACTCCGTGAAGTATTTCCTTTCAGTGAGAAAGTTTTAGACGAACTCTTTGACGCACCTGCAGAAAAGTTCGAAGCTGCGCTATTAGAGCAAGCTAATCAGTTGTATAAAGAGCGAGAAGAGATGTTCACTACAGAAGTAATGCGCAAGGTTGAGCGAGACATCTATCTCCAGCTGCTCGACAACTTATGGATGCAGCACCTAGAGAATATGGATCACTTGCGTGAAGGTATTCACTGGATTAGTGTTGGACAGCGAGACCCGCTAGTGGAGTATCGTCGCCAGGGACAACATATGTTCGAAGAAATGCAGAATGATCTTCGCCACGATGTTATGCGTGCCGTTTTTAATGCCGAACCTAGTGACGAGTCAGACAAGCCCGTCGAAACACAACTCACCTTGGCAGCACGGCAGTCAGTGGATAACGCCGACAAGATTATTCAGGTCGACGAATTTAACGAAGAGGACTTTGTAGCCGCCGGCCAACAAAAGGGCGGATCCAAAAAAGTTACATCAACCGATCAGCGCAAGAAAGCTCGTAAGGCTGAGCGAAAACGACGCAAAAAAGGCAAAAAGTAATTTGAAACACACCGTCCATCAGGTAAAACTTGCAAATGGAGCCGAAGGCTTATTAATTCATGTGCCAGATGCTAGTGTAATGAGCTATGAGGTTAACTTCCGAGCCGGAGACTACTTGGTAGAAAAGAAGAAGTGGGAAACAGCTCACCTAATGGAGCATATGATGCTTGGTGCAAACCAGTTGGTTCCCAAGGCGCGTGCTTTCCAAGCCGAATTCGAGAAGAACGGAGCATACTTTAATGCTTCGACTGGTAGCTATGATGTTATATACGAAGCAGAATGTGCCGACTTTGAGTGGGATCGAGTACTTGGACTTCTCCTGACATCAATAACGAAACCACTATTCTTGACAGAAGAGTTCGACGCAGAATTCGGCAATGTCCGAGAAGAACTTACCGCTCGATCGAACAACCACTTCCGGCATCTTAGTTTAGCGCTACGCGAGAAATACGGGTTCTTTGTCTTAACGGATCAAGAACGAGTGCGCTTGATGGATAACGTCACAATTGATGATGTAACTAGCCACTACCAGACGACTCATACTAGCAGTAATATGCGCTTTGTTATTGCTGGAAATCTAAATGCAACAAGGCGAAAAGCCGTGGAACAGCTCTTCGGTTCAATCGAGCTTCCTAAGGGCAAGGGTAGAACCGCTTTGCCTCAAGAACAACCAAAGAGTATCGGCACTCCCTTGTATCTACATAACGATAGCGTTGATAATCTATATTTTTACCTCGACACATTCGCCAAGCACCGTCTAAGCGACCCAGAATCCGATAACTTGAGCCTTATCAATACCATGCTTACCGAGACATTGTATTCTCGAATCTTCGGTACGGCACGTGAACGTGGCTTGGTTTACAATATGAGTTCTGGAATGGGGCAGACAAAGAGTAGTGCAAACTGGTGGTTCGGTGCCCAAGTTATGCCTGCAAATGCCACGGCATTGTTTGGAATTATCACCAAAGAACTTCATGAGGTTTTCGACGGCCAAATTTCTGCTGAAGATATCGAATCCGCTAAACAATACGCCCTTGGAAGATATCAGCGCAGCGGCCAGACCGTTGGCGGAACTGCCAGTGGATATAGCTTCCGATACTTCTTCGATGATGTTATCGAAGACTACTACAAAATACCTGAACGCATTGACGCCATTACCCGTGAAGGGATTATTGATGTTAGCCGCGTGATGTTTGCCGATAAAGTCTGGGGACTTGGTGTGCTTGGAAACGCAGCCGATACATTTCTCGATGATCTTCACAAGCAAGTTGCACCCCTCTGGGAACGTAGTTAATATAGCTGTATGGACGACATCGCTAAGCAATTAGCAAGCCTTAAAGAGCAATACCAAAAGGCAATTAAGAAGCTTAAACTAGATGATTTAATCGATGAATTGGATATCATTGAAGGCAAAACAAAAGCTGCTGACTTTTGGAGTGACAATTTAACTGCCCAAGCGGCTATGAAGCAACAGTCCGCGCTAAAAGCTCGAACAGAACCATGGCAGTCGCTCGGAACGGAGCTATCGGAACTGCAGGAACTTATCGGAATGAACGACGTTTCAATCAAGGAGGACCTCGTTAAACAATTACATGCTGTAGAATCAGCCTTCGAAAAGCTCAAGAAAGATCTCCGATTTAATGGCAAGTATGATGACCATGATGCTGTTCTAACTCTTTCGGCCGGTGCTGGCGGAACGGATGCTCAAGACTGGACTGCAATGCTTCTCCGTATGTACACCCGATGGGCCGAGCAGCAGAACCTGAGCGTTAGTTTGATTGAAGAATCTGCAGGCGAGGAAGCTGGACTCAAGCGCGCAACTATAGAGATAAGTGGTCCATTTGCATATGGTCGTTTAGCATCAGAGGTAGGCGTTCACCGCCTGGTCAGATTGAGTCCTTTTAACTCTGATAATCTTCGCCAGACTAGTTTTGCTAAAGTGGAGGTGATGCCTAAGATTGATCGACCAGACGAACTTCAGATCGATCCAGCAGAGCTAAAGATTGATGTCTACCGTGCCGGTGGGCATGGTGGCCAGAGCGTTAACACAACCGATTCAGCGGTACGCATAACCCATATTCCAAGTGGCGTAGTAGTAGCTATCCAGAATGAGCGCTCACAACTACAGAATAAAGAAACTGCCATGACTATCTTGAGGTCACGATTAGCAGCTCTGCAGTTAGAACAGCACAAAGAGCACCTCAGTGATCTTAAAGGACCTAATCAGTCGGCAGAGTGGGGTAATCAGATTCGAAGCTACGTGCTCCATCCGTATAAGCAGGTAAAAGACTTGCGATCTCGATATGAAACAAGCGACCCCGATGCCGTGCTGGATGGCAATCTAGAGCCACTCATCAACGCCTATCTAGAACATACAATCAGCTAGAGCAGTTCGATCTCGGTCTTGAGTCCAAGTGCTGAGTAGCCGGGGATAACGGCGCCCTTGTTTCTGTCCGGCATATCGAATCCTACCGTTGGTTCAAAACAAATAGATGGACTGCCTGCTTTATGCCAGAAAAGCATTCCTACGTTATCTTCAGAGGCTGCGCCGTTACGTAATGCTACGGCGCTCAAATCAACTCCATAGCCAGCAGGAAAGGCTATACGAGCAATCCCTGGAAACGATGGCCAGTACTGTGCATTGCCACTCATTATCTTATCGGTCGCTCCGGCACCCAGGATGACATCTAGACTCTTCCCGTTAACCGTCATGCCAGTAGGATTCGCATCTTTTAGCGTAAAGTAGTTGTGCTCTCCAAGACTAGTTTCTTCAGGATCTTCACCGTTATTGCGCAGAACAGTAGTGCTTACCAGTTTATTTGCTACCAGGCTAAACTTCTTGCTTAATCCAAGCCCCATATCGGAGCGTTTGGCTTGCAGGGGCAGGGTAACTGCTCCGGAGTCTTTATCGACCCATTTTGCAAAAGCATGGTAGTTGGCGAATCGAGGGAAACCGTGGTTGCCGCCAAAACCGTCATTGTCGGGTCCAACCGGTGACATGATATGTGTGGCAGTTAGTTTCGGGTCCGTCAGGTCATCATCAGCATAAAGTACTGGTATAGCTTCGCCCAAGGATGGACTCGTTAAGACACAGCGGGTTACAAAGCCGCCCTGTAATCGGATAGCGAGAGACCCAACTAGTGGTAGCTCAATGCCTGCCACTTCAGTGAGGGCAGGATTACCCTGGTTATACTCAATCTCAGATCCAAAATCACGGTGTAACATAAAGCTAATTATAGCATAAAAATACATATTTGTACATTATTGAACCGTTTACTGTCAAAGCGTTAGCTATTTGCTATAATGAGTAAACATGATTCTTCTCGATAGGGTAACAAAAAAGTATAGTCATAATGGTCCAGCGTTAGAGCGGATCAGTTTACACGTTGAACCAAAAGAGTTCGTTATTATCGTCGGCCCGAGTGGCGCTGGTAAATCAACACTTCTAAAACTGCTTACCAGAGAAGAAAAACCGACCAGTGGAAAGATAATAGTAGGCGGCATTGACTATGAGACCCTTAAAGACCGTGAGATCCCATTGTTGCGCCGAAAAATCGGGGTTGTCTTTCAGGATTTCAAGCTACTGCCCAACAAGACAGTATTCGAGAACGTAGCCTTTGCCTTAGAAATTGTTGGAATGGGTAACAAAGAAATAAACCACACCGTTCCACGGGTATTGGACATCGTTGGCCTAAAAGGCAAGGAAAAGCGTATGCCACGTGAACTATCCGGTGGTGAACGCCAACGCGTAGCAATAGCTCGAGCCATTGTCCGTCAACCACGAATTCTTATTGCCGATGAGCCAACAGGTAACCTCGACCCTAAACACGCCTGGGATGTTATTCGGGTCCTAGAGAAAATTAATCGTTTCGGAACTACAGTTATTCTGACTACCCATAATCAAGAGATTGTAAACAAACTCAAACGCCGGGTCATCACCATACAAGACGGTGGTATCGTCAGTGACCGTGCAAATGCGGAGTATCGTCAGTGAACGCACGTCGCAGCATAATAATGGGGCAGCGGATCTTTAAAACAGGGGCGCTCAACTTTGTACGTAACGCTTGGCTGGGTATGGCAGCAATTGCTGTTATGGTCATAACTCTCACTATCATCCTTTTTTCTATTATTGCTAATGCAACCTTTTCCAACACCGTCCAGTCGATAACCGACCGTATAGATATTTCGGTATATCTTAAGGATACGGTCACAGCTAAGCAACGCGATCAGCTCGTTGATAAAATCAAGAATCTGGAAAACGTTAAATCAGTTGGATTTGTTACTAAAGAAGAAGCCCTCGAATTATATAAAAAACAGAACGCCGATAATCCAGATCTACTTCAGGCCGTAACCCAAACAGATAATCCATTACCTGCAAGTTTACAGATCAAACCGCGTGATCCAAACAAGATCGAGTCAATAAAGGTGTTTCTTGAGAAAGAAGACATAAAGGCACTTCAATCCGACAAGACATCGTATTCGGGAGACAGGAAAAAAGCCATAGATAAGATTGCTAGCGCCACCAGTCTCTTCCGAAGGGTCGGTGTGGTGGGTGTCATAACGTTTGCTATTATTTCAATGCTGATTATCTTTAACACTATACAAATGGCTATATTTAATCGGCGTGACGAACTAACAATTATGCGGCTACTTGGTGCAAGTACTAACTTTATTAGGGGTCCCTTTATTGTAGAGAGTGTTATGTATGGAGTGGTATCGGGAATAGTGTCATTGCTAATTATTCGAAGTCTATTTAGTATCTCGGCCAGTACATTCGAGGCAAGTAGCCTGGGTCTGCTTGATATTAGTTTTTCAAATAAGTACTTTACCGACCGGTTCTGGATGTTTTTAGGTCTTCAGCTTGGGGTCGGAATGCTAATTGGTGCGGTGTCGTCACTGATTGCAACTCGACGGTACTTAAAGTTTAAAACTAGCAAATAAAGCAATAAAACCTACTTATTGCAAGCACTAGCGGGGTATGATATTATGAATATACAAATGCTAAAAATAAAAACACTAAAAACTAAGACGTTACCGGGCAGCAAGCGAATTGCCTTCCTTCTGTTTAGTTTAGTGTTTGGCGCTACTCTTATTGGCATGCCTTTAGTCAGGGCACTTACCCAAACAGAGATACAAGAAAAACAGCAGCTCGAAAAAGCAATTAAGGATCAAGAAAAAGCCAAGAATATTCTTGGAGTAGAGGCTTCTTCTATTAGCGAAGCGGTGGCTGAGCTTCAGGCGCAGATATCACTCCTTGAATCACAAATCGCCGAAAGCCAGACTAGGATCGAAGTTATCCAGGGTCAAATCAATGAGGCTGAGGCAGAGCTGGCACGACAAAAGAATGTTTTAGGCGAGAACATAAAAGCATCATACCTAGAAGGTAAGATATCTACACTCGAAATGTTGGCCTCTAGCAAGGATTTAAGCGAATTCGTAGATAAACAGCAGTATCGTAACTCCGTCCAAGATAAGATCAAGACAACACTAGAGAAGATAACTGAACTCAAATTCCAGTTACGTGGCCAAAAAGAAGAAGTCGAAAGATTTTTGAAAGATCAGGAAAAGGCTAAAGACCAGGTCGCTTCGCAAAAATCAGAGCAGAATAGACTTCTGTCACTCAACCAGGACCAGCAGAACGCCCTGACTGCTCAGATTAAGGATAATAGTGCACGCGTATCAGAGTTAAACCGCAAGCAAGTAGAAGAGAACATGCGGGCCCTCGGAGGCTCAATCCCAAAGGGAGTGGCAGGTGGCGGCGGCTATAAGTATGGTAATGCCGTTTGTTTGTGGCCCGGATCGGCCGATCCTCCATGTCGTGAGTATGATTGGGGATACCCAAGTGCTAGCAGTCCACGAAACTTATATGATGAGTGGGCCTACGGCTACCGTAACTGTACTAGCTGGGCTGCATTCCGTGTAGCACAAGTTAAGGGCTATACACCCGCTGGACTTTCCGGCCTAGGTCACGCCAAGTACTGGGATGATCGTACATCTGCCGAAGTTAATGGCAATCCAAGCGGGGGAGTAGTAGTTGGCATAACTACTGGTACTTATGGCCACGTTAGATTCATTGAGTCGGTAAATAGTGACGGTTCAATTGTTGTTAGCGATTACAATCTTGGCGGTGATGGTGCATATCGTATGTATGAGATGAGCGTATCAAAATACACAAGTCTTGGCATGAAGTTCATCCACTTCTAATAAGCATAAGGTACAATAGATCTACAAGTAAAAGCCTGGAGGGCGTGTGTCTAAAAAGCGTATTGAACTATTTTCTAATGGCCAGAACAAGGGACTTTCATTCCAAAAAGTATCAGCAGCCGTATTATTGTCTGGCCTGATCTTTGTTGCGGGAGTGCAGGCCGGTAAAGGCAATTTCTCGCCTGTTACGACCAAATTCGATAGTCAGAAGAATCTTCCGGCAAATCTAGACTACACCAGCGTAGAGTCGGTATACGATGAACTTCGCGCTAAGTATGACGGCAATCTAGAGGTAGATAAGCTTATGGATGGACTCAAAAAAGGTCTAGTCGCTGCAAGTGGCGATCCTTATACCGAGTTTATGTCGGCTAAAGAGGCCAAAGAATTCAACGAACAGCTCAGTGGTTCGTTCGAGGGAATTGGCGCCGAATTGGGTAAAGATAAGGACGCTGTTATTATCGTGGCTCCAATTGCTAACATGCCTGCCGCTAAAGCTGGCTTAATGCCCAAAGACATCATTTCAAAGATTGATGGCAAAAGCGCCATAGGCCTCAGTGTAGAAGAGGCACGCAACAAGATCCGAGGCCCCAAGGCTACGCAAGTTACGCTCACCATTATTCGAGGTGAAGAAGAGCTAACATTCAAGATTACTCGCGATACCATCAATATCCCAAGCGTAGAAAGCAAAACACTGGAAGGGAATGTCGGCTACATAAAGATAAGTCGCTTCTCGGAAGATACCGCCGGGCTAACACAGAAGGCGGCAGCTGGTTTTAAGAGTTCAGGAGTTAAGAGCGTAGTTTTAGACTTGCGAGGCAACCCTGGCGGCTATCTAGAGTCTGCTGTCGATGTCTCGAGTCTTTGGCTCCAGGACAAGACTATCCTAACAGAACGTCGCGACGGAACGGTAATCAAGACTTACAAATCTAGAGGTACCGCCACATTACTAGGTGTGCCAACCGTAGTGCTCGTCGATGAGGGTAGTGCAAGTGCTAGTGAGATCACCGCTGGTGCGCTACGCGATAACAAAGTCGCTACATTGCTTGGGGTGAAGAGCTTTGGAAAAGGCAGCGTTCAGCAGCCAGAGCAGTTAAGCGATGGCGCCTTACTAAAGGTAACCATTGCACGATGGTTTACCCCAGCAGGAAAGAATATCGATAAAGAAGGCATTACACCTGATCAGAAAGTCGAACGAACGGTAGATGATTACAAGGCCGGTAAAGACCCCCAGCTTGACGCTGCCGTATCAAAACTAAAAACGTTGTAGTTCTTAGTATCCCGCTTTAGTTTTAGTCGCCCCTCGTGATAGTATCAATAGTATTAATGAGGGGTATGTTTTGGGAAAACCTGTTAAGTATGTATTTGTTACAGGCGGAGTCATTTCTGGCTTAGGAAAGGGAATAACCGGCGCCTCAATGGGGAATATTCTAAAAGCTCGCGGGCTTCGGGTGAATATGCAGAAGCTAGACCCCTATCTAAATGTCGACGCCGGGACATTAAATCCAGCAGAACACGGAGAATGTTTTGTTACTCAGGATGGTGCTGAAACAGATCTAGATTTAGGACATTACGAACGATTCTTGAATACTCAACTTACTCGCTCCAGTTCGGTTATGAGTGGCAGGATCCTCAGAGGGTTGATTGACGATGAGCGTGCCGGTAAATTCCTCGGTCAAACTGTTCAGGTGATACCACACTTTACTAATGCCATTATGCAGGCGGTTGTAACTGCTGCGCGTGGGTTCGATGTTCATATTGTTGAAATTGGTGGTACCGTGGGCGACTACGAAAGTCCTGCATTCTTCGAGGCTATTCGAGAACTTGGCGCAGTCGTTGGATACGAGAACTGCTTGTATGTCCATGTGGTATATCTTCCGTATCTATCGACAAGTAAAGAAATTAAAACCAAGCCTGCACAGAATGCAACACGTGATCTAAGAAGCTTAGGGATTATTCCGAATGTACTGGTTGCACGTAGTGAAGTTCCAACAAATGGATCAACAAAAGCAAAATTGAGTGCCTTTTGTGGTGTGCCAGAAGCTGGAATAGCTATTTTGCCTAATGCCCGAACAGTATATGAAGTGCCACTTACACTCGAGAATCAAGGTATCGGCGAATATATCGTCGACCGTCTTAAATTACCGGCGAAAAAGCCGCAACTAGCTGAGTGGGAGAAAATGGTTAAATCGATACTTGCCACTCCAAAGAAGACTGTCACCGTCGGAGTCGTCGCCAAGTATATGGACAATCAGGACACCTATATGTCGGTCTTTGAGGCACTCAAAGCGGCAGCATGGGCTCAAGGCGTTGGTATCGCGATCAAATGGGTTCACGCAGAAAAGCTCGGGGATGACAAAGACATCAAGAAGCACCTTAAAGGTCTTGATGGCATAGTTGTTCCAGGCGGATTCGGGTCGCGAGGCGTAGAGGGTAAGATTATCGCCGCCCAACATGCCCTAACTACAAAAATGCCTTACCTTGGGTTGTGTCTGGGTATGCAAGTTGGTGTTATTGCTGCGGCTCGAAACGCAGGCATTAGCGACGCTAACTCTGCAGAGTTTAATCCTCAATCAAGCAACCTCGTTATCCATACGATGGTCGATCAGACTGGCAAAGAGAACACCGGCGGGACAATGCGACTAGGAGATTATCCTTGCGTACTTCAAAAGGGAAGTAAGGCTGCGAAGCTTTATGGTACTCAGAAGATTACCGAGCGCCACCGCCACCGCTACGAAGCAAATAATGCTTACGTCGGTCAGTATGAGACATGGGGGATCAAAGCTGTTGGTAAGTCACCAAGTAACGAACTAGTAGAGATTATCGAAGGCGTTGATCATCCATATTTTGTAGCAAGTCAGTTCCATCCAGAATTCCTATCGCGACCAAATGTACCACATCCAATGTTTACCGGATTTATTAAAGCTCTTGCAGGGTAATAACTCCTAGACAAAGTTGCCATAAACGGCAAAATACTCTACCATTAGCAGTATGGAAGAAGCAACAACTACCGCAAGCCCGACAAAACAATACAAGATCCTACTTGTAGAAGATGACGACGCTCTCGCAAGCGTTTACCAAACCCGACTTCAAGCAGAAGGCTTTGATGTAAAACGAGTACCAAACGGCGAAGACGCACTTGCAGGAGCGCTCGAATATCGCCCAGACCTTATTGTATTGGACGTTATGATGCCAAAAGTTAGCGGCTTTGATGTCCTCGACATCCTCCGCAACACTCCAGAGACCGCTAAGGTTAAGGTAGTCATGCTTACAGCATTGAGCCAAGATAGCGACAAAGAGCGAGCAAAATCACTCGGAGCGGACGACTACCTAGTTAAATCCCAGGTAGTTATAGCTGATGTCGTAGAACGCATCAAGCACCACCTCGCTGGCTAACACTCCAACTTAGCAAAACGCAGAAAGCAATAGCACATAACGCTATTGCTTTTTTGTATACATCATGCTAGTGTATGTATAAGGTTATTAAAACAAAAAAAACATGACAGCATCAAACAATGAGTTAAATCGAAATCAACAGCTTGGCGTGCCAACCGTAGAGTCTATTGGCGGGACCAACGAAGCCAAGGAGCGCTTAGGCGGTGAGTACACCGTTGATGTTTCCGCTGGACCACTTATTACAAGCATGGAGCTTACGGATACTCTCCGTGGTGATCTAATGTTGATAGTTGAAGCCGGAAACAGCCAACAGTTGGGCTTAGTAGATCTTGATCCGGGTAGTGTCGATCCTGCAACAGAGGACAGATATGCATTGGTTAAACTTCAAGGGAAAGATATGCATAGCGGAGATTTTTCTGGAGTTGAAGTACAGAGAAACGAAGAAGGGTTGCTACGTGGAGCGGTAATTGCTGACGCGACAAAAGAGCAAGTGATGGGTGCTAAGGCTAAGAACTTAACTCCTGGACTTGAGGATATTGCAAGTGATGGGACCGACAAGGCCTTTTCAGGTAAGCATTTTGGTATTCGAGTTGATGCAGAAACAGGTAATGTGATAGTTACCGATAAGAACTCAAAGAACGGCACATCGGTCATTTCACGAAAGTTGGAACTGACAGATACTGAGACTGATGATGATTTGACTGTTGCCGTCGACCTTGATGCAACTATTCCTTCAGCCGAAGTTATTTCGGATAGCTCAGAACTGCAGGAAGTTGCAGAAGAAGTTGCCGAACTTGTTGTACCAACGGAAGTTGTTATCGAACCAGTGCCTGAAGAAGTTGCCGAAGACATGGTGGAAGCTACAGAAGATGATCCCGGAAAACTAGATATTAGTGGGTTCTTCGAATCTGGCGAGGCCTTGTCGAATGCTCTTAGAGACCCAGAAATTGACTACAAGTTGAAATCCGAACTTCGAAGTGTCGTTGTGTCTTGGCAGGAATTGCAGCATAGTAAGCTGGCCGAACGGCTATGGACTGAAACAGTTCAGCCACGTTTAAAGAACCTTGAAGGCATAGGCCTACAGGAACAGGCAAGGGCACTTAATGAACTTAAGCAAGAAATTGCTGGATTTAGTGATAACTGGAGAGGCTTAGTAAATCGTATTTATGATGGTCATATGGATGAGATTGGTGGCTTTATACGATCTAAGACAGGTACTATGGGCGTTGAAGCTGTAGAACAGCTGAAGTCAAAATTTCAAACTATCGCTAACGATGATACGATCGATCGTGCAACACGTGCTCTTGGATTAGATACCGAAGACGCCGATATGATGGTTCGAAAGTTAACTCGCAAAATTGATGGTACTATCGAACCTGAAGACGCCGAGAAGATGGTTGCTGACCTTGCTAATACCATGAAACTAACAGAGAGAAAGCAATTAGGCGAAGCTGCTCAGGCCATTCAGGACCAGATTAAATTTACAGGATGGAAGGGTATCGTTCGTAATATCGAGGAGCTTACCTTCCGTGCCAAAAAGAGCGGAAAGAATCTCGGAGATAGTAGCGTGCTGAGAACATTAGGTACTGTACAGCAAGCAATTGGTGACTTTGATCAAGTACGACAGCGACAGGGAAGACTTGATGCCGAGGCCGGAACGTACGTTGTCCGCATGACCCAGCAAATACTAGAACAGCTAGGCGATACAAGTCGCATGAATAGAATATCTGCTGAGACGGCGAGCTGGGTCGGTAAGTAGTTTATTCGACAGTAACTTCGGTACGGCGAACTGATTTGCCGCTGAAGAGACGAACTTTTCGTGACTTGTAAGCTACGACGCCATCTTTGGCGGCGTGGATAGTGAAGTTACGGCTTAGCATGGTGCCAACGCCTGATCGCTTTGTGAGGCCAACTTGTCGGACAATAACTTGTCCTAGTTTGACTTTTTCACCACCGAAGAGCTTAACGCCTAATCGTTGGCCGGGACTATCTCGGTTGTTTTTACTGGTACCGCCAGCTTTGACATGTGACATTTTATATCCTTAACTCAGTTTCTTACTAATATTACTAGTTCACGGCCGACAATTTGGCCTTCGCGGTGGTAGATTAGATCCTCCATGCGTGCGTGAACAAATTCAATACGATTATACCCCATATCCTCGAGGTTATCAAGAACTTTAAGGTGTTTGAATCCTTGCGGTGTGCTCCAGGCGGGAACGGCTATGCACATTCGGAAGCCTGGTTCGGTCTGTCGGACAACATTTTGCAAGAATCGTTTATGAATTAAGTTAACATCTTGCATCACATCCTGAAGTATTGCAGCGTCGGGTAAGGCAGAGAAGGGACGTCCAAGATATGTTTCGCAGGCAATAGAATCAAAGCCGTAGGGGTAGTCGCCCCATTGCATTGCAGTGGCGTCGCCTTTTTCAAAGCCGGCATTACCGAGTTCAATAGCAAAGTTCTTTGGTAGCCATTCCTGGACGTTCTCCTTAGAGTAGTCGACCATACGTTGTTCCAGGTCGCTTCCAAATATGCCATAGCCCATCAAGGCTGCCTCTTGCAGCACTACGCCGGTTCCGCAGAACGGATCTACTACAGTTGATTTAAATGTAGGGTTAGCAAGATTAATGATGGTTTGAGCTAGCTTTGGCGGCAGCATGCCTACTTTGGTATCTCGCTTTGGGCGTTCTTGGTCTCGGGCTGCGTAGGCTTCGATATTCTGCTCGGCAACAGTTTGAGCAATATACGATTTCTGGCCATCACTTACTACTACAATCTCTATACCAACAGGAGAGGTCAGTTGATTATGAATGACTTGAGCACTGCTCAGTGCAGGCTCGTTGTTGGGTACGATACGGACTGAACGACCGCTGTTTTTGATGGTTTTCTTGAGCCACAAACTGCTGCGATTAACGGTACCGGCATCTACTTTAAGTCCGTAGGCACTTATGCCAAACTTAATTTTTCCTTCAGGAACACTAGCCAAGTGTCCTGGCAATGCTTTGGCGATGTACTTTGTAATTTTATCCCAGTCCGTTGTAGGGAGTTCATCCAAAAGAATGGCTTGTTTTATACTGCCGCCCAATCTATTGAACCGTACTGCCTCGGCAGGGGCATCAAGTAGAGCGGCAATAGTTCCAATCGGCAAAAGTTGTTCGGCACTGAATAAGCTTTCTAATTCCGCCAAGCCAAGTGCCGGCTGGCGACCAAGTATAAATAGCGATTTCTCGGATGGAATGGATTGACTCATAAGGGGTAGTATATCAAGTTAACCGTCGGTCGGGTATAATATGCCGAGTATATGAGCATTATTCTATGAGCCAGAGTGAAAAATCAAAATGGAAGATAATCCTTAATATCGCCACATTTGTAGGCTTCGCCTTACTCATATTTGCTATTCGCAATCAGATAGTTGAGAGCTTTAAGACCATCGGCCATATCCGTTGGTGGTGGTTGTTGCTGCTACCAATCTGGCAGGTCCTTAACTACGACGCTTATGCTCGGCAAAATAAAGACCTTTTTCAGATTCTGGGAAGTAAAATCAGTTACAAGTATCTATACCGCGTTAACCTGGAGCTCAATTTTGTAAATCATGTATTTCCAAGTGGTGGCGTGTCGGGATTTTCTTATTTTAGTCTCCGGCTCAAACAAAAAGGGGTAAGTGGCGCAAAGGCTTCATTGGTACAACTGATGAGATTCGTACTAGTGTACGTGGCTTTCCTCGTATTACTGTTGATCGCGCTGTTCTTACTTAGTTTTAGCGGAAATGTTAATCGTTTCGTGCTTTTGGCGGGCGGCTCAATTTCCACACTCATTGTTGTTGGTACGGTAGGAATTGCCTATATTATTGGCAGCGAAAAACGCATTAATGCGTTTTTTGGATTCGTCACCAAATCAATCAATAAGCTCATCCACGTAGTAAGGCCGAAGCACCCTGAAACAATCAACATCGAACGCGCCAGACATGCCTTTACCGATCTTCACCAGAACTACGAAATTATCAAGAACAACTACACTGCATTAAAATGGCCGCTAGTTTGGTCTTTGGTCGCTAATTTAACAGAGATACTTACGGTATACACGGTGTACTTGGCGTTCGGACATGTTGTTAATCCAGGGGCGATTATTCTGGCTTATGCAATTGCCAATCTTGCAGGATTCTTATCGGTTCTACCAAGCGGAGTGGGGGTATACGAAGCTCTGATGACTGCAGTACTGGCACTTGGTGGAATTTCACCTGCCGTCAGTATCCCGGTGACTGTTATGTACCGCGTAGTAAGTATGATTATTCAGCTAGCTCCAGGTTATTACTTCTACTATCACCGTGGGCGCACAACTGCACATGAATGAGCAACTGATCCTATCGGTAAGTGACTTTGTTACTGTTTTAAATCAGACATTAGATTATGCTTACCCATCGGTAACAATTGTAGGCGAGCTAAGTAACTTCAAAGTTAGTAAGGGTAAGTGGGTATACTTTGATCTGAAAGACGAGCAATCCAGCGTACGATTCTTTGGCACTATTTACGCACTGCCTGGTCCACTTGAAGATGGTATGAAGCTCCAGGTTACGGGTGTGCCTCGACTTCATCAGCAATTTGGTTTTTCGGTAACTGCTCAGAAAATTCAGCCGGTTGGCGAAGGTTCGATAAAGAAAGCATTTCAACTACTTCAGGCCAAGCTTCAAGCCGAAGGCTTGTTCGACCCGGAGCGGAAACGAACACTACCATATCCGCCTTCCAGGATCGGGCTGGTGGCATCAGGAGAATCAGCGGCCTATGCAGACTTTATGAAAATACTTGCCCAGAGATGGGGCGGGGTTGAGATAGTGCATGTTGATGTGCAGGTGCAGGGTGAGGCCGCACCCGCACAAATCGTTACTGCAATAGAACGGCTAAATCTTAGCGAAGAACTTGATGTAATCGTAGTTACCAGGGGCGGCGGAAGTGCTGACGACCTACAAGCCTTCAATGCCGAACAAGTCATTAGAGCTGTTGCCGCCAGTCGTACTCCGACAATGGTAGCCATTGGCCATGAGGTAGATACTTGTTTAGCGGAAATGGCAGCTGATGTACGAGCCAGCACACCTAGCAATGCCGCAGAATTGTTGGTCCCCGACAGGGCTAGCGTTAACCAGGGTATCGATCAAGAAGTGGCGCGGGCTTTGCAGACAATTACAAACCAGGTAAACGACAGGCAACAACGTGTTACCCACCAGATGCAATTTGTAGATCAACGAATGCGCCAATACCTTGATTCTTTATCAACGCAGTTGCAGTCTAGTATTTTGTTGCTAAATAGTTATGATCCACGGCAAATTCTAAGACGCGGATATGCTGCAGTAAAAACCGGGGGCAACACTGTACGGAGTGTCGCTGACCTAAACATTGGCAGCGCTATTGACTTGCGTTTTACGGATGGCACGGCCGAAGCAACAGTAATAAAAGTTAAAAAGGTATAATACTGACATGGTTAAAAATGAAAAATCGTATAAACAACTCAGGCAAGATCTAGATGAGCTTTTATCGTGGTTCGAAAATGATGACCTAGACGTAGACGAGGCAATAAGCAAGTACGAACAGGCAAAGAAGTTAGCTAAAGAGCTACATAAGTATTTGCAAGACGCTCAAAATAAGATTACCAAGCTCAGCTAGTCTATGCTTGAGCGGGAGGGGTATGGTACCATGAGCAGTATGAAGCGAATTGATCTCTCGAACGACCAGTCAGGTCTGGTGGATGTATGGTTTATGTCTTTTATTGGCGTGCTGGTGCTGTTCATTGGGGCTGCAGGTTTTGGCATCTGGGCATTTATGGGGATGCAAGACTATAAGAATAACGTTGAGCCAAAAATTGCTGCTGCCGTTGCTACTGCAGAAGAAGCCACAAAGGCAAAGAAAGATGCTGAATTTGTAGAGAAAGAAAAGCAGCCACTGCGTATTTACACCGGACCAGCTCCATATGGAAGTGTAACCGTAAGTTACCCTAAAACGTGGAGCGTTTATATGGACGAATCCACCAAAGGTAGTGCACCACTGGATGGGTCATTTAATCCCGGCTTTGTTCCTGGGTTGGTGTCAGGAAACAACGTGGCGCTTCGAGTTCAAGTGGTAGACACTGCATATGCTGACGTTGCTAAAACTACCGAGTCGCTTGTCAAAAACGGCAAGGTTACGGCGGTACCGGTAACCGTTCCAAAAGTTCCAGCAGCTGTCGGTCTAAGGCTCGACGGGGAAATTGTAAACAAGAAGCAGGGCGCTATGGTCATCCTGCCATTACGTGATAAAACACTCAAAATATGGACTGAAGCATCTCAATACGTTGGTGATTTCAACACCATCATTCTTCCAGAGCTAACATTTATACCGTAACATCCCATACTATGTAATCTCCACATCAGCATGCTAATGTGGCTGTTCACGCATGCTATAATTACCAAAGATATAGCGAGGGTAATTAGTTGCAGTGAAGTCAAATATTGAGCACAAAATTTATTCTAGTGACGATCAATTTAGACTCTTTAAATCATTTGCAGAATCAATGAAATTACCCCTAATGCAGATTGCCCGGAGCGCAGAATTGAGCTACGAGAGCGGAGATGTTAAGCCTTTGCAGAACCTTGCTATAGCAGCAGACACGCTCGAAAACATGATTGATAACTATCTATTAAGTTTACAGCTACAGGCCGAAGGGGATCAGTTAGTACTGAGTCCAATTTCGCTAGGGGCTGCACTAGATGACGTGGCACATGCACTGGATAAGAAAGCGCGTAAATACTCATGCGATATCGAACTGACAATTGCCGGTAAGTACGGACCTGTTTTGGCACATCCCGCAGGACTACGTGCTGCACTTGTTAGTATCGGCACAGTGTTAATCGACGCCCAGAATCAGCAGCAAAAGCCTAAACGACAGGTCATAACACTGGCAGCCCACCGGACTAGGTACGGAATTGTGGCTGGGATGTTTAGCGATGTTGCAGGTATTGATACTAAATCATTCAATAATTCAAAGAATTTGTATGGCAATGCAACACAACCACTAGCTCAATTAACATCTGCATCGGGAGCAGAAATCTACATCGCCAATTCATTACTATCCACAATGACTAGTGGTTTGCGTTCAGCACGTTACCAAAAACTTAATGGCTTGGCTGCGACCTTTACTCCCAGTCAACAACTGTCACTGGTCTAAACTATGGCTAAAGTTTTACTCGTAGAGCCAGACCTTCTGCTCGGAGAGACATATCGAGACTTTCTTGTCCATAAGGGGCACGTCGTCCAGTGGCGTCAGACGGCAGAGACGGCCGTGCAAGCACTTGACAATAATCCTATAGATGTAGTTATCCTTGAGCTTCAAATGGCAGGACACAATGGCCTAGAGTTGCTGTACGAAATCAGATCTTACCAAGATTGGCAAAGACTTCCCATAGTTATTCATACGGTAATAAGAGCAGATCGAATTGATGTCAAAATGTTGAAAGAGCAGATTGGTATTACTGAGTATATTGTGAAATCAGGATCTAGCCTGCAGTCGATGGTATCGGCGTTGCAAAAAGTAAATGCAACGGTCAGTGTATGAAACAAATTGTAACGAGGGGTATTGTCCTTACTCGAACTAACTTTGGCGAGGCAGATCGAATTATCACAATTCTTACCTCGGACCAAGGAAAGATCCGGCTTGTTGCAAAAGGTGTCCGGCGTATAAAAAGTCGACTAGCTGGCGGTATCGAATTGTTCAGTGTTAATGACATTACTTATATCCAAGGGAAGGGCGACTTGGGGACTTTAATATCCTCTCGACTGATCACAAACTACAGCGAGATTGTTAAGAATGTTGACCGCACAATGTATATGTATGATGTTTTAAAGACGGTCCACAAACTAACAGAAGATGCTCCAGGTTCGGACTACTTTGATTTGCTCCAGATCTGCCTGGAATCTGTAAATAACCCTGGTCTCGATCTGGATTTATTAAGGCTATGGCTCAATATGCAATTACTTCGGCTCGCGGGGTATAGTCCGAACTTAGAGACAGATCAAGAAGGCAATGCACTGCAGAGTGGGAGTAAGTTTACCTTTAGTTTTGATGATATGGGATTTGCTCAACATCCTGCCGGCTTATTCGAAGCACGATCAGTCAAACTTCTACGACTCGTCCAGCGTGCCAGTAGTCCACGTCAGCTCATGCAAATAACTGACGTCTCGGAACTTCTGCCTTCGTTAGTGCAGCTAACTAAAGCAATGCTTACCCAGCGTCAGTCGGCGGCCTGAGGTTAGTACCTAGCCTTAACAGGGGCACATCTGTTATAATTGCGACAATATGAGTGACGTAAAACTAGAAGACATTGTTTCATTATGTAAGCGCCGGGGTTTTGTATACCAAGGTTCATCAATCTATGGTGGAGAAGCCGGGCTATTTGATTACGGCCCTTATGGAGTCGAGTTGCTCAATAATCTTAAGGCAGCTTGGTGGAAGGCAAATGTACGAGACCGCGATGATTTTGTAGGTCTTGATTCGGCGATCTTTAAGCATCCAACCGTATGGGATGCATCAGGTCATGCAACAGGATTTTCTGACCCCTTAGCAGAGTGCAAAGTCTGCCATACTCGAATTCGTGTAGACAAAGAACTCGAAGCAGTAGGAGTAACGGCTGACGAAAAGATGACTGAAGAGGAAATAAACAAACTCTTTGACGATAATCGTAGCAAGATCAAATGCCCCAAATGTGGCGCCAAAGATTTTACTGAATCCAAAGCTTTTAACTTATTGGTAAAGTCTAATCTTGGAGATTTTACTGGTGAGGGTGACCGCCCAGTCTATCTTCCTGGTGAAGCATGCCAAGGTATTTACCTTAACTTCAAAAATGTCGTAGATACAACCCCAATGAAAATACCATTTGGTATTGCCCAAATAGGCAAAGCCTTCAGAAATGAGATTAGTCCACGAAACTTTCTGTTCCGAACTCGAGAATTAGAGCAAGCCGATACTCAATTTTTCGTAAAACCTAATGAGAATAAGCCTGCCTACGAACAAGCTAAAGAGAACCGCTGGAAATGGTATCTGGATATTGGCATCAAAGAAGAGAACCTCCGCTGGAAGCAGCATGATAACCTCGTCTTTTATGCGGCAGATGCTTGGGACATTGAATACAATTTCCCATCACTTGGTTTTGACGAGCTGGAAGGTTTTCATGATCGAACCGATTACGACTTGACCCAGCACTCTAAATTCTCTGGCGTGGACTTGAGCTACCAAGATCCAATCACTAACGAAAAGTATATTCCATGGGTAGTGGAAACATCGGTTGGATTGGGACGAATGTTCTTAGCGGTGATTAGCGACGCTTACACCATAGAGCAATTAGAAAACGGTGAATCACGTACTGTGCTTAAGCTTCATCCAGATCTTGCACCAGTTAAAATGGCAGTCTCTCCACTTCTTAAGAACAAGCCAGAGCTTGTCGAGAAGGCTCGAGAAGTATATACGGCCATGAAGGCTAAATACGGCGCAGTGGCATGGGATGACAACGGTAATATTGGTAAAAGATACCGTCGCCAGGACGAGATAGGTACACCTCTGTGTGTAGTGATCGACTTCCAGACACTCGAAGATGGCACGGTCACGGTCCGAGATCGTGACACTACCGAGCAGACTCGTGTAACAATTACTGACCTCTAAATCAGCCAATACGAATCTGCTATGATAAGTGCAGATGAAAAAAGACCTGACATTGCCGTTTGATTTACGCACGGCACAACGACTCACAGAAAAGTTCGGTACTCCTGTTTATGTTTATGACGAAGAAGGAATACGAGCTCAATCCAAGAAGCTTTACAAAGCGTTTGATTGGGCGAAAGGCTACCGAAATTTCTTTGCGGTAAAGGCGACGCCAACTCCCGCTATACTACGTGTTCTACAGGAAGAGGGAATGGGTTTTGATTGCTCGTCACGTGCAGAACTGCTCATGATGGATCGGATGCGAATTCCTGGCAGGGACATATTCTATACGAGCAACAACACGCCAAAAGAAGATTTTGAGCTGGCAATTAAGCTTGGAGCGACAGTTAACATTGATGACTTTGCCCAAATTCCAGTCTTCATGGAGGCGCTCGGATCAAAACACCTAGGTTCCGTGGCTGCCCGTTATAACCCGGGCGGAAAACACACCGGTAACTCAATTATCGGACATCCTAAAGATGCAAAATTCGGCATGGGCGTGGAATCTCTCATAGAGAGTTTCAGCTACTTAAAAAAATGTAATATTCAACGATTTGGTTTACACGCCATGGTGGCAAGCAACGAGCTTAATCCTCGGTACTTTGAGGACACTGTTAAGCTCATCCTATCTGAGGTTAAAGAAATAGAAGAGCGGACTGGGATTGAATTTAGTTTTATCAATCTCGGTGGAGGATTTGGGCTCAACTATAAAACCGATCAAGCTGAATTCGATATTACAACTGCAGCTGAGCTTATTCGGATAGCTGTTCTGTCAGCTGGACGTGAGGACCTGGAGATTTACACCGAAAACGGCCGATATGTGACCGGACCACACGGTTACTTGCTTACAAAAGCTCGCTACATAATGCGCAAAGACAAAACCTATATTGGCGTAGACGCTTCAATGCATAATCTTATGCGACCTGGTATGTACGGTGCCTACCACCACATTACGGTGCTCGGACGTGAGGATGAGCCCGTAACTCGCAGTTACGACGTTGTCGGGTCATTGTGCGAGAACAACGATAAATTTGCAATTGACCGGGAGCTGCCGTGGGTGCAGCCTGGAGATATAATGGTTATTCACGATGCAGGGGCACATGCACATGCCATGGGCTTTAACTATAATGGAATGTTACGTAGTGCAGAAGTACTGCTGAATAATGGGGAAGGCCGAAGAATTCGAAAAGCCGAAACCGTCGACGATTATTTCAGAAATCTGATCTGGGAGTAATATGAGAGAAATTGAAATAAAGGCCTATGTTCGTGATGTGCCTAAATTGCTTGCCGCTCTAAAGAGCAAGAATATTAAACTAAGCAGGCCGTACAAGCAACATGATGTTGTGTATGGATCCCCAGGATCTAAAGATAATGAATATGGCGCGAACTGGCTTAGAATTAGGACAGAAGACGACTCTATCGTTACCTTTACCCTTAAGCGATCAGTCGTTGGACACCTGGATAGTATCGAACATGAGACTGTTGTCGACAATGCTAAGGAGCTGGAATCCATTGTTAATTATTTGGGCTACGAACTATATTCGGACCTCACAAAGTATCGCCAAAAAGCGCAGCATAATGGCATAGAAATCTGCGTAGATAGACTACCGGGATTAGGTGACTTTATAGAGGCTGAACTGCTGATGGAAGATGATGCGGATCACGATAATGTTGTGGCGGAACTTTGGGAACTTCTGACTTCACTGGGAATTTCCAAGGAAGACGAAGCGCACCTAGGGTATGATGTACTTGAAAGAAAAAAACGAGGTTTATGATGATTATTTACTATACCGACGGAAGTTGCAGTCCTAATCCAGGTCCTGGCGGATTCTCTGTTATAAAAAATGGAAAACCACATATCTTAGGGCAGGAGGCGGACTCTACAAATATTCGAATGGAAGGTGGCGCATTTATAGCGGCACTTAAAGATGCTGATGGACAGCCGTGCGAGATCCATTCCGATAGTGAATTCTGGATTAAGGTAATTACCGAGTGGTCGCTGGCTTGGGAAAAAAACGGCTGGAAGAAAAAGGGTGGCGAGATAAAGAACATAGATCTTGTTAAAGAAGTATGTGAACTCTATAGAAAATCACAGGCCAAGCTAATCTGGGTGCGTGCTCACAATAACGATGAGTTCAACGAGATGGCAGACGAGTGGGCGAACAAAGCTCGTGCTGGTCACACAATCTAGCCTCCAATTTTACAGCATTATTTGCATTGTACTTACGGTAGAATAGATCAGTAATATGCCGTACTTAAATCGATAAACAAGAGGGAATATGAACGAAGATGCCATTGCTGCAATTGCAGATGAACCAAAAGATACCGAGCGAAGCGATGTGTTTTTATGGGCTAACAATTTAGTCCCCATCAAGGAAGAGCTCGAAATTGACCTGTTCTTATTCAACAAAAATTACGTAATGTACCGAACAAAAGTGAGTAAGGAATTGACTCGATCTTTCCAACCGCTTTTGATCGACGGCCTACTGGAGCATGTGTTGCAAGGTGCCGCAGAAGGCTTAGTGGTACGTGATTTCGAAGAGGGCGAAGCAGAGGAGCATGTGCTCCAGCGCACAAAGCTCAGCAACGTCCATAAGGCGCAGGAACTACTAAACTGGGTCAAAACGCAGGAACATGAAATAGAGGTTTTCGTCGAGGAAGAACATGACCTTAAGCGCGTAAAAGGTATACTAGCACGCTGCCGACACAAGGATTTACCAGAACCTTTTTACATTGTTAAATTGCTACCGAGCAGTATGGTTATGAAGGGTGCATCATCGTGGATGCTCCGCGATGGAAAGTTCGTTCCGTTTGATGCAGAGGGAAGCTTACGTCTACCAGGAGATAATCAGCTTCTGATTCTTGGCCAGGATATCTATGCATTTAGCCAACCGCGTCTTGAGCAACTGTTTGGCTACAACGCCAAAAAGTACGGAGTGGCGCTAAAGAAGATGCAAGAAATTCAGGCTAACTTTAGCTTCAACTTTGATACTGGTTTGTCCTGGGAAAACTTAGTAGAAGGCCAGAAGGGGCTTATTAATAAGCTCCAGAAGCTAGAAGCCGAAGGGATAACTCAAGCCGACCTAATGGACCATGCTGAGCAGATGGGTGTCGACCTGATGACCGATACCGACGGCGCTGTTATCATAATGAATCTGAAAGATCTAACAAAGTTCATTAATCTGCTCAACGAGGATTACATCGAATCGCCGATTACAGGCCGTCGTTATGAGATAAAGAGCAAAAAGCCGCTACGTATAAAGTCTGATACCGAATAGAAGTGGTATCATTAAGGTAATATGAAATTCAAAAAAGCTGGCCCCAAAACAGGCAACTATGCTTTTATAGACAATCAAAATCTTAATTTAGGCATCCAGAAACTAGGCTGGAAGATGGATTGGCGGAAGTTCCGCAAATTCCTGACCGATAAGTATAACGTGACCGAGGCATTCATGTTTATTGGCCATATGCCTGAGCATGAAGAAATGTATTTACAGTTGCATGATGCGGGATATTTAATTGTCCTCAAGCCGACATTCGATATGAGTCGCCCGCAAAAGCCAGAAGACCCTAACGAGAAGCCCGAAGACAAGAAGCCAGTAAAGGGCAATGTCGATGCCGAATTAGTGCTATGGGCGGTCAAAGAAATGAAGAATTATGACAAGGCAGTGATTGTCAGCGGTGATGGTGACTTTTACAGCCTCGTAGAATATCTGGAGGGTCAGCAAAAACTCCTAAAACTTCTTGCACCTAATGGTCATTATTCTAATCTGTACAACAAGTATGTAGATTTTATTGATAGGCTAGACAAGCAGCGTGGTGCATTATCGTATCGCTTCGACAAAAAACCATCAAAGCCAAAATCTACCAGCTAGTGTAGGAATATTCACAGAGTCAGTTCTATTTGAGTGTACAATTACTCCATAACCTGGGGAGTACTATGTCTGATACTAAAGTTAAATATAATGATCTGTCAGCAGTGTTTATAAACTGTACGCTCACAAAATCACCGGCCGAAAGCCATACAGGTCTACTTGTTGATGTAAGTGAAAACATCATGAAGAAACAAGGTGTTAAGACTAAGGTAATTCGTGCCGTTGACCATGATATTGCCTCCGGTGTTTACCCCGATATGACCAAAAAAGGTTGGGATACAGACGAGTGGCCAGGGCTTTTTAAAGAGATAATCGCTGCAGATATACTTGTTTTGGCTGGCCCAATTTGGCTTGGCGATAATAGTAGCGAAATGAAGAAGGTGATCGAACGCCTGTATGCCATGAGTGGTGAGCTGAACGATAAGGGACAATGGATCTTCTATGGCAAAACAGGCGGCTGTCTAATAACTGGAAACGAAGACGGAATTAAGCACTGTGCCATGAATATTCTTTACAGCCTGCAGCATGTTGGTTATAGCATTCCTCCCCAAGCTGACGCCGGTTGGATAGGCGAAGCTGGCCCTGGCCCGAGTTATGGTGATAAAAGCAAAGATGGCAAGACAAGAGTGGGGCTGGATAATGACTTCACTAACAGAAACACAACATTCATGACATGGAATTTGCTTCATCAGGCACGAATGCTTAAAGATGCAGGCGGGTTTCCGGCCTATGGCAACCAGCGTAAAGAATGGGACGCCGGAAGCCGTTTTGACTTCGAAAACCCTGAGTACCGATAAGCTGGGTAGGGTATAATTACCCTAATGACAAAAAACATATTTCCGAAAGATTTTTACTGGGGTGCGAGTACGGCCAGTCACCAGGTAGAAGGCAAAACCGTAAACCAATGGAGTGAGTGGGAGCTGGCAAATGCAAGTGAGCTTGCTCGAACAGCAAAGAAGCGGCTACAACATGTTGTAGGAGACTGGGAATCTATTGCCAAACAGGCTACTGACCCTGCCAACTACGTATCGGGTCGAGGCATCGACCATTACCGTCGTTACGAAGAGGATTTTGATATTGCCAAAAAACTCAACTTGAATGCCTTTCGTTTTAGCATTGAATGGTCTCGAATAGAACCCGAAAAAGGTGTTTGGGACGAGACCGCCATAGAGCATTACCGTGACTACATAAGACAACTTCGCAAACGCGGATTAGAACCATTCTTAAATATTTGGCATTGGACAATGCCTAACTGGTTTGTTGCGGAGGGCGGCTTTAAACGTTCACGTAACCTTAAGCATTGGCGGCGATTTGTGCAGAAAATAGCTGATGAATATGCCGATGACTTAAAATTCATCATCACCCTCAACGAACCAAACGTTTACAGTACGTTTAGCTTCTTAATCGGAGAATGGGTCCCCGAGGAGAAGAATGTTTTTGGATTCGCTACCGTCTATTATAATCTCGCCCGTGCTCACCGGCAGGCCTACGCCATACTACGTAGGGCAAGCCCAACACTACAGATTGGCTTAGCTCCTGCTATGGCCAATATTCAGGCTAAACGGCCAGGTAATCTTATTGATATTGTATCGACAGCCTGGATGCGATACTTCTGGAACTGGTGGTTCGTGAACAGAGTTTCCAGAAAGCTTGATTTTGTTGGCTTTAACTACTATTTCTCCGACTACTACAAGGCGGGCAAACTAAATAATCCTGACGCACCCAAAAATGACCTCGGTTGGTATATGGAGCCAGAGGGGCTGCACCCATTGCTTATTCGAACCTGGGCGCATTATAAGAAGCCCATATATATTACAGAGAATGGGGTTGCTGATTCAGGTGATCAGTATCGAAAATGGTGGCTAGAAGAAACAATGGTGGCTATGGAGCGGGCAATGAGCGAAGGTGTCGATCTCCGTGGCTATTTCCACTGGAGCCTGTTCGATAACTTTGAATGGAAGTATGGTTGGTGGCCAAAGTTTGGTCTGGTGCATGTCGACCGGGAGCACGGTATGAAACGAACAATACGACCGAGTGGAATTTGGTATGCTCACCGCATAAAGTCGTTCCAAAAGGGAGAACTCCCGACCAACGGAAAGTAATCTATACTTCGTCTAATAATATTGACAATAGTGCTAATGTTTGTTATGATACTGGCATGAGTAATTTAAGCAAAAAACCAACAGCAGTACAAAACAGGCGTAGACATTTAGCTCCATTGGCTGCCCTTACAACAACAGCAGTACTACTTGGCGGTGGTTTATTGTTAAAATCCGAAAAAGGACCTGAAGGAACTTGTATAGTTCCAGTAACAGCCGATATTGCTAAGGGCGGGCTAGGTAATTTAGCTAGTGATTTAGGTGCTGATACCGAAGACATGGTAGTAAAAGACCAAAACGGAACAGTACAAGACGGATCAAACAGTGAAATGGAGAGAGATCTGAGCGACCTCTGGGGAGAAGATGTCTCTGTACCGAAGATTGAAAGAGACGAAATAGTTATTGTTCCACATATTGGAGAAATAGCATGCGGCCAGGTCAAGGGCGATTTTACCCCCGACAAATAAACTCTATATTTATATAAAGTAATAATAGACACTACGAATGCGTAGTGTCTATTTTTTTGTGCATACACTACATGTTGTGGATAAAATTCATTAGAGTCAGAACTGTGGATAACTCGGACATAAACTGTGCCGTTTTACCAATAAAGTACTTGTCGTGGGTAGCTGTGGGTAGTATGCTCATGTTAGTGGGTAATTGTGGGTAAGCCTAAACAAAACAAAAGGGCGAAACTCCAATAAACCGCGGCACTTCAAAAATAAAAACAATCAATCAACCAAAACTCCTTGAGAATCTTTGATTCACAAGGCGAAAAAATGTGGAAAGGTGAGATGGCTTCCGTCGACTATTTTGAGCGCAAACTTGATGACAAGCGCAGGTTAACTATACCTGTTGAGCTTCGAAGTGAGTTTGAAAGCGGAGTAGTTGTAACAAAAGGCTTTTCATCATATCTTCACATATACCCAAAATCAGTTTGGGACGAACAAGTTGAACCGCAACTACAGGGAAATATCCTTGACGAAAAAGTCGCAGACCTCAACGTGCAGTTCCGTACCGGCAAAAGTGAGAGTCCACTGGATCAAAAACAGGGGCGAATTACTATAGAGCCAGCATTGCTGGAGTTTGCAGGTATCGATAAGGCGGTTATAGCCGTTCGAGCTGGTAGGTATTGGCGATTGATTGCAGCATAGAAGTCCGCATACAACACGATCTTTAACAATTTAGTCGGTACCGAATAGAACCGTTCCAGGTTACCTATTCGGCAGTTAACAAGTGGATTGAAGGCAACCACTCAAAAAACCTTAGTACTTTACTCAAAAAAAACACCTCCCAAAACTCCACCTCACACATAAGTCTCTCAAACTTTGCTAGAAACAGAAGGAGCGTTATACAGGGCAACCTGCACATAGCAACTCCCTCAATTGTTTCCAGCTACACAAAAACAAAAACACCAAAAAAACAAAAAGTTAACTGCTGATTAGGTGATCTTGAAAAATCAGCGTAGAATAAATACTACGGTGATAAAAACAAAAACACCAAAAGTTCGATAAGATGGCAGAAGAAATACAACAACACGTTCACTTGCCAGTACTGCTTACGCAAGTACTACAGTACCTTAAGCCCCAACCCAAGGAAACATACTTGGATCTAACGGCAGGGTATGGTGGTCACGCAGGTGCAGTACGAGCGCAAACGAATGGTTGGCCAGTAACGTTAGTCGATCGCGATCAGAATGCTATAAACTTTCTGACCGAAAGATTTTCTGATCATGGCGCCGAGATATTGCACTCAGATTTTTTGAGCGCAAGCCAAAGCTTAGTATTGCAGGGCAGACAGTTCGATATGATACTGGCTGACTTGGGCGTGTCATCGCCGCACCTTAATATTGCAAGCCGAGGATTCGCTATTCAACAGGATGGCCCCTTGGATATGCGTATGGATCAATCTCAGGAACTTACCGCTGGCGTCATCGTCAACGATTATTCTAAAGATGATCTTGTGTATGTACTGCGCGAATACGGAGAAGAGCCCCGGGCCCAGAAGATTGCAACAGCGATCATCGCAGCTCGACCGATCACTTCTACTACGCACCTTGCAGAAATCGTCGCCAAGACACAGTTTGGTAGGAGTAAAACTCATCCTGCAACGCGGACCTTCCAAGGTTTACGTATCGCAGTAAATGACGAACTTCGTCAGGTTAAAGAAGCACTGCCTTTATGGGTAACTCTTTTAAAACCAGGCGGAAGACTTGCTGTTATCAGCTTCCATAGCCTAGAAGACCGCTTAGTAAAACAAGCGTTCGCAGAACGGGCAAGTGGAGGTTATGATGCAGAATTGACTATCCTTACAAAAAAACCCGTCACCGGCGACAAACTTGAAATTGCTTCCAATCCGCGTGCCCGTAGTGCAAAACTGCGAGCCGCAGCGAAAATAAAAATATAAAAGAAAGGGAATTAGCATGCCTATCCAGGTCAAAAGCCAATCCCGTGCGTACAAAGTTAGAGTCAAAGTACTTTAATTAGTTCTCCGTCCATCTCGCTCAACAGCGAGATGGACACCAAAAAAACAAAAACAAAGAAATCATTATGACATATTCATCCTCACTAGCAGTGAACCGCCAGCGGTTTGCTTCTAAGAATCAAAACACTACAACTTTTAAAAAAGACGATAGGGCTCTCGGTCCAATCAGCAACACTATTATTCTTATTGTCTTGGCGTGCGTTTTGGGCCTTCTATACCTTACGCAAGTCACCAAGACAAATGCTTACGGTTACAAGATTAACTCTTTGACAACGCAAACTACTGAACTTCAGCAAGAACATGACGAACTCGAGATTGCATCTGCACGTTTGCAGGCTCTTGACCGCGTTAAGAACAGCGAAGCCGCTAAAGGCTTGGTTAGTGTCGCTCCAAGTGGTACCGTTAGTAACTAGTAATACATGAACAATAAAGCCGCAGGCCAGATACTAAACCCTATTCGACGTATCCAGTTATGGTACGTAGCACTGCTGTTAGTTATGGGTGTATTTGGCATTCGGCTTTTTTATCTTCAAGTAATTCGACATGACTTCTATAAAAAGTCAGCCCTACAAGGGCAACTCAAGCAATACGAGATACCGGCAGACCGTGGAATAATTGAGGCCGAAGATAGTTCGGGTCCGGTAGCTATAGTGCTCAATGAAAAACGGTATACCTTATTTGCCGATCCGCAGTATGTGAAGGATGCAAGCTCGGCGGCCGCTAAGATACAGAAAATAATCGGCGGAAATCAATCCGAGATAGAGTCAAAGATGAAGCTCGATACCCGCTATGCTATCCTTGCAAAAAAGCTTACCAAAGACCAAAAAAAGCAGCTCGATGCGCTGGAATTAAAGGGAATTGGAACGCGCGAGGGGACTATTAGAATCTACCCGCAGGGTGATCTTGCGGCTCAGTTACTTGGATTTGTTGACGATGAAGGCACGGGTAAGTATGGGCTGGAGCAAGCCCTGAATACTCAGCTAAAAGGAACAGCTGGGCAACTAAAAGCGATAACCGATGCTCAAGGCGTACCACTGGTCGCCAACACCGATAACATCGTAATTAAGCCGAAAATGGGTGATCGGGTACGTTTAACGGTCAACGTTTCTATGCAGCGACAACTAGAGGATATCCTGAAGGCAGGATTAGATAAGGCACAGTCCAAATCTGGAAGTGCACTTATTATGGACCCCCGTACCGGAGCTATAAAGGCAATAGCAAATTATCCAACCTATAATCCAGCAGAATTTTATAAAGTTGAAGACGGTGACACATTTAATAATGCCGCCGTTAGTGCTCCTCTTGAGGTAGGTTCCATAATGAAACCCTTAACAACTGCGGCAGCATTAGACTTAGGAGTCGTTTCGGCCAATCAGACCTATTTTGATCCAGGAAAATATAAGATTGGTGATGCCACTGTTTCGAACATCGAAGAAGATGGCGGAGCCGGGACTCGGAGCGTAGCCGACATCTTGGAACTTTCTCTTAACACTGGCGCTACGTGGTTATTAATGCAAATGGGTGGTGGCGAGGTGAATCAGAAGGCTCGCAGCACATGGCATGAATATATGGTCGATCATTATCAATTCGGCAAGCCGACAGGGGTAGAGCAGGGGTACGAAGCAGAGGGTACGGTGCCTGATCCTAGCGACGGATTTGGTCTTAACATCCAATATGCCAATACTTCTTTTGGACAAGGTATGACAGCTACGCCATTACAAATGGGCGCGGCGTTAAGTGCGGCAATTAATGGTGGCACATACTATCGACCGTACCTCGTTTCGCAGGTAACGGACGGGCTTAACAAGACTACTGTTACAAAACCCAAAGTGGTCAAAACGGATGTCGTCAGCTCTAAAGTCAGCGGCGAGTTAGTAACCTTGATGGAGGGGGTGGTGGGTCGCAACTACACACTTTACGGACTCAAGAAACCAGATGGTAAATATAGTATTGGTGGTAAGACCGGTACGGCGGAAATTGCTAAACCGGGCGGAGGTTATTACGAAGATCGATTCAACGGAACATTCATGGGATTTGTCGGAGGCGACACTCCTGAATATGTCATTGTCGTAAGGGTTAACGAGCCAGGAGTTAAGGGGTATGCTGGATCTAGAGCAGCAGCACCGATATTCACTAGCTTAACCAATATGTTGCTAGATAATTTTAATGTATCTCCACGAAGCTAAGGATAAGCACTGTATAATGAGTCAATCACTATGAGACAATCATCCAATACAGTCCGTCGTAAGGCGGTATTAGGCAAAGTGCAACGTCGGCACAAGCCAGACTATATTTTGCTAACATTAAGCCTAGTCCTGATGGCTGTAGGGCTTGTGGTTGTTTATGCTATCAGCCCCGGCTTAAGTGCGCAGAAGAATGTCGGCGAGAACTACTATGCCGTAAAACAGTTGATAGCTGTCATGTTAGGTATCGGTGCTTTTATTGTTACGTCATTCATTCCGACAGCAATGTGGCGAAAATTTGAACGACCACTGTTAATCGCATCTGTTGTTGCAGCAGTTGCAGTGCGTCTATTGGGCGAAGAAATCAACGGAGCCTACCGATGGATACAATTTGGTGGATTATCCTTCCAGGCGGCAGAGTTGATAAAGTTCACTTTACTTATATGGCTGGCAGGCTTCTTGAGCGACCGACTCAGAAATGGTCAGCTGGGCGACAAGGAAGCCACCTTTAAACCTCTGCTGATAACCCTAGCCATCATTGCTGTTGTTGTAGCGCGCATACAGAGTGATCTTGGATCAACGGGCGTCATGGTTGCGATTATGGCTGCCATGGTGTTCGTAGTAGGGCTCCCGCTTAAACGCATAGCAATAATTGGCTGCGTGATCGTGGCTGGAACGACATTGTTGATAGCCTCTAGTAGCTATCGACGTGATCGTTTTGCTACATTCTTAAATCCAACCAGAGACTGCCAGAGCACTGGTTATCAGGCGTGTCAGGCACTAATCGCCGTAGGATCAGGAGGTGTAGCTGGGCTAGGACTGGGTAGGGGCGTGCAAGCGTATGGGTATCTACCAGAAGCTGCAAACGATTCCATCTTTGCAATCCTTGCCGAAAAATTTGGATTCCTAGGGGTTAGTGTTTTGTTGGGTTTGTTTGTGGCGTTCTTTACCCGCATAAAGAATATTATCGAGAGGGCACCAGACACATATAGTAGGTTGCTAGCCGTTGGCGTGCTGGCATGGCTGAGCACTCAAGCCATGATTAATATCGGAGCCATGATCGGGCTATTACCTCTAAAAGGAATTACTCTTCCTTTCATAAGTTACGGCGGTACAAGCTTAATATTTATTACGGCGGCAGTTGGGGTAGTATTTCAGATTTCGCGGTATACTAGCTATAGCGTAATGACAGATGAAACAGTGGAGCGGGGAAGTAATGAAAGTATTGATAGTAGGCGGCGGTTCCGGGGGGCATATCGTCCCGGCGTTAGCGGTCGCCGCTGAGCTCCATAAGCTCAATCCATCAAATCAAATCGACTATGTGATTGGCAATGATGATCTGTTGGCGGACATTGTACGGGATCATCATGCAATAAAAGATATACACCGAGTCTATTCGGGTAAATTTAGACGCTATCATGGAGAGGGTCTGAAGCAGTTCCTTGACATACCGACACTGCTCAAAAATATCAGGGATCTGTTCTATGTAATTATTGGCATCGTACAGGCACTCTTTTTGGTTAGAAAGTTACAGCCAGATGTGATCTTCATCAAAGGAGGTAAGGTTGGCGTACCAATTGGCTTGGCGGCGGCACTGTTACGTATCCCGTATGTCACACACGACTCAGATGCCATTCCCGGACTTGCTAATAGATTGATAGCACGGTGGGCAGCAGCTCATGCAGTGGCAATGCCAAAAGAGCTTTATGCTTATCCCTCAAATAAGACATTTGAGGTCGGTATACCCATCTCCAAGGTATATACCACCATTACAGCTGCACTTCAGAAGGAGTACAAGACTTCGTTCGGTATTCCAGCTGGATCCGAAGTCTTGCTGGTAACGGGTGGCGGCTTGGGCGCCCAAAGACTCAACATGGCGGTTGCAAAAATATCCAAGAAACTCATGGCTCGTCATCCTAAACTCGCAATTCTTCATATAGCCGGGAAGGGCAAAGAAGAGGAGCTTTCTGAGGTGTACCGAAAACAAGTTAATGATCATGATCTTGATAGAATTATTGTGGAGCCATTTGTGACCGATCTATACCGCTATAGCGGTGCGGCGGATGTGATTATCTCAAGGGCAGGGGCATCGACAATGGCAGAGTTTGCGGTACAGGCCAAGGCTTGTATTATTGTTCCGAATAATCAGCTTACGGGAGGACACCAAACCAAAAATGCAGAAATTTTGGCCGACAAGAAAGCAATCGTTAATTTGTCAGATGAGTCTGTTCAGAAAAATCCTGAATTGCTACTGCAACAGATTGAGTTACTGCTTGGTAACCCTCACAGACGTCTCGAGTTGGCACGCAACCTCCATAGTACCAGCGATACCAACGCGGCACATAAACTAGCACTGCTGGTCTCTAAAAATGCCAAGTCTCAGGTCGGAGATCCTTCATAATGAGACCCCGGAAGAAAATAGATACTTCTCGTCGTCAGCGACCACAGCGGCAGTCATCAGACAGCCGGCAATTCGTCTCCTATCATGCGAGTCGACAGGCGCGTGAAGTAAATGCTCCAACGGAGCGAAAGTCAGTCGCAAAAGCAGCAGTCATGGCTAACGTTAATGACCCAAAGCGGCTACCGATTATTCTGATGTTTGTATTACTGGCGGGATGCTTGCTTTACACTACAACACTTACAGACTCAGCAAAGTTTGTAGTGACTCGTCCTAGTGGCGTGCCTGAGCTGCGAAAAGCGAGCGAGTACCAGCAAACAGCCGATGCAATATTAAGCTCCTCCATGCTCAATAAAAATAAGATAACTATTGATACGGCAAAGATACGATCAGAATTAATGTCAAACTTCCCGGAGCTTGATCGTGTAGAAGTTGTTTTACCATTAATGGGCCATCGTCCAATAGTCGAAGCTGTTGTTTCTAGGCCCGTCCTCCGCGTTGCCAGTCAAAATGGCATCTACTTAGTCGGCTCTAGCGGGAAGGCGTTGATAGAGGCTAAGGATATCCCAGCAGGTACCGTTATTGATACAGTATTGGTTTCAGAGGAAGCTCAGCTAAATGTTAAACCAGGCAAGGCCATACTAGCAGGGAGTGATGTTACATTTATTACAACACTTGCTGGACAGTTGAAATCAAAGCAACTCACCATATCTACGCTTACTCTTCCGCCCCTAGCATCCGAACTACGCCTCCAGGTGGAAGGTGAGCCATTCTATGTAAAGTTTAGTTTACTGGCTGACCCTCGCCTTTCAGCAGGGCAGTACTTGGCGATGCGTAACTATTTGCAGAAGCAGAACATAGTACCCAAGGAATATATCGACGCTCGCGTGGAAGAGAAAGTCTATTTTAAATAGATCACTAGCATTCCATTGTCCCCCATCACCCTACTCTATGTTCGTAAAATGTTCAGTTTGTCGTTAACTACTTAATGCTAGAAAAAAATATATAACAATGCAAAGTAAGGTAAAAGTCAAATATCACAAAATTTGGAGAGTGGAGGGGAAACATATAAAAAGATATAAAAGGTAACAAAAGTCAAATATTGCAAATGTGGCTGTGGATAACATGTGGTGGAAAGATAAAGTAGCTGTGTAAAAAGCGACGTTTATATCATAGGTAAGATACAGATCTGTGTTTTGTTTATTATCTACACACAGAGAACGATAGATGGCGCCTTATACGACAAAGTCGCTAGGCTATTCCCTATAGAAGAGGTATGCCAATGTAACTATTATCCCTATATGCGAGTCGTAAAATATACATTGTGCGACGTCGCATTGCTATGTGTTTTAAGTACACTGTCCGTCCAGATTCTTCTCCAAGTACTGCTGCTTTCAATAATGTTTGTTAGTTTTATTGTTGTACCCTGCATTCGTATGTCTATTCTTGGCAATAACAGCCGTACATGACTTTTGCCAATCCAATCCTTGGATATATTGCCTGTTCGTAAAATGTTCGGTATTTCTTATTTGAAGTTTAAGGCCGTTTGCACCAGCTTGCTGGTTCGATATCCGCTAGGCATGTGGATACTTCAGGCGTCAGAATAGCACTCAGGGCCTGATTGCGAAGCTGCCCTTTCATGAACTGACGTGTGCTATGGGTGTCATCCATGTAGTATTTTCCTCCAACTGGAGATGAGAGGTATTTTTCATATTGATCTTCAAAATCATTTCTGACCGCTTGTTCCGCTTCGTCCATCTGTGAGTAATATTTGGCAACGTAGAGGCATGTACCTTCGATAACTGCTACACGTGCTAGGGTTCGAACCCTATCTTCTCGGTCGGCAAATACATGCCATTCTGTTGGCGGGCATACAAAACCTGCATCGGTAAATGCTTTAAATTCCCTGTTAGCCATTCTAAGTGCTGCTTTGGTACGGCGCTTAGACAAAGTTGATAAATAGGGACTGTGTACCATTCTGTGCCTTGGGTGATTAACAAGGACTTCGCGTACTACAAAGTCGCGTCCTTCGCTGATATCTGCCCTGAGGTTCTCTGTGCGCTCGACATCGTCGTGTGCGCGCCAAACAATTGGCTGGGATGGCCAAGGGGTGTTTATTTCGGCAAGAGGTATAGCACGGACCATAAAATCAACAGGGGTCGTTAGTAGGTTTAGGCCTATTTTTCGGCGAGGGCGTAGGTAGCTTTAGCTACGCGCTTGAACTGTGCTTTGCCCTGTAGGTTTAGCAGGATGGTAGTTTCTTTAACCTGGCGGCTCTTGAGGACGCGTTTGACGATTTCGTCGCGGTGAAGAGGTTCGTTAGCTTTCTTGAGGACATCGCTGATGATATCGGCGACAGTTCCCTTTGCGTAACCCCACTCTTTAAGCGCATAGATTCCCCGTCCGATTAGTACAAAGCGACCGTCTTTGATAAGTTCGTTGTGAATAGCCTGAGTAGTAACATCTTTACGCTTGAACTCAGAGTCTTTGATGGCGCTAGCGATTTCGTTAAAGTGAAGTGGCTTACCATTAACATTGAGAATAACGTAGATTTTGTCACGGATGTTCTTTGGGTTGACCATTGGCCATTTGATTAAGCCCCAGAGGCCATTAAGGGTTGCAAGTTGCTTACTTGTGCTGGCAAGTGCTGCCACGTGAGCGGTATCTTTGTCGTTGACTGTCTCTGAGATGGCATCGATCTTAACAGGCTCCCCTGCTTTCTTGATGGCATCAATAATTTTGGCAACAGCAGCGCGTAGTTGCTTGTCGTCATGAGTGCTTTTAAGTGCAACGGCGTGGTGAAAGTTGTCATTATCATCAATAACGATCAGCTTTGGACAGAGGCTAGCAAGGAAAGAAATACGAGATTGAGTAAGACGTTCGTTGACGCCTTCAAACTTGTCTGCAAGTGTACTTATACGAGCAACACTTCCCTGTTCTGCGAGTATTTCGCTGATTTGTACCTCGACATCTTTGATATGCGGGAGGTCCTTTTCGGCAGCTGCTTTGAGACGTTGGACGACAGCTTTTTCTAGTTGTCGAACGCGTTCACGGGTAATACCGAGGAGTTCGCCAATCTGTTCGAGAGTTTCTTTGCGATCGAAGAGGCCAAAACGGCGAGATACGATTTCTCGTTCCCTTTCACGCTCGATAGTAGCAAGTACATCCTGTACCATTTTTTCGAGATTGACTGGGGTGGTGTTAGCGGTATCTGCCATGTTTAGGTTTCCTGATTACTGTTGATTTATAACTCAGTTAGGTATAATTATATAACTAATGATGAATTAAGTCAAACATATAGTTTTATGTACTTATTGTAGCATCAACTCGCAGCATAAGCACAAAGATTGTATGTCAATATTACTGCAGTATGTTTCTGCTTAAGATACAAATATGTGGAAAACCTTACTTATTTTTCCTGAGGTAAGTGCCTAATGAGCCAGTTTACTCTGGCTAGGTTGCGGACTATGGTGTATTTGTGGCTGAGTTGTCGCATGACTACAAACTTTGAGTTAACACCGTGGGCTAGCATATACTCGTGGGCAGTTTGGGCGTCGGCTACGGTGGCTAGTTTGTCGCCGGTGCTTGCTAAGAGGAGCACGCGTGTACCTTGAGGCTTATTCCATACAGGGTTTTGGATAGCATCCCAGGCTTTTTCTAGTTGGTCCAGTGTCACGCCTTGTCTGGTAAACGCCTTATGAGAGCGTGGCAATGCCCAAACACCCTTTGCCATGTTGCCTCCGGTATTCATAACAACCCACGAAACTTCTGGAATATCGAGAATGTTATAGGAGATAAAAGAACCGAGGCTGCTGCCAAAAAGGCCAATGTCTTTGGCGCGAGGATAGTCTGAAGAGATGATTTTCTGGATATCTTCCCTGATCTTGACCACTAGGTTAGGTAGGAGTGCTGGGTTGCCCGAATGGATTATATCTGGGTCAAATTCGTAGCCTACAACATCGTAGCCAAGCTTGGTTAGTTGTTTGACAGAGGATCTGTATGACTTGAGTTTAGTGTCATGAGCACAGAGGAAAAACACTACCCCCTTCTTTGTCGGAGCAAGAAATGTTTGCGAATGCCAGTATTTCATATGCCGCTATTTTTTGGCTTTGCGAGCGAAGCGACCCTTTGCAGTAGGTGCATCCTTCAGGATCTTGAGTGCTTCTTTATGGGTGATCTTCTTAGGGTCGGTATCTTTAGGAATCTTAGCGTTTTTCTTACCGTCAGTGATGTAGGGGCCATAACGTCCGTTTAACACTTTGACGCCATCCTCGAATTCGGCAATGTTCTTCTCTGCTTCAGATTTAAGTTTGGCTTTGTAAAGCTCTAGAGCCTGCGCATGGGTAATATCATGAGGATCAAGTGGTTTGATGCTCACAAACAGCTTACCGACCTGTATATAGGGGCCAAAGCGGCCGATGTTGGCTTTGATGTCTTCGCCCTCATCGGTTTTGCCGACGGTGCGAGGAAGTTTGAACATTACCAGTGCTTCTTCTAGGGTGACTGTTTCGATGCGAGTACCAGTAGGCATTGGTGCGAAGCGCGGCTTGTCGTCCTTGCCATCTGCCGTCTTATCATCTGCCTCGCCCATCTGGAGCATTGGCCCAAAGCGGCCAAATCGAGCGATAATGGTTTTACCAGTCTTAGGATCTTTACCAATTTCTTTGGCCTGGGCAACGTCGCTGCGCTTGATGACCCCTGAATTTTCGATAAGTTTATGGAATGGATCGTAGAACTCTTGTAGCATCTTGTTGCGCTCAAGTTTGCCCTCGGCAATATCGTCGAACTCCTGCTCAACTTCCTTGGTAAAATCATAATCTACAACTTGATCGAAATGATCGTTTAGGAAGTCAGTCAGTACTTCGCCGCCTGGAGTCGGCACGAGTTTACCCTTGTCTGAACCGGTCTTTTCTTGAACGACTTCTCGCTCGACTGTATCTTTTTTGAGCGATAAGACAACGACATCTCGGGGCTCGCCCTCGGATTCGCCCTTAAGAGCGTAGCCACGGACCTGGACGGTGTTAATAATAGTGGCGTAGGTACTTGGACGACCAATTCCCAGGTCTTCTAGTTTTTTAACTAATGCACCTTCTGAGTAGCGGGCGGGCGGACGGGCAAAAACTTGCTTGGCAGTGGCGCTTTGACAGCCAAGTTCATCCCCAGCGGCTACTGGAGGCAAGATGTCATCTTCTTTTTTATTGGTTCCATAAACTTTAAGGAAACCATCAAACAGGATTACTTCGCCTTTAGCCTCCAGTACTTCCGTAGAGGTAGAAATGGCGATGGTAATAGTAGTCTTTTCTAGTTTAGCTGGGGCCATCTGACTAGCTAGGGCGCGGTTCCGGATAAGTGTGTAGAGCTTTTGATTGTAGGCGTCACCGCTAGCCTTTTCGACAGATACATCAGTTGGGCGTATTGCTTCGTGGGCTTCTTGGGCACCACTGGATTTTGTTTTAAATGTCCGAAACTGATGGTATTCCTTACCGTAAGTGGTTGTTACATAATCGGTGATCTGAGATAGGGCTTGGCCGCTAAGATTAACCGAGTCAGTACGCATATAGGTGATCTTACCTTCTTGGTAAAGCTTTTGAGCAGAACCCATGGTGGCTTTGGCTCCAAAGCCGAGGCGGCTGTTAGCCTCTTGTTGTAAGGTACTAGTAGTAAACGGTGGGGCTGGATTGCGGGTGCCGGGACTTGTGACGACATTGCTGATGGTGAACTTTGCTCCGATAAGACTCTCTAGGAATTTGTGAGCTTTATCTTCGCTGTCGAACTTCTTGGGCAGCTCCGCTTTCATAGTGGCACCTTTAACAGATAGCTCGACAGTAACTTTATAGGAAGCCGACCCTTCGAAAGCACGAATTTCTCGTTCTCGTTCTACGAGTAGTCGGACTGCAGGAGATTGGACGCGTCCAGCGGACTTTCCACCAGGAACTTTTTGCCAGACCACTGGTGAAAGCTCGAAACCTACGATGCGGTCCAAGATCTGTCGGGCCTGCTGTGCCTCGACTAGTTGCATATCTATTGTGCGTGGGTTCTTGACGGCTTCTTCGATAGCATTCTTGGTAATTTCGTGGAAGACAATACGCTTAGTGGTCTTAGTATCGAGATTAAGCACTTCACAGAGGTGCCAGGCAATAGCCTCTCCTTCGCGGTCTTCATCAGTTGCCAGCCAAACAGATTCAGCGGCTTTGACGGCTTTTTTGAGCTCGGCGACGGTTTTCTTTTTTTCGGGGTCAATTTCGTAAGTAGTCTTAAAGCCGGCCTTAACATCAATAGCCTCTGTTCCGTCTTTGGTTTTCTTGGCAATCCCACGGATATGACCGATAGAAGAAAGGACGTGAAAATCTTTACCGAGGTATTTCTCGATAGTTTTTGCTTTTGCTGGGGACTCGACGATAACTAAGTTTTTTGCCATATATATGTATAGATCTGCTTAAGGTTTAAGTATAGCATTGCTTTTGCTGCAAGCTATTTCTGGGTCACAGAGCGTTAGAGTACGGTACTTTTGAAACAATTGCAAATAGCTACATCAAACTCCAGCTATTAGGTCCTGGTTGCTGAATCACACCGGCAATCTCTAGATTAGTGAGTGATTGAAGGAGTTGACTAGGCTGTAACCGAGTGCGTTCCAGTAGCTGAGATGTAGTCATAATCGAAGACCCAAGCGCACTTGTAATGAGTGTTCCAGGAATATCGCTGGCTACGGGATTTGTTGAAGGCCGAATTTGCAGTACCTCTAACACATCTTGAGCTGTGGTAATAGGATGAGCCCCCGCTTTGATGAGGTCGTTTGTACCAACCGAAAGCTCTGATGTTATATTTCCTGGCACCGCAAAAACTTCTATACCCTGTTCGAGCGCAAAACTTGCGGTATGTAAGCTGCCACTCTTGGCGGCAGCCTCGGTAATGATTACTCCACGACTGAGCGCAGCTATAATCCGGTTTCGCGCGATAAACTGATACTTCCTCGGCGATCCAGTCCCTTCCGGATATTCACTTATCACTGCACCACCCTGCTGAGTGATTCGCTTTGCAAGTGGGTAATGGCTGGCTGGGTATACTTTATCTAGACCACTGGGTAATATGGCTATTGTTCTTCCTCCTGCATCCAATGCTGCTTTGTGGGCGATAGAATCGACGCCAAGCGCCAATCCGCTGACAATCACCACTCCGGCACGCGCTAAGGCGTGAGCTAGCTTAGATGTTACTGCACGGCCATAGGTGCTAACTTTTCTACTGCCAACAATAGCCACCATGGGCTTACCAAGTAGTTCCACAAAGTTTCCAACAGAAAACAATTGAGTAACTGGCTGTGTTAGCATTTGCAGCTGAGACAACTCTTTGTGATCTGTTACCATTACCTTGTTTATTACCATAAGAATATAAAATTGCTTTTCCCTCAAAAACAATAAATAGTATTGACATTATGTAACTTTCTTGTTACTATGGCAACTTGTAATTCCTAATTTTTAGGTTTTACGTACCTTCTACCCCAAATTCTAACAATTGTTAGATTGTTTTAGAGCGTGCGATCCAAAGTTGTTACCCTCCACTTTCTTCGCTGTCCTCGGTTTACCGAAGTACAGCGCTCTAAAACAGACTAACCCCTTTAACTGTCCCTCTGCTATTTCGATAGCATTGGAACCCCGAATTCAAAGTGAGTCACATCGATGTCCCCTAGCCCGTCTAGGGGCGGCACAGGCCCGTATATTTAATAGGCGCTGATGCTTCGCTCGGGTGGGTTGAAGGGTGTAATGAGCCTACAGCGGTGCCCACCCCCTCTGTAGGCTCTTTATGTTTCCGGGGTATTTATTCTATTGCAAATTACGCATAAACATGTTACAATAATACTGTATTTATGAGTAGAGTTATGCGACCAAACAGAGATGGTTTTACGAGCTTTGAGCGAGAAGCAGCTATTAGCTGCCTACGTAATAACGCAGTAAAAATCGGTAACGTCCTCAGCCCAGAGAGTGTATGGGCATTGAGGCAAGGCGTACCAAAGGTGCCTTCGCTTCTTGTTCACGATAACAAGGCCCCAGAGCTTAAAGGATTTTTTGATCTTTTTGATGATGTGGATATTGATACACCTGGATTGGTCCGTATCGGTGACGTGATAGAAATACCCAAATATAATGGAAAAGCCGTTCCCCATATTGACCGAGGTGTTAGATCGGGCTTGAGCATACTCATACCGATAGACGGTGAAGATGCCTGTTTTTCGGCAGATGACGAATATTTCGCGGGTGATGTGTATCCCGGATATGTAGAAACATACGGATTGGGCGATGTAATGCTACTGAGGCAACCAATAGAGACCGTAGACGGTGAAACTGTTAATTTGTCTGCCAGTTGGCACATGGGCCTATCCCCAGCGATTCGCAAGGTCGTGACGGTTGACTACGAACAGCCAAATCTTCGTTTTGTTGATTAGATAAGAAAACTACGAGTATCGGGGTTGAGCTTACCGCCGTAGATATATTCGGTGAGAATAGCACCGGTTTCACGAGTGAGATTAGGAAGATGGCTTTGCTCTTCCTTGCTGAATGGTTTTAGTACAAAGTCTTTTTCGTCTGTTTTGATGCGGTGTTCGCTGTTGATTCCAATTCTGATGCGGCCGAAGTGCTCGCCGATGTGGCTGGTGATAGATTTTAACCCGTTATGCCCTGCTGTACCGCCGCCATTTTTGATTTTGATCTGTCCGAATGGAATGTCTAATTCGTCATGAATAACGACTACTTTTTCGCTGGGTATTTTATAAAAATCTTGGACGGCGCGAACCGCTTGCCCGCTTTCGTTCATGAAGGTTGTTGGCTTAATGGCAATAACACGGGCGTTTCCGAGTGTTCCAGTCGTTATGAGACACTTTAGGTCCTTTTTCTTAACCCAAGAGCCAAACTCGCTGTTATTGGCTACGAATTCGTCTAGGACACTATAACCAATGTTATGTCGGGTGCCATCGTACTCGCTGCCAGGATTGCCAAGCCCTACCAGAAGAACCGTAGTTTGGCTGCTAAGCGTATAGAGCGGAGCATGCGACGAGTTCTGAATCGGTTTCTTACTGAATAATCCCATATAACTAAAAGTATAGCTTAATTACCAAATAAGTATGGAGTAGGATCGAAATCTGGTCGGATATCTGTCCATCTAAGTTCTATAGCGTCGATCTCGGCAAATTGAGGATAACTTCTAAAGGGTCGATTCTGATGAGGGACGATTACGCCACCAGCACTACGCCCTACATTAGTGTCGTCTACATAAGCAAAATTGATAATTGAGGCGAGCCATGAACAGCGGCTCGGATCCGAAGTCTTGTCTGGCTCCTCTTCTAGGACAAAGAGTAATGCATATTCGCCGACACGTACCGAACGATGTTCGGTGAATATCTCCAGTAGTTCTGCGGTATAACGCATATCGGCATCAAAGGTTAATGCCTCGTCAATTCTTCCGTATTGAGAGGCGCCCATGATCGCCAGGGCGTTGTCTAGATTTTGTTCAAATGTTTGAGCTGGCACGGTGTTGTCTACTAGTCTTCTGTTGGTCGGGTGCCGTGCTTGTGCGTAACATGCTTTTCGATAAACCAAAATTGCACAGGAGATCCTGTATAGTCGTATGTCTCTCGGAACGCTCGTTCCATGTAACGTTTGTAGCTCCAGTGGAGGAACTTAGTATGAGCACCAAATACCTTAAAGCTTGGAATAGGGTTGTCGTCTTCATGGACAATATAGTTTAGCTTTGGGTTGCGATTCTTGAGTCCAGCTGGTGGATGCTTAGCAACTACATCACGGAGCCAGCGATTTAGTTCGCTAGTGACGAATGTACGCTTACGTCGTTCCTCGATTTCGAGGGCAATTTCAAAAATCTTAGTAACATTCTGCCCTGTTACAGAGCTAGTGATAATAAGTGGTGCCCATGGCACAAATGGGAAGTTAAAGCGTAGTTCGGCGGCAATTTGATCGCGGGTGAATTCTGTTTTTTCTTCGTCAATACTGTCCCACTTGCTGATGACCAGGATCATCCCCTTGCCGGAGTCTTTGACCATACCGGCAATTTTTTGATCAAGCTGGGTGTTAAGTTCATTAACGTCCATCAGCATGACGCAAACATCGGCCTGCTCAATGGCGGCTAAGGTACGAATGACGCTGAACTTCTCGATTCCAACTTCGATTTTTCCATTTTTACGGATACCAGCGGTGTCCAGAATTTCTATCTCTCGTCCCTGATATTTGACCACCGTACGGTTAATGTCTCTAGTTGTGCCAGCGCGGTCGGCAACAATCGCCTGTTGTTTCTTGGCTAGTGTGTTGAATAGTTGGGACTTTCCAACATTGGGCCGTCCGATAATAGCGATTCTAAAGCGGTCGTCGGCCTCAGTTATGCTGGCCTTAGGAATCTGGGCTACGAGACGATCAAGAAGCTCCTCGATGCCTGCATTCTGAGTAGCACTGACTAGAAGGATGGGCTTAATACCAAGTCTTTCAAAGTCTTCAAAGCTCTTTTTAGGTGCTTTATCCATTTTGTTTACAACTAAAAAGACAGGCTTTTTGCTCTTGAGAGCCATCTTCGCAACACGGCGATCCTCTTCGGTAATAATGGTCGTTCCCTCGATGACTACCCAGATAACGTCAGCACTGTCGGCAGCTTGAACAATTTGTTCCTGGATGGTAAATTCAAAGTCATCTTCAGGGTCTTTGATACCAGCGGTATCTACAAGCCAGAACTGGTTATCGCCATATTCGGCTTTAGCCATAATGCTGTCACGTGTTGTACCGGCCTCATTAGCAACTATAGCCTCTCGTCTGTGGAGGATTTTGTTGAATAAGGTGGACTTGCCAACGTTTGCACGTCCGACAATTGCTACAATCGGTAATTTTTTCGCCATTTGATGCTTATTTTACCACAAATTCTCTCTGTTAGCTAGTACCATTTGAATGACTATGTTTTAATGAAGCCCATGCCAATAAGAGGATCACTCGTTGTACATAGACCAACAGCAGAAAACATTGTGCCCATGGTGGAGGCTGCCCTAAGTGGCGAAATGTTTTCCGCGAATTCACCTACTCGAATCGGTGAGATTAACCCTAACTACACTCGTAAAGAAGGACAAGTTACTGAGGCGGCTATCCATGTCGCTGAATACCTACGAGCAAAAGTAGATGGAGAAGAGCCTGATTCTTTTCAGTCTCTGGACCAAGACATAGCATTACGTGCAGCAGCAGAAGCAAAGCTACTAAATGCTGTAGATAATGACGATGGGACCCGAGACTACGGCCTTAGTTATAGCGGTAAGAACCTGATCAATAAATACGGGACCGAGCATCTTGATGTATTACCTCATGTAGCAGGGGTCTCCAGGGCCTACAAGCTGGGCTCGTCTGTTTTGACTGTTGCAGGAGCTTACGGCGCTCACAGGTTCGGCGTATTTAGGGGTGAACACGCACCAGAATCAAGTGGCTTATTCTATTACGTTGGATTGTCGCAGGGGTTAGGGTTGACCCTTGTGGGCAGAATCGTAGCTGACAATATTCGTTGCTTATTCAGGGCCAAGAGGGTTCATAATCAATACCTGGAGCAGCAGTAAGTTAGACCAGTCGGTGGGTGCCTGGCGCAGTGCCTTGCAAGAAGTAGTCGCCAAATTGGGTGCGGTGTAGCTTGGCGATGGTGTAGCCTTGCTTTTCGAAGGTGCGTCGGATCTGGCGGTTACGGCCTTCGTGCATGGTGACCGTCCATTTTTTATCTTTGCCGTCGAGCTGTAAACGACTAATGCCATCTTCTAGCTTGACGCCCTTCTCTATGGCTCGACGATCCTCTTCCTTTAATGGAATATATAGCTCGATTTCGTAGACCTTCTCTTTTTTATAACTTGGATGTGTGAGCCGTTGTGCAAGATCGCCGTCGTTAGTAACTAATAATAGGCCGGATGAGGCTTTATCGAGCCGTCCAATGGGCTTTAGGTGCTCAAAAGACTCTGGTAGTAGCTCATAGATCGTCTTGCTGCCCTGACCGTCCCTGCTGACTACGTAGCCGCTTGGCTTATTGAGAATGATTGTTTGATAGGTAGTTGGTTTGGCTATCGGCTTGCCATCGAGGACGACTTTATCGTTTTCTTGGACATCAAAGCCGGCCGTAACGACGACGCCGTTTACTTGTAGCCTTCCCCATTCAATAGCCTCATCGGCCTTTCGCCGCGACATACCGGTGGCTTGTGCCACGAATTTATTTACACGCATATGGGGTTATTATACAGCTATTGCTGAATAGTACCGTCTGGAGAGATGGTAATGCTATCGTCTACAGCGCCGGGTGCAGCTGGGGCGGCGGCTTCTGCCTGTGCGGGAGTTGCTGGGAGAATTGGTGGAAGTCCAGTGGGAGCTGCGGTTTTTGCCTCTTCTTCAGCCATGAGTTTTTCAAGATCCGGAGGGGTCTGATTAATGTCGTTGATAGGAGTTATGACTCTGGTATGGACAGATGTTTTAGGAGAATTATCGACAGTGCTTGTAGACGATGCCGTCCCGACCGCCGCTACAGTGTCGGCTAGTACTTGTTGGTTGTCGGTTGGTGCCGTTGCTGGATCGGATGCGGGTGGTGTTGCGATTGAGGCTGGCTTGATTGCTGCGGCGGGCTCGGCTGGTACTGTTACAGCAGGATCTGCTGGAGCAGCAGGTTCAGTTACTGTCACGGGTGTTGGTACTGCGGCTGCCGGTTCTGCGACTGCAACTGGTGTCGGCGTAGCAGCAACAGGTTCTGGCGTCGGAGTAGGAGTTACTGGTTCGGGTACGGCAGTAACCTCTGGTGTCGCTACGGGTACTGCGACAACTGCTGGATCCGCTGCAACTGGTGTGGCTGCCACAGGATCTGCTGGAGCAGCAGGTTCAGTTACTGTCACGGGTGTTGGTACTGCGGCTGCCGGTTCTGCGACTGCAACTGGTGTCGGCGTAGCAGCAACGGGTTCTGGCGTGGCAACTGGCGCGGCCACAGCTGGTTCGGCAGCTACTGGTGCTGGAGTTGCGGCCGGTTCTGCTACGACTGCGGCTGGTTCGGCTGGTGTAGCTGTAGTGGCAGCGGCAGCAAGTGTTGCCTCTGCGGCTGCATCGGTTATACCTGCTTCGGCCAGCACTTCGGCTGCGGCTTTGGCGACATCTTCCAGAGTGACCTGAGATTTAACAAGATAACGATCAGCACCAAGCTTACCAGCTCTTTCTTTATCTTCGGCCTGGCTGAGGGCGGTCATCATAATGACTTTGGTTTCTTTGGTTTCAGGCGTGCTGCGGAGAATATCGAGCATATCGAAACCACTGATTTTTGGCATCATGATATCGCTAATAATTAGGTCGGGCTTTTCTTTAACAGCAATTGCAAGCGCTTCTTCACCATCTTTGGCTGAGACAATTTCATATCCTTCGGCTAATAATCGAGCACCGTAGATTTCGCGTAGGTTGTTGTCGTCTTCGACGAGCATTATTTTTGCCATGGTCTGTTCGTATTCCTCTAATGCTTATGTTGACTCAATTGTACCACTCAAGTCTTGCCCTGGTCTATAGATTTCTAGGAGGAGACTTTGTTGGCAGACTTTAATGCCATCTCGTTGGCTTGCTGCCTGCTGAGGCGAGGTAGATTAATGTAGAAGGTACTGCCTTTTTGCTGCTCACTTTCCACCCAAATACGGCCATTGTACATTTCGATAATCTTGCGGCAGATAAAGAGCCCCAGACCCGTACCACCGATGGTGCGGGTGGATGAGTTATCTACACGATAGAATTTCTGGAATAGATGAGGCAGGTCTTCTGAGGGGATGCCGTTCCCGGTATCGCGGACATATACTTGGACAATGTCGTCGTCCCCTGTTAGGCCAATAGATATCTTGCCGCTCTCGGTATATTTAACGGCGTTATCAAATAGGTTGGTGATAACTTCCCTAATCCGCTCAGGATCGGCGTACACATTGTAGAGTGGTTGCACCACCCGAACGCTACCGGTCTCGGTGTTGCCGTTTACACTTGCACCACTTGTGCCGACAACGTATTCGACATCGAGGTTCTTCTTTTCTGCTACGAATTTCAGGTCTTCTGTGAGCTTTCTGAGGAAGCTGCCCATCTCTATCATTTCTGGATGGCTGATGAGTCGCCCATCCTCTGCCTTGGCACTAGTAAGTAGGTCCTGGAAAAGACTACCAAGGTGCTGTGTTGATTCGTGTGCCTTGGCAAGATAGTCACGCGCCTTTTCGTCGATATTAGTGACCTTGGCGTTCATGGCGAGGGCCAAATAGCCTTCGATTGCTGCTACTGGGGTGCGCATCTCGTGACTGGCAGTACTGATAAATTCGGCCCGCTGACGTTCGGCGTTCTTTTCTTCACTGACATCACGCAGTACGCCCACCGCTCCACTTAACTGACCTTGGCTGACCAGAGGAGAAACACTGACGCTCACTGATATCCGCTTTTCACTGCCTTTGGTTATGAGCATGGCGTCGCTGTCGCGGTATGGTTTGCCGGTGCGAAGCAATTTAGAGAGTGGGTTGGCGGCATCGTCATACGGTTTGCCTTTTACATCGCAGAACTGGAAGACTGAGCGGTGATCGATGCCCAGAGCATCCTTGGTTGACCAGCCCGCTAAAAGACCGGCTGCGCTGTTGATCATGGTGACTCTACCCTTAAGATCAATGACTACAATGCCATCAGACACAGACTCGAGAATATTGTCGGAGCGTTGATCTCCTAGAATTGCTCCTACGGGGTTGGCGTGAACGGTCTTTTGGTCAACAGGTTTATCATTACCCATATTCCATACAAAAAAGCATGCCGCGATAAGCACAACGACTACTCCGATAATTATAGGGACCATGAGTTGACCCCTTTTTGCAGCGCCACGAATATGCTACTGGTTGCAAAACCAAAGCTATACAAAAGCAGGTCCCACCCTAGCGTGCCGGGAGCTGCTGATACGGTAAGTGGATGTATCAGACGTGGCATAATACCATAAGCAATTATGACACAGAACGTGCGCCAATCATATCTGGACTGTCCTCTGTTATTGTGGTACTATTACCCCCGTTCACTGCCAGCTCTGGCCTCATCTTCTAACGGTTAGGAATTCGGGTTCTCATCCCGGCAATCCGGGTTCGATTCCCGGTGAGGTCACCAAATGGGTAGTAGGTAATTTAGCGAGAGAAAATATTGGATTCACCCCAGTAAAGTTTGACTTGCCGGGTGTTCCGCTGGCTAAATCTTCAAATGTTGGAAAATTATTGAATAATGCGGCAAAAAACTGTGCTTTTTTGACCGGATCAATCTGTTGTAACAGTAGCTCATCAAAGTGTTCCGCCAGGTAACGAACCCTAGCCTTCAAGCGCTGCCAGTTAATCGGTTTACGGTTGATCTTCTTCATCTTAGTAGCCTCCAGCTCTTTAATTTGTTGTTCTATACGCACAATGTCCTCCTCTATGTATTTAATTGCTGTCTCGTTGCTCACGAGCTTAATCTTGCTTCCGGTCATGTCGATTTCGGTACGTAAGCCCTGGATGTGGCTATCAAGCGTCTCAAGCTCTTGTTTGAGCGCCTGTTCTCGTTTCTTCCACTCGGCCTCAATAACATTCAGAACTTTATCGACCTGCTCCGGCGACACACGAATACCGTTGATAAATTCATTCACTCTGTCCTCCAGCTCCTTTTTAGGTACACGGAAATAATGGCCTCGTTTGTCACAGTGATAGGCTGGATAGTGTTTACCGGACTTACCTCGCGATGCGCTGCCAATGAGCGGTCTATGGCACTCTGGGCATAGTACAAACTTGCGGTACGGGAAATCAGGGTTTCGTGAGCCTTTAATGACCGCATACCGTGGCTCTGGCTCTCTTTTTACTATGACAATGTCGCCTTGGTCATCTTTGGTAATGATCTTTTTGCCTTTGTTGGCTCGGTTGAACTGTTCAATGGATATTAACCCTTTAAAAGCGCATTGTACTGGCTTGCCGTCTGTCCACTTCTCGGCATTAATCCCTGCGTAGATTGGGTTAGTGACGATACGATCCAAGGCTTTGAGAGTCAAGGGATCGCCTCCGCGCTTCTTTAAAACTTTAGATCGATCGCTCCTATCACGAACATAATGGACACGTCCTCGATAGCCTAGCTTATTAACTTCCTCGACAATTTCCATGTCGCGCATGGTGCCACGCGCACGTAGATCAAAAATCTTAGTAATGTATTGGGCTTCAGTCGGGTGAGGCCGCAAGATGCAGCGTTTACCATTGTTCGTCTCGACTTTCTCACTGACAAAACCGAACGGCGGTTGTCTCATCCAAAAACCAAGTTGGGTATAGCGAATTTCAGCCCCAATCATGCGACTCATAATGTCTCGTAACTCATCCTTGGATCGCTCAGCCTCTAATATCTCGGATTTCTTACTTGGAGAGTATTTACTCCACTTATATTCAAAGCCGAGGTGTTCTAGGGTATTCACCTGCCGAGAACTAATCACACCGTAAATATCTACCAATGACACATTATTTGCTTCCAGCTGGTTTTTGAGCAGGTCATAAGAAAGTGATCCGCCCCTGGTAAAACGATCAATCGATTTTATGATAAACAGCTCAATCCCGTTCTTAGGATTCTTGCAGTAATCAATAGCTTCCTGCATTGGCTGCTGCTCTTTACTGGCGGATTCCAAAAATACGAAAAACTTTTTAATGGTGATACCACGAGTTAGGGCAAAACGTTCAATTTGCTCTTTCTGTGCTTCCGGTGAGTCACCCTCCGTACCCTGCTTTGTGGTCGAGACACGAATAGCTGCTACAGCATTTTTGTTTGCGTCGTCTTGCATGACCCTTCTTCTCCCGATTGCTCTTCATCTAAGTAATCCAAAAGTAAATTAGCGATGAGATCGATACGCTCATTATCTGACAACGGCGCTTCGGAAGTGTCTTCTGGGCTCGGCTGGATTGGTTCTTTCTGTTTCATGGCTACCCCCACTTATAAGCTTAGTATATACCACTAATAAGTATACCTACAAGTGTATTATCAAGGTATTAAATACAACTGTGGATATCTCAACGGCAGGATACATAACAGTCAATTTTCAAGGTGTTAAGGGCTTGCATCTTTACTTACTTATCTATTAACATAGATAGGCGTATATAAACCACTATGACACCACAACCTACCAACACCAAACACCGACCTATAAACTCACATCAACTTCAACTACTCACTACACTCTATAAATTTCGCTATGCAACAGCTCAAATCATTGCCTCAAGTCAAGGAGCTAAACATACCAGAGTAATACTAACAAGACTAAAGATATTAGTAGGTCAAGGCTACATAGGTCAGAACTACGACAGTAGCTATAAGATCATCGGTAAGCCAGCTACATATCACTTACTACCAAAAGGAATACAAATACTCAGAAAGCAGCCATTTGCAGATCCAAACGTACTCAAGCAAGCCTACTACGACAAAAACAAAGACGATGGTCATATCCAACACAGGCTGAACGTCTTTAAGGCCTATGTGTTTATCAAACAAAATTACCCTAAGCAGTTTCAATTCTTCAGCAAGACCGAACTACCTAGCTTGAAATATAAGCTCCCAAGAGATCTGACCGATGCTTATCTAGAAAAGAGCGAAGAGTTTAAGGATAACGGTGGCTCGAACGAGCCCAAACTAACCAATTCAGACTATTTCCTGAGCTTCTATGAGGCCAGTGCACCCTACTGGAGGATCAAAAATTGTATAAGACGCTATATTACGTATGCCGAGTCAGAAAAGTGGCAGAAAGCCACTGAACGTGACTTCCCAGTCATACTAATAGCTTGTGAAACAAAAGCGCTTGAGCGAAGATTGCAGAATTTGACTAAACGAGAGCTAGACAATAACTGGGTTAGTGTTAAATTTGAGTTTCTAGCTATAGACCACTAGTCTCTGTGGATTAAAGCAGTAACCAATATTTGCGTAGCAAATATTGGTTGTTCTGTTTCCAGGGGAAAGAGACATTGTCTTACAGAATAATTTGCACACTATGTTCGGGGGGGGGGTACAATACCGGTAACGCTATAACTTATATAAGGAAACTCACCATGCTCAGTATTTTGGATCTAACTAAAACACACAAACTCATCCTGGCCACTTTTGCTTTCTTGGCGGTACTGGCCTTTGGTTCGGGAAGAGCACATGCAGCTACATTAAACGTGACCGGAGGCTGTACCCTCCCAATCGCTATTAATTCGGTTAATGCGGGTGCTAACCAGTCTGGGTGTACGGCAGTAGTATCTCCCAATGGATACGGCACCAATGACACTATTACTATTCCGGCGGGGACGCAGACTTTGACGGCGGATTTACCAATCATCACCGAATCTGTCGCAATCAAGGGGGCGGGGATGGATCAGACTATTATCAACGGTGGAAGCGGAAACTACACGGGTATACAAGCAATAATCGGGGACTCCGATCCACTAATTGATGTAAATATTCAAGATTTGAAGGTCACTGCGTTTGACGGCCGTCCAATACGAGCTAAAAACGTAAATACCGTATTAAAAAATATAGAAGTTGATGGTACGGGTGGTGGCGCAGACCAGAGAGGTGTGGCGTTAAACGGTGGATCGACAGACACAATAAGTATGGATGTGGAGAACCTGTACATCCATGGATTTGATACCACATCATTCTTAGATGTTCTTTCCATTGAGGTCGAAGGCGGTGCGGGTGGGACAATGAACGTAAACCTGAAAAATGTTACTATAGCAGATATTCATAATACCGGCGCTGGCAATTTTACTTACGGCATCAAGGTCTTGGTACTAGGTGGAGGAGTAATAAATTCCACCATAACCAATACGACTATCCATGACTTTACGGGGGATGATTTTACTGCACCTTTCGGTAGTTTCGCAGCAGGTGTAGGTGGTGATGCCACTGTCAGTACTGCAGTGAAAAGCATCACTATCACGGGACTTAGAGGCGCTTTAGGAACAGCTGCTGCTGCAGGGATTAAGTCCGCGGCTTTTTATGCAGCTTCTGCTGTTGATCAGCCGAGTGATAGCGCAAATGCAACTGTAACGGTCACCAATAGCCTGATGGCCGATAACCTTAACGACGGTGTATCATCTAACTGCACGGTCGCAGATCTAACCAGCGCCATAGGGGGTAGTGGTACTGATGGTACGCAAGTCATTACTTCTAACGGTTATAACATCTCAGATGACGACAGCTGTGTGGGCTTTAATCAACCAGGTGACCAGCAGAATGTCAGCAATATTATCTCTACACTTGGTCCCCTTCAAAACAATGGTGGTGTCGTCCCGACTCGTGCACTCCTGGCCGGCAGCCCAGCTATCTCAGCCGGTGGCGCAGTCCTAGGTGTAACTACTGATGCCCGTGGTGTAGCTCGCCCAAGTACTTGCCCATCCGTCGGCGCTTTCCAATTTGAAGGAGCTGTCTGTGGCGCCTCTACGACTAACGCAGGAACTAATGCCGGAGCTCCGAACACTGGTATTGGCGCTGTATCTCCAGCTATGACGATTATTGCCACTTCTCTGGGCCTTGGCATTACTGCCTACGCACTACGCAAGAGGAATGCAGTAAAGTAGGTTCGTGGTTCGTTCGAAGGAAGCCGATGCACAAAGCCAGTAAAACTTATGACTTTCGGGTGGATGTCACGGCAGAAGGACACTAGAGAATATCGCTCTACATGGTATGGTTAACAGATGACAGACAGAATACAAGACTATGAACTGATAGCCGCCGAGCGTGGATTATATTTTCCGTCTTCACTCGGGTCTAAAGTATTGGCCTCAGAATTAGCTGTAACTTATGACGAAGACTTGGCTGTAGCAAAGATTGACTTTGAGCGTATCCTCGCCATTCCCCTAGCTGATCGTAGTATTGATGACTGCCAACGCTACATCGATGTCTCGCGAATACTCAGTGGTGATCTATAAGTCTAGTTCCTTGCATTGTATCTCAGGGGGGGGGTACAATACCGGTAACGCTATAACTTATATAAGGAAATTCACCATGCTCAGTATTCTGAATTTAACTAAAACAAATAAACTCATCCTGGCAGCTTTTGCCTTCGTGGCAGTCTTGGCTTTTGGTTCTGGTCGGGCGCATGCGGCAACACTGAATGTAAGTGGTGGTTGTACGCTGCCTATTGCTATCGACTCGGTTAACGCAGGAGCTAACCAGAGCGGTTGTACAGCAAGTGGTAGTTACGGTTCGAGCGACACCATTAGCATCCCAGCTGGAACTATTACGCTTAACACTAATCTACCTCAAATAACGGAAGACGTAACTATACATGGCGCTGGCATGAACACTACAGCCATAGATGGCAGTAGCGGAGCCTACGATGGGATACAAGCTGTTGGAGTAGCTATTACGATTCAGGACATGAAAATTGCTTCATACGCAAATGTAGCAATCGGTCTACAAGATTGTGATGTGACTTTGCAGAATATCGAAGTAGATGGCTCCAACGCAGGTGGTGATACGGCAATAGTGATTATCAGTACTTCGGGTGATGACAAAAGCGTAACAACAAATAACCTATATATGCACGACATAACCCACAGTAGTACTGCTCTTACAGCATTTAATATTCAGGAAACTGGTGGGGCGACACTTACGGTAAACGTAAACAATACCACCCTAACAAATATTCAAAATACTTCTGTATCAGGTGGGGACGCTTTTGGTTTTGCAACACAAGTTCAAGGCATGGGCATTATAAATACGACAATCTCTAATACTACAATCCATAACATAAAAGCTACGAGCGTAGCAGCTGCTTTTGTCGGCTTAAGTATAGCTTCTGGAAGTGATGCGGCGGTTAATATGACGGTGAGTAATGCGACAATTACTGGAACTCGTGGCATTACGAGCACCCTGTTTCCGGTTGCGGGGGCTAAATCAGCAGCCTTTTACTCAGCTGCATTTGGGCAAACTAGTGGTGATACTGCATCTGTCACGATCAATGTCAGTAACAGCTTATTTGCCGACAACCTATCGGGTTCAGATTCTTCCAACTGTTCGACTATTGATATAACACCCAATGCCGGTGGTTCCGGGACGGGCACGCCAACGATTACGTCACTTGGCAACAACATCTCTGATGATGCCTCTTGTACTTCATTTACCCAAACCGGTGACCAGCAAAATGTATCTAATATTATCTCCACCCTTGGGCCTCTTCAGAATAACGGTGGCAATGTCCCAACTCGCGCGTTGCTTGCCGGTTCGCCAGCCATCGCTGCTGGTAGCGCGGTGCTTGGTGTAACTACCGACGCCCGCGGTATTGCTCGACCTGACAGCTGTCCATCTGTCGGTGCCTACCAATTTGAAGGTGCCGTCTGTGGTGCGTCCACTCCGTCTACATCTGGTGGTAACGCTGGTGCTCCAAATACCGGTATAGGTTCTACAACACAAATACTAAACGTATTAGTCGGTTTACTTGGACTTGGATTGCTGACATACGTATTCCGCAAGCAACAACGCACGAGCTAGTCTATATTAGTACCTATGGCTCTATTAAAGAAGCGTAGAAGTAATTCATCAAAGCGAAGGCCAGCCTCGAAGACTCAACGAAAGGTTCGTCTCGTACTATTTGTTGTAGGCCTTGTACTTGTTAGTGTCGGACTGAACGCAATACGAAACTGGTACAACATTCAACATGCCGGTGTACCGGCTGGACATACGGTGTCGACGGCATCTACCGACACCCCCAGCGAGCAGCCAGTACCAGATAACTACAATGTCCCCGCAGACAAACCACTCTCTATTCAGCTACCAACGATTAAGACAGAAGGCTTCATCCAACAGGTAGGCATTGATAAAGATAACCAGATGGTAGTACCAAGCAACGTCCATATGGCTGGCTGGTACACCACGGGCTCTTTACCTGGTGACGCGGGTCTCAGTATCATCGACGGACATGTCCATGGGCTCTATGCTAAAGGAATATTCTTCAACTTGGGTAAGCTTAAGTCTGACGATACGTTTACGGTAACCTACGGCGATAAAAGCGTTAGAAAGTTCAAAGTCAAACAAGTCCAAACAGTTTCCACTAAAGAGGCCGACACCGCGCTGTTTGTGCGCGACAAAACCATACCTAAGCAACTTAACCTCATAACGTGCACTGGTCGATTTGATAAAGATAGCAAAACCTATGACTCTCGGGTGATTATTGTAGCTGAGGCAGTATTGTAATAGACTTTAGTTATATTATGTATAAAACAATAACCAACCAAGGCTTTTTAGATACTATTCATCTATACCCAAATAATTTAAGAAAAGATAGTTAACTCGTGAGTGAAGTTAAGGCCGGCGATAAACCAATAACTAGTAACGAGATTGCTGCAATAGAATGCGATTCTTATTTTCCAACAGGTCTAGGTCGTACAGCGATTGAATCAAGCCTGGAGTCAACTTACGAGGAAGACCTTATGAAAGCATCTGATGTCTTCCATGATTTCCTCTCAATGCCAGTAGATCAAAGAACTCCCGAAGACCTAGAACACTATATTGAGGCATCCCGAATATTGAGTGGTGATCTGTAACAATACTTAGATACTACTGAGACTAACTACTAAAGGCTAGCAACCATTACCCTATTGCACTAACCCTCCGGGGGGGGGTAGAATAACAGTAACGCTATTGCTTAAACTTAGGGAGTTGTAATCAATCTATGTTTTTAATTAAAAAAGACAACTATGTTAAAAAAAATTTAAAACGTTGTCAGCTTTTACTTATCTCATTGGTACTGCTGACCAGCTTAGTCTCATCTCAGTTAATTAATACTTTAAAAGTCCAAGCGGCTGTGTCTTTGAGCTTTACGCTTCTAGGAACTCATCCTCAGGCGGCAGCTCAAACTACCGATACTGGTAAGACTATTAATAATCTGCAAGTATTTAACAGCAAACTATTTGCTGCGTATGGAGACTATCAAGCCAACACTGGGCCTATAGATATTAACCCTTTTGATCTAAGCAGTGGTACTTTCGATGGTTCAGTTTTATCGGTTCCATCCGAATCGCTTGGTAATTGGAAGGTTATTAACAATAAGCTTTATACGACCACAATCGATGCTACCTGTTCTGGAAGCTGTCCAAGTGGTTATGCTGTCGGTGATAATGCCAGTAATTGGAGCATTCATACACCCTTCAATGCTGAGCATGTATTTGATATTGAATCACTCAATGGCACTGATTTATGGATGTTTGGAGGTAGTACCGAAACAGCCTATGCCTGGCGCAGCACAGACGGGGGAGATAATTGGTCAGTAGCCCAAACTAATAATCGTAACCCGGGTAGTGGAGATGACTCTGAACGATATTATTGGGGTAAAGCCTTAGACGGTAAAATGTATATGCAGGCAGACGTATACGGCCAAGGTGCTGATACTCAGATTTATGATGGTGCTTCGTGGTCAACCGGTACATCTGAGAATATCTGTACTAATGGCACTAGTGCTAGAGGTCCCAACCCTATGGTTTTTGATGGTAAAATAATCTGTAGTGATGGCAACAGATTGCAATCTTATGATGGAGATAACTATAACGACGAAGAAGTGACAGACCTCTATGACAATTATGGCTGTGACTACATCTTAGACATGGAGTCATCTGGTGAATTTCTTAATGTGCTTTGTAATAACTCGTCCAGCGAGAAAATAATTCTTCGGACCAAAAATCTAACTAGTTGGCAGACTATATCCGGCCTCCCATCCACAACTTCTTCGATAACCGTAGACCAAGCTACCAATAAACTTTATGTTGGAACAGCAGATTCAAAGCTGTATGCGTCCGACTACGTCGCTACTGATACTATCAGCCCGAGTATCAGTATTACTAGCCCGTCTAACAACAGTACAGCTAATAGCCTTAGCATATCCGTAGCTGCCACTGATAATACAGAAGTCACTAAGGTTGATTACTATATTGACGAAACCCTAATAGATACGAGTAATAGAAGTCCATTTGATATAAACTGGATCAATCGTTATGGAGTGGATGGCTGGACTACCTCAGCAGGTCAGCATACCCTTACGGCTAAAGCTTTTGACTTCGAGGGCAATGTAAGTACTAGTGATCCCATAACTGTTGAGATTGTTGAGCCTAATATTATCTTAAGCTCTCAAACAAGCCCAGGCAGTTTACGTACCATGGACTCTACCGGAAATCTCTGGGGATTGGATCTAAGCGGCTTCTTTGATGGCAGCGGGTCCCCAGCTCGGTTTGTGAAATTTAACCCTTCTTCCGATCAGGCAACATATTACCCTGTTCCAGAAGATAATCCTCCGAGTATCCTCACTAATAATAGCAATTTGGCGATTGCGTCCAATAATAGTATTTGGTATGTGGATTGCGAAAATGACACAGTTGTAAATTATTTCTACGAAACTGAAGTTACAAATCTATACCCAATAGAAAATATCTGTACTGACGGTCTTGTTAATCTAGCCCTATCCTCTAGCGGTTCTGTCTATATTGTTGGTTTCGGAGTATCAAGTATACATATTATTTCAGCACTCGGGGATTCTAGTACGATAGATTTAGAAGGGGATCATTTAGTCGGGTCAATGGCAACAGATCCAAATGGTCAAATAATATTATCGATTGCAAAGCCTATCGAAAATACTTCTAGCCTAGCGATAGTGAACCAAGCTGGGGCCATTGAAGAGTATTTTATTCCAGAAGACAATTCATCGATATCAGCAATCGCAGAAGGCAGAACAATCAGTATGGATGTATTAGGCAATACCTGGCTTGTAAGTGGCGGTATTAATGATGATAATTTTAATATAGTTAAGGTCAATGCTAGTGGTCAGGCAACCTTGTTCGCCTTGCCCGAAGGACAAAGTAGTAATGTTGTCTCTATCCACTTAGCAGGGGATGGTACTTTCCATGCTCTTCTATTTAATGGTGATATTGTCACAATCAATACTTCCGATCAAATGAACACATACCGATTAATTACCCCTATTCCTTATGGATTATTCGGAGATGACGCACAAACTGATGAAATTAATAAAAATTTCTTAGGTTACTATAGCGGTAGTCTAGTAGTTGATACAGAAGGTAATATGTGGGTTAACGATATATTTGGTGATAGATTGCTCAAGGGCTTAGTTCTTGGTGCAACTACAGATACTTCAAATCCGAATATTGATAATGGCAGCAATCCACAATCTCATAGTGGTGGTTCATTGGCAGACACCGGTCAGAACACTCGGTATATTATCGTCGGCAGTTCAATGCTGGTCATATTAAGTCTGAGCTTATTGAAGCGCATTCGTGTAAAGTCTTAACCATTACCCTATTGGCGGATTCAACCAATCAAAGCAACATAAACATTAATCAAATAGTATCCATATAATATCACTGAGCTTGTAATATCTCATTGAGTTTCTCGGCTGGTGTTAGCCAGTCGAGAGTCTTCCGTGGACGTTCGTTCAATTCTTGTGCCACTCGTTTTAGTTTCTCTGGCGGGTGTACCGACAGATCTGTTCCTTTGGGAAAGTACTGGCGTAGTAATCCATTGGTATTTTCGTTTGTTCCACGCTGCCATGGTGAGTGTGGATCACAAAAGAATACTGCCATGTCTAGTTTTTGAGATATCTTTTTGTGGAGTGCGAGCTCTACTCCCTGGTCCCATGTCAAAGACTTACGTAATGTACGCGGTAGCGACTGCATCTGGGCCACAATAGCATCTCGTACGGTCTCGGCGGTGTGGTTGCCTGGTAGGTAGAGCAGTAGACAGAACCGTGAGGTTCTTTCTACTAATGTACCGATTGCCGAGGCATTGTGACTACCCACAATGAGGTCTCCCTCCCAGTGTCCCGGTATGGCTCTGTCGGCTACCTCTGCAGGACGTTCGCTAATATTGACCATGGGGTCTCGGTAGCGTTGCCGACGTTTGTTCGGATCTTTGTGGGGCTTCCGTTGGGCACGTCCGGTCCTGAGCACCTGCTTAAGTTCCCTTCGTAGGGTACCTCGCCCCTGTACATAGATCGCCTGGTAGATACTTTCGTGACTGAGTCGCATTGTTTTAGTATACGGAAAATCTTTCACCAGGCTACGACTAATCTGCTCTGGAGACCAGTGAAGATCCAGGCGTGCTTGTACATACTGCCCGAGCAGGGTATTACCTTGTATTTTTCGTAGTTTTGGTCGAGCTAGTTTCTGTACTGACTTTTGGTGCGCCAGAAAGGGGTTGTACGCGCCCGACTTGTCTTGGTGTCTCCGTATCTCGCGGCTCACGGTAGCCGGGTCATACCCAATCTCCCTCGCAATGCCCCGCACGGAGCTGCCCTGTACCAGCAGGTCAGCTATTCGTATTCGTTCTTCCAGTGACAGAAAGAAGCCATTGAGTTTGCGTACGTAATTATGTCGTCCTGTTTTTCTGTTCCCTTGTTCCATATGTAGATATGGTAGACATGGCAGCTCATTCCTGCCAGACAGGCGACTCCTGCCATTTCTCCATACCTTACCGGTTCGTTTACTGACGCCAACCACCCGGCAAGCCTCAGTGGAGGACATACCCCCAACTACTAGCTGGAAATACCGGTCTCTCCGTTTACGCGCAGCCTGCCGGCTGCGCCCTCTATGAGCAGTACCCAAATCTTCCACATTACACCTCGCTTATTCCGCTTGTGTTGCATCGTTGGGTTGAACTCAAGGCTTGCATTGTAACTCAGGGGGGGGGGTAGAATACCGGTAACGCTAAAAACATGTATAAAGGGATTACTCCATGCTCAGTATTTTAAATCTAACTAAAACAAACAAACTCATTCTCGCAACCTTTGCTTTCTTGGCGGTGCTGGCACTCGGAAATGGCCGAGCTCATGCTGCCACCTTAGCTGTAGATAGTAACTGTACACTTAATGAAGCAATCACGGCCATGAACACTCCGGGGGATGGCAGCGGATGTGTGAAAACAGGAGCAGCGTATGGCACAGCAGATACCATCAATATTCCCGCAGGGACATTTGTGCTCACCGCTGATGCCTGGCTACAAGTGCCAGTCATTATTCAAGGTGCTGGCATGGGGCAGACCATCATTGACGGTGACAGTGGTTCATACATCGGTTTTGATACTGACAACAACCTAACCATACGAGATCTAAAAGTTACAGCGTTCAGAAACAGCGCAATATCAGCAAAAACTAGTAATGTAATTCTTGATCATGTAGAAGTAGACGGACAGGACGCTTTTACCAGTGGTGGTAACATATACGGAATTCAGCTCCAAGGCCCCAGTGCTGGTGGAGCGAGCTCAATTGTGGCTGACAATGTCTATGTACATAACATTTCGGCAGCCAATCAAATTCACGGGTTTATTATCGCTCTTGGTGGCAGTTCACCCGGGGATATGACAGTCACTCTTACTAACACAACCATAGCAGACTTGCATAGTAGCGGGTTAGGGGTCAATACCCTCATGATTAGTGCTGGTCTGTATGGAGGCACAGCAGGCGGGACTATAACTTCTACTGTAGATAACACAACACTCAACGATATAAGTGCTGCAGACACTGCATCTGGGTTTGGCACCTTTGGATGGGCAAATAATGGCCAAACTATTGGTTTGCATACCACCGTCCGAAACGCTACCGTAACGGGGATTAGCGGAAGTTCTAGTGTATATATTGCACAGTCACCAGCATTCTTTTCTGCAGGTGCAGCTAATGCAGGAGGAACGGTTACCGTTGTCGAGGAAGTCCAAAATAGCTTAATCGCAAACAACGCAACCGATACTGTTCCAACTAACTGTTATTCAGGTGACCTCAGTGCGAATTTTGGAGGCAGCGGCAGTACTGTTAATGCTTCGATTATATCTAACGGACATAACTTGTCCGATGATAATAGTTGTACAGACTTTACAGCTACAGGAGACCAGCAAAACGTTGGCAATATCATCTCCACGCTTGGACCTTTACAGAACAACGGTGGTGACGTACCAACCCGTGCACTCCTAGCTGGCTCTCCAGCTATCTCTGCTGGTAGCTCGGTTTTGGGTATAGCTACTGACGCTCGTGGCGTAGCTCGTCCTAACTCTTGCCCATCCGTCGGTGCCTTCCAATTTGAAGGTGCTGTCTGCGGTGCTTCTACTCCATCTGCATCTGGCGGTAGTAACGCAGGAGCTCCAAACACGGGTGTTGGATCTGTAGCACAAATACTCAATGTACTTGCCAGCATGCTTGGCATTGGACTACTAACATACGTATTCCGCAAGCAACAACGCTCGAGCTAGTCTATATTAGTAACTATGGTTCGACTAAAGAAGCGTAGCAATAGATCATTAAAGCGTAGATCAACCTCGAAGACTCAACGAAGTATTCGCCTCGTAATATTAATTGTAGGCATATTACTGGTTGGCATTGGCCTGAATGCGGTACGTAACTGGTATAACATTCAACATGCCGGTGTACCGGCTGGACATACGGTGGCGACGGTATCTACTGACACCCCCAGCGAACAACCAGTGCCAGATAACTATAGCGTCCCCGCAGACAAACCACTCTCCATTCAGCTGCCAACGATTAAGGCAGAAGGTTTTATCCAACAAGTAAGCGTAGACAAAGAAAACCAGATGGTAGTCCCGAGTAATGTTAATATGGCTGGCTGGTACACCAAGGGCTCCTTGCCTGGTGATGCTGGCCTCAGTATTATCGACGGGCATGTGCATGGGCTATATGCTAAAGGAATCTTCTACAACCTGGGTAAGCTCAAGACTAGTGATACATTCACGGTAACTTACGGCGATAAAAGCGTTAGAAAGTTCAAAGTCAAACAAGTCCAAACAGTTTCCACTAAAGAGGCCGACACCGCGCTGTTTGTGCGCGACAAAACCATACCTAAGCAACTTAACCTCATAACGTGCACTGGTCGATTTGATAAAGATAGCAAAACCTATGACTCTCGGGTGATCGTTGTCGCAGAAGCCTTCTAGGTAGCTTAGACTTGCTCAAAATATCGGGGGGGGGTAGACTACCTATTAAACACAAGCGTTAACATAGGAACTAACACATGCAAAGCATTCTGAATCTAACAAATACAACAAAATTAATTCTTGCAACCTTTGCCTTTCTGGCTGTTTTTGCATTTGGTTCTGGTCGTGCTCATGCGGCCACCCTTAACGTGACCGGAGGCTGTACCCTACCTATCGCTATTAATTCGGTTAATGCGGGTGCTAACCAGTCTGGGTGTACGGCAGTGATATCTCCTGATTCATATGGCACAAATGACACGATCACTATTCCCGCAGGAACCATTACCCTGTCTGCAGATTTACCGGCTATAACCAACAAATCGGTTAGCATTATTGGCGCTGGCAAGGGTGTTACGAATATAGATGCCAACGGTCATGGTGGCTTTAATACAGACCCTGACCCAGGACCATCGGGAGCGCGTGACCATGTGTTCAAGGACTTTACTATTTTTGACGCAATTCCAATGGCCATCGGTGCTCAGTTTTCTGGCACTGTAACAATCGATGGCGTAGAGGTGTCCAATTCGGTAATGGGTGTGTACGTGCGCGCTATTCATACAATTGTTAAAGACTCGAAAATTACAGATAACATTAATAATAATATCTTCGGCGGGCTTATCACTGGAGACTTCGGTACCGATTTTGCTGGCCTTTCAATTATACCTACGCCAGTGCAGTTATCTGATATCCCATCTGCAGACATTCAGGATAGCGTAATAAGCGGCAACTCATCTGAGTCAGCAGGCTTGTATATAAGTACCTATTACCAAGTGAGTGGTGATAATGTAGATAGTATCGAAGTAAATGTTGAACGCACGACAATAGCCGATAACATAGCCGAAAAGTGGGGTGGCGTTATGATTTACGAAGAAGGCGGTACTGTTTCTGAAGTTGGAACTGTATTTACAATGGACGCTGTGACCGTATCAGGAAATGCCGTTGAGGTCGCAACAGCAGTGCCACTGGCAGATCCATTCCAATCTCATCCATATGTTTCGGGGATGATTTTTAATGGAGCTCTTGCAAACAACCAGAATATCACTAACCTTACGTCGGCAAACAACATAATTGTGAATGAGTTAGACGATCAGCTGACGGGTGCGGGATTTGTAGCTAGCTTAACTGCAGATAGTGCTGATTTAACTTTTACCAATGCAACAATTGTTGGGAACGAAGTGACCCAAAGTGACCCCGGTGCGTTTTACCAGGCATTCGTTTCGGCCGGAGTTAACGCAACATTCTTTGTTGATAAAGTCGCGCCTTTTGTACCTGACATCACCAACGGAGCAAGTGCTCAAAACAGCCTCATTGCCGGAAACACACGTAATGGCGTAACTGGTAGCTGTATTCAAGGAGATAAGGCGGCTTTTGGACTGTCGGGTGCCATTGATCTCGCGCCAGTAAATCTTGGTAATAACATAACCGATGACCCACACTGTACCGGCTATACTGTTGTTTCGAACATACTTTCCACCCTTGGTCCACTCCAGAACAACGGCGGTCCAGTAGAGACTATCGCATTGCTTAATGGATCTCCTGCTATTGCCTCTGGTGGCTCTGTCCTAGGTGTTACTACTGACGCTCGTGGAGTTGCTCGGCCTGGGGATTGCCCATCTGTTGGAGCCTTCCAGTTTGAGGGAGCTGTCTGTGGCGCCTCTACTCCTTCTACGTCTGGTAGCGGTAATGCAGGGGCACCAAACACCGGCGCTAACCCTGTCTCTCTCGTTGGTTCGTTGTTCGCTTCTTTTGCCGGGCTATTAACTCTCGGTTATGTCTGTACTCACAAGCGAGCCTAGTATAGTCCTACCCGGTGGCTTTGATCTAAATATGACCATATAATACACGTATGCTGGTATTCATAGATGATTCAGGAGATCCGGGCTTTAAGTTTGATAAGGGCTCGAGCACACACTTTGTTATTGCCTGCATTGTCTTTGATGACAACCTTGATGCCGAAGAAACTGCGCTTAGGATTAAGCGATTGCGTCGTTCACTTGGGTGGCGAGACGATCATGAGTTTAAGTTCAACAAAGCCAGTAAAGATATACGTCTCGCTTTTTTAAACGAGATAAAAAGTTGTAAGTTCCGGGTTCGGGCAATAGTCGCCGATAAGTCTATCATCAGAAGCGTTGAACTTAGGAGAAACAAGAATAAATTCTATAACTACATGATCAAAGAGGTGCTTTCCAAAAGTGCTGGCAAGATTACCGATGGACGGATTCGTCTTGATGGCCACGAAGACCGGTCTTACAAGAAAGCGGCAATAACGTACTTTCGCCAGCAGGCTAATCCAGACGGTAGCATAATAAAAGATATGAAGTTTGTTAACTCCAAGAATGATAACTTGATTCAGCTGGCAGATATGGTTGCGGGTAGCCTTTTACGAACAACTCAAAAGCGTAAAACTGACAGCGATATCTACCTAAAAGTTATCAACAAGCGCACTGAAGATATTTGGTACTTCAAATAAAAAATTCGCTTCCTATCCTGGTTGTCCCAGGCACGCGCACCATACGGTGACAGTTCGGAAAGCGAATCAATTGTAGTTACATTTTACCTCAAATGTGCCACTATCGTCAACCGTAAGGGTAATACATACGAGTGGTTCAAGCAGGTGTTCTTGCAAATAACTTACGGGGGAGGTAGACTACCGGTTAAACACTAGCGTAAAGTAGGAATTATAAATGGAAAGCATTCTGAATCTGACAAAAACAAACAAACTCATCCTTGCGACATTCGCCTTTTTAGCAGTGCTAGCCTTTGGCGGTGGCAGGGTGCATGCGGCGACACTTAATGTAGGTGGTGGCTGTACGTTAAATATCGCAATCGATTCAGTAAACGCAGGAGCTGACCAATCTGGTTGTACGGCCACAGAAGCTGGCTACGGCACAAGCGACATTATTGCCATCCCTGCAGGAACTATTACTCTGACAGCAACTCCAGCCAATATCACAGAAGATGTGGTAATCAAGGGCGCAGGTATCAGTAGTACTGCTATAGACGGCGATGCCGGCCAATATCGACCATTCAGAGCGCAAGGGGTAGATGTTACTATCTCAGACATGACGGTTCAGGCTTATGATCAGTACGCACTACTTGCAGAGAACTGTAATGTTACCTTAGAGAATCTAGAAATTAACGGCCAGAATTCAACAAACCAATGGTCAAACTTAATGATTATGAACGACTCGCCTAACACTTTTACATTGTCCACAAACAATGTATATATTCACGATATAGATTATGACGAAACCATTGTGTATGGTGTGCTTGTTAACCAAAACGGTGGTGGTACATTAAATGCCAACATTAATAATACGACTCTCGCCAATATAAATAACGGAACGGGCACTATCAACGGATTCGCCATGGGCGTGGGTATGCAAGGCAATACACCAGGCAATATAGGTGCGGTAAACGCTACGATTACTAATACAACCATTCACAACATAACAGGTGCTAATATAGTGGCGCCATTCGCTGGAGGTGCGCTTGCCGCTGGAGGTGACGCAAATACAAACATGACCATATATAACGTTACTATCACAGGGATGCGAGGAATTACTGGTAATGCATTTCCACTTGTGGGTGTGAAGTCGGCAGCATTTTACGCAATTACCGCAGGATTGACTAGTGGCGACACGGCTAATGTGGACATTAGTGTCGGTAACAGTTTACTGGCCGACAACCTTAGTAACGGCGTGTCATCTAATTGTGAAGTTGCTGATCTAACCGCAGGCTTCAGTGGAACGGGTACGGGAAATGCCACGGTCACATCTTTGGACTACAACATGTCCGACGACGCTTCTTGCACAAACTTCAATCAGCCACACGACCAACAGAACATAGGTAACATCGTTTCTACGCTTGGACCCCTACAAAACAATGGTGGCTCTGTGCCGACCCGAGCGCTTCTCCCTGGTTCGCCAGCCATCTCAGCCGGTGGTTCAGTACTTGGCGTAACTACAGATGCTCGAGGTATCGCCCGGCCAAGCTCAAGTCCATCCATTGGTGCATACCAGTATGTTCTAGCCGAAACTACAACGAGCCCAGCTACAGCTACTGCACCAAGCACTGGTATTGGCTCAGCTTCAATTATCGTCACTACCGTTACTAGCCTCTTTGGGCTTATCGCCCTTAGCTATAGTTTTGCCACTAAGCGCAACTAAAAAGAAAAGACGCCTCTGGGTCAATTCAGTCCCGTATGCGTCTTTTGCATCTGTAATTATAGCTGTCGACTACTTGATTGTCAATATTTGCTTGGATTTAGTTATGACCAAAACTCGCTTTAGTTTCTTGTATCTGTTACTGAATAATCTAATATAGCCTAGTGCTCGTGTTTGATGCAGTTTTGACCGCCTTAAATCTATAACTATACTTTCCGACTGCGCGGATGCTTCACGCATATTTTTCTGTATATTGTTAGCGCCACTACCAATAGGACTCTTGATCTCCCATTTCGTGCCTTTAATAGATACGTCAGGCGTTCCCTGGCTGCCAGTTTCAATAAAGTAGACATCGCTCTTTAAGTGAGCGGCTAATATCTCGGCAGCCGTTTCTTCATGAAGCTTGGGTCGAGGCTTCATGCCGACAGGAATGACAATATTGTACTTAGATCTCTTCACCATTACAGACACTATTATATCATAATCACCCCTGTCGGGGCGTAGTTGATGAGGTTATATGTTTCTATGTGTAGTCATTTGCAGTCGGGTGTTTAGTTGAGCCTAGACTTGCCCAATATCCTCGGGGGGGGGGTAGACTAAAGGATAAGCACAAACGTATAATAGGAACTAACTAATGCTCAATATCCTGAACCTCACGAAAACAAACAAACTGATCCTGGCAGCATTCGCCTTCCTGGCTGCCCTGACTTTGGGTGGTGGACGGGCTCACGCGGCAACTCTCAACGTGACCGGTGGCTGTACGCTACCTATTGCTATTGACTCGGTTAATGCCGGTGCAAATCAATCGGATTGTACTGCAAGTGGCAGCTATGGCACGAACGATACCATCACTCTTCCGGCTGGCACTATAACACTTTCAGCTGACCTGCCAGAGATTACAAAATCCGTTTCAATATCTGGTGCTGGTATGGATCAGACGACAATTAGTGGCGACAACGGAAGTTACACGACTATTTGGGCGGTAGTTCCTTACGATGATCCTATCGTCAATGTAAGTGTCCAGGATCTCAAAATTACTGCCTTCAATAGCAAAGCTCTTCGTATGAAGAACGTCAACGCTACGTTACGCAATATTGAAGTCGATGGCCAAGACAGTAATGCTCTGGACGGTATCGTGGCTGATCCCAGTACACAAGTTGCAACATCAGTATTGATGGAGAATATCTACGTTCACAACATGACTGCTGCGGGATTCGTTCGAGTTATTGCAGTAAATGCCGAGGGTGGAGATATTGCTGTAGAGGCCAATCTTAATAATATAACTATTGCAGACATCCATAATACTGGTGCCCAAAACTTTACATATGGAGTTCAAATCTTGGCCATCGGAGATAGCGAGGTTACTGCAACAATTTCCAACGTAACAGTGGATGACATAACTGGCGAAGACTTTGTTGCACCATTTGGAAGTTTTTCCGTTGGAGTTGATGGTGCAAGTACTTCGGTGAATACCTCGGTAAATAACATCACCGTCACCGGCATGAGAGGAGTAACAGGAACTGGCTTCGCAGCAGATATCAGGTCGGCAGCCTTCTACGCGGCCGCAGCTGTTGATCAGCCAAGCGGGCATGCAGATGTAAATGTTTCGGTCAGCAATAGCCTCATGGCCGATAACCTGAATAATGGAGTTTCTTCCAACTGTACTGCTGTTGACCTTACAAACGCTGTAGGTGGCTCAGGTACGGATGTTAGTTTTGGTATCACTTCGAACGGATTCAACATGTCAGACGATGATACGTGTGACATGTTTATCGAAGAAGGTGACCAACAAAATATCAGCAATATCATTCCTACTCTCGGTCCACTTCAGAACAACAGTGGAAGTGTGCCGACCCGTGCCTTGCTTCCTGGAAGCCCTGCAATTGCTGCTGGTGCTTCAGTACTTGGGGTAACAACTGACGCTCGTGGTATCGCTCGGCCTAACTCTTGCCCTTCAGTCGGTGCCTTCCAATTTGAGGGAGCTGTCTGTGGCGCCTCTACTCCTTCTACGCCTGGTAGCGGTAATGCCGGAGCTCCGAACACTGGTATTGGCGCTGTATCTCCAGCTATCACGATTATTGCCACTTCTTTGGGTCTTTGTTTTATTGTCTACGCACTACGTAAGAGGTCTGCACTAAAGTAGGTTCATGGCTCGTTCTAGGAAAACCAATGCATAAAGCCAGTAAAACTTATGACTTTCGGGTGGATGTCACGGCAGTAGGAAACTAGAGAATATCGCTCTACATGGTATGGTTAACAGATGACAGACAGAATACCAGACTATGAACTGATAGCCGCCGAACATGGATTATATTTTCCTTCTTCACTTGGGTCTAAAGTATTGGCCTCGGAATTAGCTGTAACTTATGACGAAGACTTGGCTGTAGCAAAGATTGACTTTGAGCGTATCCTCGCCATTCCCCTAGCTGATCGTAGTATTGATGACTGCCAACGCTACATCGATGTCTCGCGAATACTCAGTGGTGAACTATAAGGCTACTTTCTTGCATTGTATCTCAGGGGGGGGTAGAATACCGGTAACGCTAAAAACATGTATA